>CAYJQV010000032.1:0-18564 GCA_964372395.1 uncultured Planctomycetia bacterium | reverse complement strand
CCGGCACGAAGATGGCGGAGCTCACCCCCCCGTCCACTCCCACGACGTGCAGGGGGCCGGCGGGGACTGGGTTGCCGACCGGCAATCCGATCCCCAGCGCATCGAAGAGGAGCGCCTCCCCGTCGCCAGGAGTCACGTTACGGTAGGCATCCCCCACCGTGAGGCTCCCGACATGCAGGTCTCCGGTGTTGGCCTGGGTGGGATAGTAGGTGACCAGCTCAACCGTTTCTGCGGAAGCGGCTTCTGCCAAGAGGAACACGCTGAAAAAAGCGAGCGGTAACACGAACGTGCGGCTTTTCGTCATAAGGGGGACCTCCTTGCTGTTGGGAGCATTATATCTCAAGCCAGCTTTTCCCAAATCTTGCGGATCCCGTAGTAAGCGAACAGAACCGGAGCGATCCAGGCGGAGAGGAAGGGCGGCAGGTGTCCTCCCTTGCCCAGCGCGATCGCCAGGGCGTTGGCCCCGTAGAAGACGAGCCCAATTCCCAGTCCCATGCTGAGGCCCAGCACCGCGCCGCCCCGGACCGGCTGGATGGCAAACGGGATGCCGATCAGCGTCAGGACGAGGCAGGCCAGGGCGGCGGCCGGCTTGGCGTAGAGATCCACCTTCAGCTTCCGGATCGTTCCTCCCCCTGAGGCCTTGAGCCGCCGGATGTAATCGGCCAGGTCTCTGGTGTTCATGAACGAGGCCTGGGATCCTGATTTTTCCAGAATCTCCGGCCGGTCTCCGGCCTGAACGGTCTTGGCCTCGAAGGGAACCGGCCGGCCGACGGTGCTTCCGCCCGGGGTATAGTGGAGGATCGTCCCGTTCAGGAAACGCCAGCTCGAGCCGGTCCAGACCGCCGAGTCCGCGGTCACCCGGCGCAGGAGTCTCAGGTCTTCTCCGTGCTGAAGGATGACGATCCCCTCCATCGTCTTGGCTGCGGGATCAAAGGTGCGGGCGTACAGCAGGGTGTGCCCCTTGCCGTAGGCGGCCAGGTGCTCGATCGTCCTGATCACCCGGTGGGGCTTTTTGGGATCCGGGGCCCGCTCCAGCCGGCTTTCCTTGATCTGGCGCGTGGAGAGGGCTGCCTGCGGGGCGATGGTCTCGTTGATGACGAGGACCGCCACCGAGAGGATCACCCCCATCCAGACGAGCGGCCGCGCGATCGTCCAGGGGTCCACCCCCGCCGCCCGCATCGCCATGATCTCGTGATGCCGGTTGAACTGGCTCAGGGTGTAGAGGGTGGCCATGAGGCAGGCGAAGGGGGCCACCTGCACGAAGACCAGCGGCACCATGGTGCCGTAGTAGGAGGCCAGGATCTTCAGCGGCACGCGGTGGCGAAGGATCTCATCCAGGTGGCCGAGGAGGTCGAGCACCAGGTACAGCCCGATGAAAACCCCCAGGCACCAGAGGAGCGGGGCCAGGTACGCCTTCAGGGTATACCGATCGAGGATCTTCATGGGCGATACACGAGTTGTCCACCAGCCCCGAATGGGGAAGTGCCCCACGCCGGGTCGCCCGCTCCGGCATCGCTCGGCCGCCCCAGCGAGGCGGCCTTCGCTCTATCCTCGGCCGCGCTCTCCCGCACGGATTGGAAGGGAACAAAGGAGGGCTGATCCGGCGGGAACCCTGCCCGCGCGGCCTGCGGACGTGCCATCGCGGGCGTCCCCAGCCTGAGGCCCTTCCCCCCTTCGGAACAGGAGAACAATGCCTGCTGGCCGGATGGCGGGGGGTGGGGTGAGCAGGCGTCGGAGGCCCGAGCGGGCATGGTCCCCACACCCAGCAACTCTTTGCTGTGCGTGGGGGAGCGAGGGCCGGCGTCGAGCGCAGTCCCGCTCGCTGGGCGGGACAAGCGTCCTGCGAATCCCCGCCTCCCGCCGGACGGCCGGGCAGTCATTGGCGCGCGGTGCGCCAGAGGAGCGCCAGGCCGAAGGCGAGGAAGGCGATGTTGCCGATCCACAGGGCCGGGCCGGCGGGCAGGATCCCCTTCTGCGCCAGGGTCTGTCCAAGCACGAGGAGAAGGTAGTAGCCGAGGAAGAGGACGACACTCAAACCCAGCCCCACCGATCGCTGGGCCCGCCGGGTCGTGATCCCCAAGGGCAGGCCGGCCAGGATGAAGACGAACGGGGAGAAGGCCATCGCCACGCGGCGGCTCGCCTCGATCTGAAGGGGAGTGGCATCGATCCCCTGCTCCTGAAGCCGGGCGGCCTCCTCCCGGAGCGAACCCAAGCTCATGTCCTTCGGCTTGCGGCTGAGCTTGCCGGGGTCCTTCCCCTCCGCGAGGAGGAGGTTCATCGTGTAGGCGGCAAACTCCAGCTTGTAGAATTTCGACGGCTCTTTCGGATCCGGCTCGTCGGCTGAGCCCTGGTACAGCTTGAGCAGCACCCGGCGCTCCTGAGGGATCGGGATGAACTCGCCCCGCTCCGCGACGATGGTGCGGGTCGGGCGGTCTGCCGCCGGCTCGTAGATCCGAACCTTCTTCAGCCGGTTGCCCTCCACCTCGTAGATGAACAGGATGTACGGCTTGAACTCCTTGATGAAGGTCCCCGGCTCCAGGAAGGCGGTGGGATTGCGGATCCCGATGTCCAGCAGGAGCTGGCGGGTGGCGTAGTGGGACCAGGGGACGACCTGGTTGTTGAGGGGGATCAGGGCCAGGCTGAGGAGCAGGCCGACGAGCAGGATGGGGGCGGCGATGGAGAGGAAGCTCACACCGGAGGCCTTCATCGCGAGGATCTCCCGGTCGCTGGAAAGCTTGCCGAAGGCCAGCAGGGTCCCCGTGAGGACCGCCATCGGCACGGTGTAGCAGAGCAGGGTGGGGATGAGCAGCCCGAACATCTGCAGGATGGCCAGGGGGGAGACCCCCTTGTTGATCAGGAGGTCCGCCAGCTTGATGAGATTGCCGACCAGCAGGATGAAGGTGAACAGGACCAGCGCCATCCCGGTGGGCTGCAGCAGCTCCTTGAGGAGATAGGTGCGCAGGATCCTCATCCCGCATCCCTTTCAGCGCTCGGCACGAAATCCCGGCGGGCGTGGGCCAGGGTGAGCAGCGCCACCCGGGCGGCTCCGGCGGCCCGGAGCCGCTTCGCGCAGGCGCGCGCCGTGGATCCGGTGGTGAAGATGTCGTCCACGAGAAGGACGCGCCGCCCGCGCACCGCGGCCTCCCGCCGCAGGGAGAAGGCCCCGGCAACATTGCGCCGCCTCTGGCGCTCGCTCAGCCCCGCCTGCGGCCGGGTGGCGCGCGATCGAATCAGAAGGTCCGCTCTGAACGGAATCCCGAGGCGATGCGCCACGGCGCGGCCCAGCCGCTCGGCCTGATTGAAGGTCCGCTCCCTGCGCCTCGTCGAGTGCATCGGCACCGGCAGGCAGAGGTCCGCTGGGTCGGCGCCGCACCGAAGCCGGACCGATTCGGCCATCCAGTCGGCCAGGGTGGGGGCGAGGGAAATCCGCCCGTGATACTTCAGGGCCACCGCCAGACGCCGGACGGTGCCCTCATAGAGGAAGGGGCTGATGACCTGCTCGAAGGGCGGCGGGGATCGGCGGCACCGGCGGCACAGCTCCACCCCGGCCCCCGAGCCGTAAAGCGATCTTCCGCATGAGCGGCACCAGGGCGGCCGATTGCGCGGAAGCCGGGCGGAGCAGTCCGGGCAGAGCGGTCTTTCCGGTCCCTCTTCCAGCGGGAGATGGCAGCCCAGGCAGGAAGCGGGGAAAAGAAGGGAAATCGATCCGCGGGTGAGAAGCCGCAAGGCCGGGAACATGCGTCGAGGATAACACAACCCGCCTGGACTGTGTCAACGCAGCTTCCGGCGGGGGTTTGAGGCGGGCCGGCTTGACAAGCCGGCGCGGCGGTCGCTACAATCTTTGTCAGGTTGGATGCCGAGCTCTTTTGCCTGCTGTTTCAGTGGCTCCACCGACCGGCGCTGGACCCATTCTGGAACGGAATCACCCATCTCGGAGACAAGAGGATGGTTCTGGCTCTGGCGGCGGGTGGGCTTGCGCAGGCGGCGTGGCTGCTGGCCAGGGCCCGGCGCTCCTCCGGCGAGGGGAAGGAAGGCGTTCCTTTACTGGCCCCGTGGCTCGGAATCTGGATTGCCGCCGGAATGGCGGGCTGGCTGAAGGGACTGCTGAATCGCCCCAGACCCTTCGAGGTCATCGGGGGCATGGGAACGGCCTCACTGGAAAAGGGGCTCTCTTTTCCCTCGGGACACGCCACGCTGGCCTTCGCGCTGGCGGCGGCGGTGGGTCTGCGGTGGCCGCGCTGGAGGGCGGTGAGCTTCGGACTGGCCGCTGCGGTGGCGCTGTCCCGGGTGGCGCTGGGGCTGCACTGGCCCAGCGATCTCCTGGCGGGCGCTCTGTTGGGTTGGGGTGTGGTTTCGGGTGTGGCTTGGGTGGAGAGGATCTGGTTTGCACCAAAAAAACTTAGAGGAGGGTGATCTGACGATGGTTCGGAAGACGGATCTGTGTGGTCTTCTTGTCCTTTCGCTTTGCCTGCTGCCCTCGGCTGGATGGGCGCAGCAGGAGCACGGCGGTACGACAGCAGCGCCGGCCGCTCCGAAGGAGCACGGTGGCCAGGAGCATGGCGGCGGGGCGGCGGCCCCGGCAGCGACGCAGGAGCATGGCGGCGCGGCGCCCGCGGCTCAGGCTCCGCAGCCGGCACCGGCCGAGGTGCCGGCGCCTCCCGCCTTGAAGCCGATCACGATCACCTTCACGGGTGATCTGACAGCCCTGGACACGAGCGCCACTCCGGCGAGCATGACGGTCCAGGATCGCTACGGCGTCAAGAAGGAGATCGCTTGCCCGGGCGACTGCAAGATCACGGCAGGGGCGGAGGCCAAGACCCTGGCCGACCTGAAGGTGGGCGACAAGCTGACCGTGGAGTACACGTATGATGTCGCCACCGGAAAGAGGGCGGCTCAGGCGATCAACGTCGGAGAGGCGACTGCGGCGACCCGGTAAGTCTGGCTGCGTGTTGCTGAAAGGGGCCGGGTCCAACGGGACCTGGCCCCTTCTGGTTCCATGGGGATCGAGGGATGAAGATCGGCGAGGTTCTCACACTTCGGATTGAGGAGCTGTCGCCGCGCGGCCACGGGGTGGCGCGGGCGAACGGGGAGGAGCTGTCCGTTCAGGGCACGTTGCCAGGGGATCGGATCCAGGCCAGGGTGACCCGCCGGCAGAGGGGCAAGGCGGAGGGCCGCCTGGTGAAGATGGAGGGACCCGGCCCGGATCGGGTGCTGCCCCGGTGCAGGCATTTCGGGCCCTGCGGCGGCTGTTCCCTTCAGCACATGGGCTACCCGGCGCAGACGCAGTGGAAGCGGCGGGTATTGGAGGAGACGCTGCTCCGGGAAGGCGGCTTCGAGCGGCTGCCGGACACCGAGGTGATCCCCATGGAGGACCCCTGGGCGTATCGGAGCAAGATCGAATTCACCTTCGGCCGGGAGGGGGACCGGATCACCCTCGGCTTTCACGAGAGGGGCTCCTTCCAGAGGATCGTGGACATTGTCCGATGCGAGATCGCCCCGCCGCAGGTGAGCCGTCTGCTGGAGGCGGTGAAAGGGGCCGCCCAGCGCTCGGGGCTGAAGGCGTACAACCCGAAGATCCATCAGGGATTCTGGCGGTATGCCGTGGTGCGGGCCAGCCAGACGAGCGGCGAGCTCATGCTTGTGGTCGTCACCAACGACGGCCCCGCGGAGCCGCTGCAGGAGCTGGCCCGCGAGATTCCCCGCGAGGTTCCGGAGCTGAAGAGCATCTATTGGGGCGTCTCCACGAAGGTGTCGGACGTGGCCGCGGCGGAGCGGCTCACCCACCTGGCCGGATCGGAGTTCCTGGAGGACCGAGTGGGCGAGCTCAAGTTCGAGATGGGTCCCACGGAGTTCGTCCAGCCGAACCTCGCCCTCGCCGCCCGGGTCTACGAGGCGATCCGCGCGCGCGCCGGGCTCACCGGCCGGGAGGCGGTGTACGACCTGTACTGCGGGATCGGCCTCATCGCCCTGTCGCTGGCGGCCGAGGCGCGCGTGGTGTACGGGGTCGAATCCGATCGGAGGAACGTCGATTGCGCGCAGCGGAATGCCCAGCTCAACGGGATCTCCAACGCCGTTTTTCTCTGGGGCCGGCTGGAGGATCTTCTGAAGAACCGGGCCCTTTTCCGGAACGGCCCCAGGCCGGAGGTGGTGGTGCTGGATCCTCCGCGCGCGGGCCTGCATCCGGAGGTGTACGGGCCCCTTCTGGAAGCCGGCGTGGAGCGGCTCCTGTACCTGTCCTGCAACCCCTCCAGTCTTTCCCGGGACCTGAAGGGCTTGAGGCGGAGGGATCCGCGCCTCTCGCTCGAGTCGGTGCAGCTGTTCGATTTCTTCCCCCACACCTCCCACATGGAGGTGCTCGTTTCACTTCGCCGCGCGGCGCATTGACAGGCGCGGGAGCGCACGTCTAGAATGGCTGAAATGAAATCCGACGCGAACCTCAAGGAAGCGAAGATCTTTTCCCTCGTCCTCATCCCCCTGCTGGGGCAGTACGTGCTGACCCTGGAGGAGATCGGGGGCCAGCGCCTGGTCCCCATCTGGATCGGGGTCAATGAGGGCAACGCGATCGGGCTGAAGCTGCAGGACGAACAGCTCCCCCGGCCCATGACGCATGACCTCATGAACAACGTTTTCCGGGCGCTGGGGGTCAAGGTGGAGCGCATTGTGGTCTCGGACCTGCGGGACGGGACCTACTACGCGGTCATCTGCCTGCTCTCCGGCCAGAAGCGCCTGGAGATCGACGCCCGGCCCTCCGATGCCATGGCGCTGGCGGTTCGGGTGAGCTCCCCCATCTTTGTGGACGAGAAGGTTTTGAAGAAGTGCCCCATCATCATGAAGCCGATCTCGCAGGATGAGATCGAAAAATTCAAGGACGCCCTCCAGAATCTCAAGCCCGAGGATTTCTTCAAAGGGTTCGAGGAGAAGCCGGGCAAGGAACCACCCGAGTAGGACCGGCTCCGACCACCCCGCCCCGCTGCACCCGATGCCGGGTGCATTCGTGTATACTGCTCGTGGAAGGATTGCGCTGACGGGGATTCGTCCCTTTTTGCACGAGGAGTAAAAGACCAATGGCCATCATTCGCCTGATGGACGAATCGGAAGCGACCGGCCGGGTCCGGGAGCTGTTCGATGAGATCAAGAGCACCCTCCAGGTTCCTTTCGTTCCCCAGCTCTTCCGCGCCCTGGGAGCCAAGCCGGACCAGCTCGAGGCGGTCTGGGCGCAGGTGAAGGGGCTCTTCGGCTCGGGGGCCCTGGACGTCAAGAGCAAGATCCTGGTGGCGCTGGCGGTTGCCGCCGCCCAGCGGTGTCCCTACTTTGTGAAGATCCACTCGATCGTTGCGAAGCGGCTGGGGGCAACCGACGAAGAGATCGCGGAGCTGCTGGAGGTGGCCAGCTTCTCGACGGCGCTCAACACCCTGGCGAGCGGTCTGGGGCTGGATCCGGAGCTATGAAGGCCCAAAAGGCAACCGATCTGGGGTCGCGGGGGCCGAAGCCGCCCGAGCTTCCCCCGGTCCCGCCCCCTCCCACGCCGGGGCTGCGTCCCATCCGGTTCGGTCCGGAGATCTGCCAGGACCTGGAGAAGGGCGCGGACCGGGAGTGGATCATCACCAATGGGCTGGGAGGGTATGCCTCCTCCACGGTCCTCGGGCTGAACACCCGCCGGACGCATGGGCTTCTCGTGGCGGCCACGCACCCGCCCCTGGGCCGGAAGATGCTCCTCTCGGCTTTGGAGGAAACGCTGATCGTCCCGGGAGGGCGCTTCGAGTTCTCCACGCATCGCACCGCCGCCGTCGTTCACCCGGAGGGGTACCGGCATCTCGTGGAGTTCCGCCTGGATCCGTGCCCCACCTTTTTCTTCCGAATCGGCCCGATCCTGCTGGAGAAGAGCGTCTTCATGCTGCCCGGCGAGAACGCGACGGTGATCGGCTACAGCCTGCATTCAGCCCCAGGGCCGGTGGAGTTGGCCATCCGGCCGCTGGTCAACATCCGGGATCTTGGGGAGCTGTGCAGGGAGGGGGGCGATCTCCAGCCGAAGATCGAGCAGGCTCCGGGGGTCTTGAGCGTCCGCTGGCGAGAGGGGCTTCCGCTGCTCATGATCCATCATTCGGCGGAGCTGGCGGAGACCTCGCCCGGCTGGTACAACCACGTCGAGTACGTCCGTCCCGGCAGCATGCGGGAGAAGGAAGATCTCTGGTCGTTCGGCGTCCTGCGGTACCTGCTCAAGCCGGGGGAGTCGTGCGCCCTGGTCGCCTCGACCGGACGGCGGGGAACGGGGGACCTGGTCTTCCATCGCAGGCGCCTGGAGAACACCCAGGCGGTTCTTGCGCAGAACCTGGTCGCACCCGGCTCGGGCCCGCTGGCGGTCCGCTTGAGCTGGACGGCGGAGAGCTTTGTCGCCCGATCGTCGTTCCAGGAGGGGGCTCAGGTCCTTCTTCTCTCCGGTTTCCCGGAGGGGACCCCGCGCGGCCGGGATGCATTGGTGGCCCTGCCCGGCGCGGCCATCCTGGCCCGGCGCTACGATCTGGCGCGGTCGGTCCTTTCCACCTTGGCCGGCCAGATCCGGGAAGGGCTCGTCCCGGTGCGCTGGTCGCGAGACGAGGCCTCGCCCGAATACGACTCGGCAGACACCTCCCTGTGGTTCTTCTGGGCGGTTTGGCATTACTGGAGGGCGAGCCGGGACCTGCGCTTTGTGGCCAGGCAGCTCTTGGATCCCCTTCAGGAGATCCTGCAGGGCTACCTCGAGGGGACCCGATTCGGCATCGGGATGGACGACGACGGCCTCATCCGGCTGACCGACGAGGAGACGCCGCTCACCTGGATGAATGTGCCGCGGCCGGGAAAGCCGGTGGAGGTGAACGCCCTGTGGTACTGCGCGCTGGAGATCATGGCGGCGCTGGCGGATCGGCTGGGGCTCAAGCAGGCGCGGCATTACGCGCGGCTGGCGCGGCTGGTCCGGCAGAATTTCGCGCGGACGTTCGTCTCTCCGGGGGGGCTGCTCTTCGACACGGTCACCGACCGGGGGCCGGATCCATGCGTTCGCCCGAACATGCTGATCGCGCTGGGGCTGCCGTTCAGCCCGCTCAAGCCGTCGCAGGGGGCCAGGATCCTGGATGCGGTGGAGCGGCAGCTCCTCACGCCGGTGGGCGTGAGGAGCCTGAGCCCGGCCGATCCGCGATACCGCGGCCGGCTGGAGGGACCGGCCTCGCGGCCCGGCGAGGGCTGGCACCAGGGAGCGGCCTGGGCGTGGCTGATGGGGCCTTACGTGAGCGCGGTCTGCCGTGTGCGGGGGCTGACGCGGGCGGTCCAGGCCTCCTTGGCGAAACAGTTGAAGCCCACCCTGGCCCAGCTGGAGGAAGGGGCGCTGGGCTCCGTCGGGGAACCGTTCGATGGCGATGCGCCGCACGCGCCCCGTGGCGGCGTGTCCGGGCTCATGGCGGTGGGAGAGCTGCTGCGGGCGGTCCGCGAGGCGCGATTGGGCGGATTGTAATGTGCCGTGCGGCTTGTGTATACTGTTGGAACATCGGGTTAAGGAGGAAAGGAGTGCCATGATGAGCTGCAGGCGTCCGTGCGACAGAGGATTCACCCTTCTCGAGGTGGTTGTTGGCGTCGCCCTGTTGGGTCTCGTGGCGCTGGGGTTTGCCTTTCTGGCCACCAACGCCCAGCGGTACCTGATCCAGAGCATGGGAGCGTCCGCCTCCCAGGGAGAGGCGACGATCGCCCTCGAGCATATCAAGCGGCATCTCACCGTGGCGACGGCCGTCGCCCAGCCGCCGGTCGGTGATCCGCCGGCCAACCAGACGGCGTTTCTGGAGTTCACCTGGCAGCCGAGGGCGGGGCAGGCGGCCCGAACCTCGCGGTACGAGCTGAACAACAACAACCTTCGGTTCATCCCGGATGTCGCCGACGCCGGGGCGTTCGAGAACATTGCGCGAGGGATCCAAGCCCTCACCTTCACGCGAAACAACGCGGGCAGGGTCACTGTGGATGCGACGGCGGAGCAGGCCGCGGCCGATGGAGAGATCCGGCGGATGCAGCTGCAGACGGTGATCAGCCCGCGCGGGATCTTCTGACGAGGAGGCCCATGGCCATGAGATTCTTGGGAAGGCGTTCCGGGCAGGAAGGGATCGCGGTCGTCACCGCCTTGGCGGCGGCGGTGGTGGTTTCCATCACGGCGGCGGTCGTGCTGGGACTCACCTGGAGGCGGCTGGAGCTTTCGGCGTTCCGGGCGGACCACGACGTGGCGGTTGCCGCGACGGAGGCCGGCCTGCAGTATGCGATGGCGCGGCTGGACCTGGATGCCGCCTTCCGGACCCGGGTCCAGAACAGGACGATCAACGCGAACGCGCCGACGGACTACATCGTCACCTGCCATGACCTGCCGGGGATTGCGGAGGATGAGATCCTCGCCGATCCCCCCGTTTCCGATGCGGAGCAGCTTCACGTGGCGATGAA
Source organism: uncultured Planctomycetia bacterium (assembly GCA_964372395.1). Classification (GTDB taxonomy): domain Bacteria; phylum Omnitrophota; class Gorgyraeia; order 1-14-0-20-64-10; family 1-14-0-20-64-10; genus CAYFHV01. The sequence continues at coordinate 8,115 of CAYJQV010000032.1, read as the reverse complement.
GATGAATCAGGCGGGGGCGTACGTCGGCGGCAAGCACGTGGTGCTGCGGATCCGGTTCTTCCGGGCGGGAGACAACCCTCCCGGGGGCGCGGCTCGCCCGTTTCGGATCTCCTCCACCACTGAGTTTGGAACAGGAGGGCCTTGAAGATGAACCGGCGCGCAGGAGCGACGAGTTCGAGTCTCCCCGCGTGTTCTGAAAGGGGCGCCAGGGACGAGAACTCAAGGGGGCGGACGGGGGAGTTCGTCCCCCGTCTCATTGAGGAGGGTGGAACCAGAGGGAACCTGGGTTCCCTCTGGGGAGCGGAGCGGGCGAGCGGTATGGAGCGGGCAGGAGCGACGAGTTCGAGTCTCCCCGCGTGTTCTGAAAGGGGCGCCAGGGACGAGAACTCAAGGGGGCGGACGGGGGAGTTCGTCCCCCGTCTCATTGAGGAGGGTGGAACCAGAGGGAACCTGGGTTCCCTCTGGGGAGCGGAGCGGGCGAGCGGTATGGAGCGGGCAGGAGCGACGCTCCTGGAGATCATGATCGCCATGGTGATTATCGGGCTCATCGCCGGAGGGGTGATGACCGCCTTCGTCTTCGGCCGGCGGGTGACGATCCGATCAAGCACGGAGCTGTCCGGATACACCCTGATCCGGGGCAGCGCGGAGCTGCTCCGCGGGGCGGGCCAGCAGGTCAACCCTCCGGCGGGGGAGCTGACGCTGGCGACCGGCATCTACGTGGATCAGAACATGGCCTCTCCTCCCGCCGCCGGCGGGGTTAACCCAACCCCTCTTCAGACCCTGAACCTGCCGGCTGATTTCGCCCGCTTCCTGACGAACGAAGGCCGGACCCCCGCCCCCACCTTCGCGAACCACGGCGACGGCCGGGTGGTGGTGGTGGAGGAAGCGGCCGATCTGGACGGAGACGGCGGGCAAGGGATCGATTTCAACGGAGACGGCCGGATTGACCTGCGCCGGGTCCGCGTCAAGGTGAGGTGGACCACGCCGACCTCGTGAACCGATGGAGCAGCAGGGAACTCTCATCCCAGAGGCTCCGGAACAAGTGGCAGAGCCCACCCGACAGACGGCGCGCCTGACCTTCAACAGCCGGCAGGTCGAGCTGCCCGTCGTCACCGGCACGGAGAAGGAGAAGGCCGTGGACGTGGGGCGTCTCCGCGAGAAGACCGGCCTGGTGACGCTGGATCCGGGCTATGGCAACACCGGTGCCTGCCTGAGCGCCATCACCTTCCTGGACGGGGAGCGGGGGGTCCTCCGGTACCGGGGGATTCCGATCGAGCAGCTGGCGCAGGCGGCCACCTATCTGGAGACGGCGTACCTCTTGATCTACGGCTCCCTCCCCACGGCCGGCCAGCTTCAGCGCTTCCACGACGATGTGGCGGCCCGCTTCGATCTTCCCCGGGGGATGGAGCGCTTCTTCGACTGCTTTCCGGATCGGGCGCATCCCATGGCGATCCTCTCCTCGATGGCGCAGGCCCTTTCCGGCTATTACCCGGAGCTCACCCAGCCCAATCCCGCGCCGGAGCAGATCGAGGAGGTCGTTCAGACGCTGCTGGCGCAGGTGCCCACGATCGCCGCAGTCAACTTCCGCCGCGCGCAGGGGCAGCCGGCCGTTCCTCCCCGGAAAGAGCTTTCCTACGTCGCCAACCTCTTTGCCATGATGTTCGGCCTGCCGGCGGGCAGGAGCCAGCCGGACGCGGTGGGCGTTCAGGCGCTGAGGCAGATCCTCATCCTGCACGCGGATCACGAGCAGAACTGCAGCACCTCCACCGTCCGGCTCGTGGGTTCCTCGCGGGCCAGCGCCTTCACCGCCGTCTCCGCGGGCCTCGGGGCTCTCTGGGGCCCGCTGCACGGAGGGGCCAACCAGGCGGTCATCGAGATGCTGGAGGGGATCCACAGGAGCGGCGTCAGTCCCGAGGGGGTTGTCGCCAGGGCGAAGCAGAAGAACTCCGGCTTCCGCCTGATGGGATTCGGCCACCGGGTGTACAAGAGCTTTGATCCCCGCTCGCGGATTCTCAAATCCGCCTGCGACCGGGTGCTGGCCCAGCTGGGGGTGCAGGATTCCCTCCTGGATCTGGCCAAGCGGCTGGAGGAGATGGCCTTGAAGGACGACTACTTCATCTCCCGGAGGCTTTACCCGAACGTCGACTTCTACAGCGGGATCATCCTGCGCGCCCTGGGGATTCCCACCGAACAGTTCACCGTGATCTTCGCCCTGGGGCGGCTCGCCGGCTGGCTGGCGCACTGGCGGGAGATGCTCCTCTCCCCCGATTTCCGGATCGGCCGCCCTCGCCAGATCTACACCGGCCCCACCGAGCGTCCCTACATCCCCCTCAGTCAGAGGGGATCCTAAGGTTCCGACCGGGAGAACGGCTTCCGTGGGCAGTCCGAAGGTGGCCGTCATCGGGGCCGGGAACGTCGGGGCCACGTGCGCCCAGCGGATCCTGGAGCGGGATCTGGCCGACGTCGCGCTGGTGGACGTGGTGGAAGGCCTGGCCGAGGGCAAGGCGCTGGATCTGGCCCAGGCCGCCCCGCTGGAAGGGCACGATCGCAAGATCGTGGGATCCACCCGGTACGACGTGATCCGCGGGGCGCAGGTCGTGGTGGTGGCCGCCGGGATGGCGCGCAGGCCGGGCATGTCGCGGGGCGATTTGCTGGAGGCCAACGCCAAGATCGTCGGCTCAATCGTCCCGCAGGTTGCCTCGCATTGCCCGAACGCGCTCCTCCTCATGGTCACCAACCCGCTCGATGCGATGACCTACCTGGCCTGGCGGCTGACCGGCTGGCTGCCCAAGCGGGTGCTGGGGATGGCCGGCGTGCTGGATTCGGCCCGGCTGCGGACCTTCGTCGCCCAGCGCCTCGGCGTCCCGGTGAAGGAAGTCCAGGCCCTGGTCCTGGGGGGACACGGCGACAGCATGGTCCCCTTGGCCGCCCACACCACGGTCTCCGGCAGGCCGATCACCGGGCTTCTGCCGGCCGAGGAGGTGAACCGCCTGATGCAGCGCGCACGCGATGGCGGGGCGGAGATCGTCAAACTCCTCAAGACCGGCAGCGCCTTTTACGCGCCGGCCAGCGCCGCCGCCGACATGGTGCAGTCGATCCTCCGCGATGAGAAGCGGTTGCTGGCGGCCTGCGTGCGTCTGTCCGGCCAGTACGGCCTGCGGGATCTCTTCTGCGGCGTGCCCATCCGGCTGGGGGCCGGGGGCGTCGAGGAGATCGTTGAGCTTCCATTGACGGACCAGGAGAAATCGGCGCTGGCCGCCTCGGCCCAGGGCGTCCGCCAGGAGATGCAAGCGGTGGACGCCTTTCTGAAGAGCTCCGTTGCGCCTTCTCGAGTATCAGGCTAAGAATCTGCTCTCCTCCTGGGGGATCCCCATTCCCCGAGGTGGCTTCCTTTCCCGTTCCTCCGAGCTGGGCTCCGCCCTGCGCAAGGCCGGCCGATTCCCGGTCGTCCTCAAGGCGCAGCTGTTTGCCGGCGGCCGCGGCAAGGCGGGCGGGATCGTCCGGGTCAAGAACCTTGCCGAGGCGCGGCGGACGGCGAAGGGCCTGCTCGGCAGACGGCTGGTGACTGCCCAGACCGGTCCCGGCGGGGCTGCGGTGCGCGGCCTGCTGGCCGAGGAGGGGCTTGCCGTTGAGCAGGAATTCTATCTGAGCATCCTCATCGATCGCAGCCGGCAGGCCCCGGTGGTCGTCGCCGCCCGCGAGGGCGGGGTGGCGATCGAGGAGCTTGCCCGCGAGCATCCCGACGCGGTCCGCACCACCCCCTTCGATCCCTTCTTGGGTCTCCTCCCGCATCAGGCGCGCCGGATCGTCTCCTGGATGGGGATTCCGGCGGAGCGCCGGGATACGGCCGTCCAGCAGCTCCAGAGACTGGCGCGCGGATTCTTTGCTTCGGACGCCACACTCGTCGAGGTCAATCCCTGGGCGTTGACCCGAGGGAAGGGGCTGGTCGCGCTGGACGCCAAGATCACGGTGGATGACAGCGCCCTCTTCCGGCATCCCGAGCTGGAGCGATTTCGCGGGGCGGACGCCGACACCGCCAGCGAGGTCCGGTCCCGAAAGATCGGGATCAGCTACGTGGGCCTGTCGGGGAACATCGGCTGCCTGGTGAACGGCGCCGGGCTCGCGATGGCCACGATGGATCTCATTAAGCTTCATGGCGGGGAGCCGGCAAACTTCCTGGATGTGGGGGGCGGAGCCGACGTGGGTCAGGTCCGGCAGGCCTTCGAGCTGATCGTGGCCGACCGGAAGGTGCGGGCGATCCTCGTCAACATCTTCGGCGGCATCATGAAGTGCGACGTGGTTGCGGCAGGCATCCTCGAGGCCGCCCGGAAGGTGAGGATCCGCGTGCCGCTGGTGGTTCGTCTGGAGGGGACCAACGTCGAGGCGGGCCGGAAGCTGCTGGAGAAATCGAAGCTGGGTCTCATCACCGCGGCCGGCATGGACGAGGCGGCGCGAAAGGTCGTGGAGGCCGCGGGCCGCTGATGTCATTACCAGGCCGAAGGCCGAAGCAGTCTCGATGTCCATTTTAGTCGACAAAAACACCCGGGTCCTCGTGCAGGGGCTGACCGGAAAGGCCGGCTCCTTCCACGCGGCGCAGATGCGCTCCTACGGGACCCGGATCGTGGGCGGCGTCACCCCCGGCCGGGGGGGGACCCAGTGGGAGGACCTGCCGGTCTTCGACTCGGTGGCGGAGGCGGTCTTGCAGACCGGCGCCACCGCCTCCTGCATCTTCGTCCCCGCCCCGTACGGGGCCGATGCCATCCTGGAGGCGGCCGAGGCCGGCATCCGGCTGATCGTGGTGATCACTGAGGGGATCCCGGCTCAGGAGATGCTGAAGGTGAAGACGTTCTTGGGTGCCAGGATTAATCCTGGCACCCAAAAGGCCCCGCTGGTTGTCATCGGGCCGAACGGGCCCGGGGTGATCACGCCGGGTCAGTGCAAGATCGGAATCATGCCTGGCTACATCCACAAGCCCGGGCCGGTCGGGGTGGTCTCCCGTTCCGGGACCCTCACCTACGAAGCGGTCTGGCAGCTCACCCAGCAGGGGCTGGGGCAGTCCACCTGTGTCGGGATCGGAGGAGACCCCCTGCCCGGTACCGGCTTTGCGGAGATCCTCAAGGCCTTTGAGGAGGATCCCCAGACCAAGGCGGTGGTCCTGATCGGTGAGATCGGAGGATCGGCAGAGGAGGAGGCGGCGGAGTTCATCGCCAAGAGGATGGCCAAGCCGGTGGTGGCCTTTGTGGCGGGTGCCACGGCCCCGCCGGAGAAGCGAATGGGCCACGCCGGAGCGGTTATCTCCCAGGGACAGGGAACGCATGCGTCCAAGGTGAAGGCATTCTCGCAGGCGGGGGTGACCCTTGCCCGAAATCCCGCGCAGATTGGTCAGACGGCGCGTCGTTTGCTGGAGAAGGATCCGGCGCGGTTCAACATGCAGAGAAGATGAGGAGGGCTTCGATGACAAGAGCAACAGCACGCTATCTTCTTACGGGGCTAACGGCCGTCGCCTGGTTGGCAGCCCCGCTGGTTCCGGCGGGTGCGGAGACAGTGGAGCTGGTGACCTACTATCCGACCGCCGCCAACACCGGCGACCTGCACGTCCGGAGTCTCACCGTGGGGGATGGCTACCGAAACGTGACTCCTGACGACGGGGAGGCGCTCGTCTTCGACGCGCTGGGGATCGGATTGCCGGTCGGAACCCCAGTCCCCGCTGGCCCCCTGCACGTCGTGGGAGTGAACCGGGCGGTGAGCTCCGCCATCTTTGTGCCCGGAACAGGGGCCGGCTCGGACATCCGGGTCGGGATCGGGACGCAGAACCCCCGGACCCGGTTGGACCTCCGGGGTGCCCTGACCTTGGAGGACGTCAATGGAGCGGGGGTGATCTACTTCCGCAACACACAGGTCAACCCGCTCGTGCCCGTGGGTCTCTACATCCGATCGGACGATGATCCCGCGACCTTCGAGGCGGCCAGCGAGCGGGTGTTCATCGGAGCCAACGGCAGAGTCGGGATCGGAACCACGGTGCCGAGGTCGACTCTGGACATCCGGGGGCAACAGATGCTGGAGGACGTAAACGGAGTCGGCGCGCTCTATTTCCGGAACACACAGGTGAACCCGCTCGTGCCTCCAGGCCTGTACATCCGATCGGACAACGATCCCGCGACCTTCGAGCCGGCCAGCGAGCGGATGTTCATCGGCGCCGCCGGCAATGTGGGGATCGGCACGACCACCCCACGAGCACCGGCTCCCAACGCCCTGGGCGGCAACCTGGACGTCAACGACATCTTCCTCCGGGCGGCCAATGCGGGGGCCGGGGCGTGGCTGAGCCCAGTGGTCGGAGGCATCAAGATGCTCAGCGGGACCTACGTCGGGAACGGCGGCACAGGCCGGCGGACGATTGCGGTTCCGGGGATTTCAGCCGCCAGGCCCATTCGAATGCTGTTCATCTTCGAACCCGGGGACGATGCGATGGTCATAATCAAGACAGAGACGATGGGAGCGGGCGGTGACCTGACTTACCGAAATCAGTCGGGCGCCGCCTTCGACGCCAATCCCGCCGGCCCAGCTATCCACTTCGAGGCCACCGGATTTTCTCTGAACAGGGGGAACCAGAACGCCAACCGAAACGGCGCCACCTTCCATTTCGTCGTTCTAACCAGCGACTAACTCCCGGGGAAGAGACGGGAGCTGGTTACTTCGTCTGGCCGGTGAAGGTGAAGCGGCGGAGGAGCAGCGCCGGGGTCACCACCGAGAAGAATCCCTGAGCCGGGTCGGCGACCCTCCGCCGCTCCCGTGAGACGCCGGCGACGCGCGAGAAGGCCTCGAGGATCGGCTCGGTAAAGCGCAGGTTCTTCACCGCCCCCCCCACCCTCCCGTGGCGAACGAGGAACGTCCCGTCCCGCGTGAGCCCCGTCATCAGCGCCTGCTGGGTCTTGAGCAGGCCGTTCACGTAATGGAAGCGGGTGATCCACAAGCCCCGGTCCATCTGCCTGAGCAGATCACCGTGCGAGGCGCTGCCTGCGGCAACGAAGAGGTTTTGAGCGATCGGTCCCTCGAAGTCGTCGTAGGAAAGGGCGTGGCCGGTGGAGTGGGCGTGGTAGAGCCGGGCGTATTGGCTGTCGTAGACCAGCGATTCGGCCACCCCCTGGCGGATGAGATTCACCCGGCGCTTGGGGACCCCTTCGTAGTCGAACGGGAAGGCGAGGCCGGCCGGATCGGTTCCGTCATCCGAGATCGAGATCTCAGGGGCCGTGATCCGGTCCCCCATCCGGCCGGTGAGGAAGCTGGTCCGCTCGTACACTTGCTTTGCCCCGAAGCCGATGGTGCTGAGCCACTCGACAATCTCCGAGACCGCCTCCGGCTCAAGGAGAACATCGTACCTGCCCAGCGGGATCGCCTGGGGATCCTTGTTCATCCGGCAGAAGTCCCAGGCCCTCTTGAGCAGCCCCTCCGGATCCAGCTCTGCGATGTCCCGGAACGCCTGGGCCGCGAAGCCGGATGCCTTCCCTTGTGTCGCCACGAGGCGCAGGCCCCCGATGGTCACCGGCTGGTACTGGACGAGGCCCCGGGATCCCGCCACCGCCAGCTCGCTTTCCCCCGCCACGAAGGAGCCGGCGAGCGCGGCCCCTTTCTTCTGCATCCGGCTGCCGAGACGGCGGATCATCGCGACGATCTCCGTGAGGGGCCTCTGGACCGTGGCGGGGAAGTAGGTGGTGACCTGCGCGGTGGGTTCCTTGGGCGGCGATGTGGAGAAGGCCGGCGGCGTCTGTTTCCCCGGCAGACGAGCGATGTCGATCGCCGAATCCAGCGCTTTCAGGATCGCCTCATGCCGGATGGAGGAGGTGGTGGCCACCCCCACCCGGCCGTGGGCCGCCACCTTCACCCAGACGGTGAGATCCTCCTCGTGGAAGTTCTGGTGGATTCGGCCGGAGGAGAAACGCAGCGTGGTCTGCCCTGCTCGCTCCGCAGCCAGGATCGTCTCATCGGCCTTGGAGGCGCGGGCTGCTTTCCTCAGCGCATCAGCCAGCCGGTTCCTGCCAAGCAGCATGGGGTGCCCTCCGTCGCCTCATCCAGCCCCCGAGGGCCGGGCGGGACCGCCGTACGCTCGGCGCCCCGGCG
>CAYJQV010000031.1:6354-18697 GCA_964372395.1 uncultured Planctomycetia bacterium | reverse complement strand
CGGCGGGGCGGCCGAGCCGTCCTGTGAACCCCGCCTCCCGGACCAACGGCCGGAGGGATCCGTTACCCGGCACCCGATGGTCGCCGGGAACAGAGGCCTGCGCAAGGATCCCGCGGGCGAGCTCACAGGGTAAAGATGATGGCCAGCAGGGTAATCAGGATGAGGAGCGCCAGCAGGTAAAAATCGTTGAAGTAGAAGAAGTCGGCGACCCGGTCCCGCAGCGATCCGCGTGAGGCCCCATTCCGGGAAGCGGCAGCCCTCCCCTGGGAAGAGGGAACCCGACTCCTCCCGAAACGCTCCAGATCGCCCAGCCGAATCCGAAGCAGATCCCCTGCAAGCCGAAACGCGGCCAGCCTCCCCTCCCGAATCGCCGCCTCTACGTCATCGGCCGGGATCCCGAGGCGCCTGGCGGCTTCCTCCAGCGTCAGGAGCTTTTCTGGGTCGAAACCCACTCGTCGATCTTGGCCTTCTCGAACTTCCACTGACCCCCTTCCTGCGTTCCGGACAGCTTCCCATCCCGCACCCACTGCTCTACCACCCGCGGTTCCACCTCCAGATATTCGGCCACTTCCTGGAGCGACATCCAGGACTCCTGACCGCCCATCCGGACGTGCCCATGAAGCTGTGCGCCCGTCTGGACCTCCAGAACCGGTGTCCAGATCTCGCCACGGACCACCCCCGGCGGGATGATCTTCAGCGAGTTCCTCGCCACCACCTTGCCGGTCACCCGCCCGGCGATCACGATGGCGTCCCCGGTCAGATCCGCATTCACCTGCGCCTGCGGGCCCACGGTCAGCTCCCCCCGCGTCTGAAGCGTTCCGTCAAACCGGCCGCTGATCCGAAGGACCACCGGCTCCTGGAAGACGAGCGACCCTTCCATGCTCGCCGTCACGTCCAGAACCCGTTCCTCCGCTTCAGGCTGCCTTCTGCCTCGTCCCAATATCGCCATGCCCCACCTCCCTCCCTGCGCTCACTACTGCTGCCGCCCCTTGGGACCCACGCGCTGCTCGACATTGGAGAGCGCGAAGAGAACCAGGAGCACAATCACCGTTGTCGCCACAGCCCCCAGGTAAAAGCCGGAACCCACCGCGAGCCCGATCCCCGCCGCCGCCCACAGGCCAGCGGCAGTGGTCAGGCCCCGCACCGAATCGCGCAGCTGGATGATCGTTCCGGCCCCCAGGAAGCCGATGCCGCTGATCACCTGGGCGGCCAGGCGGGTCGGATCCAGCTCTCCTCCCTGGTAATGAGCCGCCAGATGCAGCCCGGTCAGCATGATCAGGGTCGAGCCGAGACAGACGAGGATGTGCGTGCGGAGTCCCGCCGCGTGTCCCTTCGCCTCCCGCTCCAACCCCACCAGCCCGCCCAAGAGCAACGCCAGCACCAAACGAAGAACCGCCTCCGCGTCTGAAATCATGGAATGGTCTCCAGTCGAAGATCCGGCACCGCAGTCAGATCCGCGGGGGAAATCGCCTCGCGGTGGCAGCCCAATCCGGCCACCATCGCTCCGTTGTCGGTGCACAAACCCAGGCTTGGAACAGCCAGATCCATTCCGATCCGCCGCGATTCCTGCTGGAAACGTCCCCGCAGAAGCTGGTTGGCCACCACGCCCCCTCCCAGCACGAGCCGCAGGGTTCCATGCTCCCGGCAGGCGGCCAACGCCTTGGAAACGATTTCCTCGACGATCGCCGATTGGAAGCTGGCTGCCATGTCCGCCACCCACTCCGGCCCGAGCTCCTCCTTCCCGCGCGTCCAGGTGAGCACGGCCGTCTTCATCCCGCTCAACGAGAAATCGTACGGCGAGCCCCGCTTGATGCGGGGGACCGAGAAACCGAACGCCCGCGGGTTGCCGCCTCGCGCGACACGCTCGATCTCCGGTCCGCCGGGGAAGCCCAATCCCAGCAGCTTCGCGACCTTGTCAAACGCCTCCCCGACCGCATCGTCCTGCGTCTGGCCCAGAAGCTTGAAACCGTCCAGCCCCTCCATCCGAACGAGCGCGGTGTGTCCTCCTGAAATCACCAGGCCGATCGCCGGCCCCTGCATGGGTCCGTCCGGCCGCTCCATGAAAGCCGCGTAGAGATGCGCCTGCAGGTGGTTCACCGGAACGAGCGGCTTGCCCCAGGCCAATGCCAGCCCCTTGGCCGCCGCGACCCCGACGAGAAGCGCCCCGGCCAGGCCGGGGCCGTAGGTCACGGCGATCCGGTCGATCTCTCCGGGAGAAACCCGGCAGGAGGTGAGCAGATGCTCCAGCTCCACCGTGAGAAGCTCCACATGGGCACGGCTGGCGATCTCCGGGACAACACCGCCGTAGCGCTGGTGCTGCTTCAGACTCGAGGCCAGCCGGGATCCGAGGACGGCGTGGCCGTCAGCGACGAGGGCCAGGCCCGTTTCGTCGCAGGAGGTTTCAATGCCCAAGACCACCATCTTGAACTAGGATACCACGCTTTCAGGCTTTCAGCGTCTTGAGGTAGCCTCTGCCAGCTCGGACACGCGCACCAGGGTGTAGCCGGCCTTCCTCAGCGCAGGGATCGCCTTCTCCAGGGCGGCCATCATCGCGGGGCGATCGTGGCCGATCCCGACCGCCTCGCCCCCCTCCCTGGCGGCGGAGGCCAGCTCCAGCAAGCGCTCGCGGATCGCCCCCTCACTCTCCTCCTTGTCGAGAAAGACGGACCTCTGAGCGAACGCCACACCGGTCCGCCCCGCCACCTCCCGGCAGACCGATTCCTGCGTCACGAGGCTGTCGAGGAAGAAGAGCTGCTTCCGCTTGAGCTCCTGCAGGACCGCCGTCATCACCTGCCGATCCGCCGTCGCCTTGGAGCCCTGGTGATTGGAAACCCCCTGGGCTCCCGGCACGCTCTTCAGCGCCTCGCCGAGCAGACGCCGGATCTCCTGTTCCCGCATCGTGGTGAGGATGGTCCCTGCCTCGCGCGGCTCGCGGGAATCGACCGGCTGCATCGGCATGTGGAGGATCACCTCGTGCCCATGGGACCGGGCCTCCTGGGCCACGCGGGCCGAGTGGGGCAGGTTGGGCAGAACCGCCACGGTCACGGGGGCCCGCAGGGAATTCAGGATCGGAACGTGCCGCAGACCGTAGCCCCAGTCATCCAGCACGATCGCAATCTTTCCCCTGCCCTTCGGAAAGACCCAGGCCGGTGCGGCAGGGCGCGCCGGCGCAAGGCCAGGGACCAGCGCGAACCGGTAAAGCGGGCCGACGCCGAGGGCCCTTCGCGCTCGAATCTCACCCTGGAAGGTCCAGCCCCCGTTCGCCCCGCGCCGCCGGTCGCTCTTGAAGAGGACGAGGCCCCGGCTCCTCAGCTTCCTCTCCAGCGCGGCGCGGAAGGAGTCCCACCTGAAATCCCCCGGGACCCGATAGCGGCGCTGCGCGAACCGCCACTGGAAGCGCCCGGAGGCGAGGATCTCCGCGGACTCGGCCTCCAGATCCCTCGGAAGGCGCACCCGTTCCTCCCGGAGGAGCCCCTCGGTCAGATCCAGCGCGCGCGACGCCAGCGCCGACAGATCGGCCGGCCGGAGGAGCAGGATGAGGGCCAGGCCCAGGGCGATTCCGCCCAGGGCCAGCCATCCCCGGACAGCGAGGCGACTCTTACTGTTTCGGCGCCGCATCCACCCCGGCGGCAGGTGCGGACTGCTTCTGCTGATACACCTTGAGGCCCCGGAGAAGATCCACCGCCCTCAGCACCACCGGATCTCGAACCTCAGGCAGAGCCGCGCCCGGAGGCGGCCTTTCCTTCTCCTTTTCCCCCTCCTGGGCTTCCACCGTGACGGTGACATCCGGCTCCAGCCCCTTGCCGTGAATCGCCTGCCCGGAAGGGGTGTAGTAGATGCTCGTGGTCAGCCGGATCGCCGATCCGTCGCGGAGCGGAACAACGGTCTGAACCGATCCCTTCCCGAAGGTCTTGCTGCCCATGAGGATCGCCCGCCCGTGATCGCGCAGCGCGCCGGCAACGATCTCGGACGCGGAGGCCGATCCGGCGTTCACCAGCACCACCATGGGAAGATTCAAGCTGGGATTCCTCACCTGGGATGCGAACTCCTGATTCTGATTCTTCACCCGGCCGCGGGTGGAGACCACGGTCTTGCCCTCGGGCAGGAACCGGCCGGCCACCTCGATCGCCACATCGAGCAATCCCCCGGGGTTGTTCCTCAGATCCAGGATGAGGCCCTCCGCCTTCCTCTGCCCCATCGCCTCGATGGCCTTGTCCAGATCCCGCGGCGTGTTGTCCTGAAACTCGCTGATCCGGATGTAGGCGATCTGCGGCGCCGGGGTCGGCGCTTCCTTCACCGACTGGATCTGGATCGTTGAGCGGACCATGGAGAGGTCCAGGATCTCGTTCTCCTCCTCCCGGAAGACGGTGACCGTGACCTTCGTGCCGGGCCGCCCCCTGAGCCGGTTGACCGCCTCGTGCAGCGTGATCCCCCGGGTCGATTCTCCGTCGATCTTCACGATCTTGTCGTTGGGCCTCAACCCTGCCAGGGCGGCCGGGGTGTCGTCAATCGGAGCCACCACGGTGAGCACGCCCTCCTTGGACAGGGTGATCTCCAGCCCCACCCCGCCGAACTGCCCCCGGGTCTCCACCTGCATCTCGGAGTACGCATCGGGATCCAGGAACTGGCTGTGCCGGTCCAGGGATTCGACCAGCCCGCGCAGCGCCCCGTAGATCAGGCGCTTGGGCTCCACCTCCTCCACGTACTCCGCCTGGATGATGGTGATCGCCTCCGCGAGGAGCTCCACCTGGCTGTACAGCTCCTCCTGGGCCGACCGGGCCGCCCCGGAAACCGCGCGGACGCAGAAGGACGCGCCCAGGACGAGAACCAGCCCCGTGCTCCAGATCAGGGCCCTGCGGCGACGAATCCCCCTCATCGGCTTTTCTCCTCCAGCAGCTCTCGAAGGATCTCCTGTGAAATGGCGGGGCTGGCAGCCCCGCGGGTCCTGCGCATGAGCTGCCCCACCAGGAACATGAGGGCCTGCGACTTCCCGCCGCGGTAATCGCTCACCGCCTGGGCGTGCTCCTTCAGCACCTCGGCGCCCGCAGCCCGCAGCGCCTCCCGGTCCGTCACCTGGGTGAGCCCCTTCGACTCCACCACGCGGCCCGGATTCTCACCGGAGCGGACCGACTCCGCCAGCACCTCCTTGGCCATCTTCCCGCTGATCCTCCCGGAGTCGACCAGATCCAGCAGCTCTTCCAGCGAAGCCGGCGGGAACCCCAGGGCCGTGATCTCATCCAGATCCCGCTCGTTCATCTCCCGATGCAGCTCCCCCAGGATCCAGTTGGCCGCCGTCTTGGCCCTGTCCTTCCGGGTCAGTTTAGCACACGCCTCGAAGTAATCGGCGGTCGTTCGACTGGCGGTGAGCGCCGCCGCATCGGTCCGCGACAGGCCATACCGCTCGGACAACCGCGCCGCCCGCTCCGCCGGAAGCTCCGGAAGAGCGCGGTGGATCTCCTCCACCTCGCTCGCTTCCACCGCAAAGGGAACCAGGTCCGGCTCCGGGAAATAACGGTAGTCGTGCGCATACTCCTTGCTGCGCATCCCCTGTGTGATCCCGCGAGCCTCATCCCACAGCCGCGTCTCCTGAATCACCTTCTCCCCTTCGGAAAGCTGCGCTGTCTGCCGCTGAACCTCGTACGCCAGGGCCCGCGCCACCGCCCGGAAGGAATTCACGTTCTTGATCTCGACCTTCACCCCCAATTCGGTACCTGGGTCCGTTTTGGACAGCGAGATGTTCGCATCACATCTCAAGCTTCCCTTCTCCATGTCGCAGTCCGACACGTCCAGGTAGCCCAGGATCCCCTTCAAGCTCTTCAGATACTCGTACGCCTGCTCCGGCGACTTCAGATCCGGCTCGCTCACAATCTCCAGGAGCGGCACCCCGGCCCGGTTAAGATCCACAAGCGATGCCCCTCCATCCGGCTTGTGGATGAGCTTCCCGGCGTCTTCTTCCATGTGGACTCTGCGGATCCGGACCCGGTTTGAGATTTCCATCACCCCATCGGTTCCCAGGGGGAGGTCGTACTGCGAGATCTGGTACCCCTTCGGCAGATCCGGGTAGAAGTAATTCTTCCGGTGGAAAAGGATCCTCGGCTGAATCCGGCAGCCGAGCGCCAGGGCCACGCGGAGACCGGACCGGAGCACCTGCCGGTTGAGAACGGGCAGCACGCCCGGGAGCCCCAGACAGACCGGGCAGACCTGGCTGTTGGGCGGCGCTCCGAAGGTCGTCGGGCATCCGCAGAAGATCTTGGAGGCGGTCCTGAGCTGCAGGTGGACCTCCAGCCCGATCGTGGGCGCGTAGGTCATTGCGAGGGCCGAAGGCCCGAAGCCATCTCGGGTTCCCGCTTGTGCCAATCCGTCGCCTCCTGATAGGCCCCGGCCGCCCGAAAGAGGGTCTCCTCCGCAAAGGGGCGGGCGATGAGCTGCATCCCGATCGGCAAGCCGGCGGCGGTGAAGCCGCAGGGGATGGAGAGGGCCGGCACGCCGGCCAGGTTGATCGAGATCGTCAGCACATCCGACAGGTACATGGTGAGCGGATCCTCCAGCTTCTCCCCCAGCCGGAAGGCCGGGGTCGGAGCCGTCGGCGTCACCAAAAGATCCGCCTTCTCCAGCGCCCGATCGAAATCGTTCTTGATGAGGGTCCGGACCTTGAGGGCGTGACCGTAGTACGCCTCGTAGTAGCCGGAGGAGAGGACGAACGTTCCCAGGATGATCCGGCGCTTCGCCTCCGGGCCGAATCCCTCCTCCCGGCTTCGCGTGAACATCTCCAGCATGCTCTGGTCCTTCGACCCGTTCGCGGCCCGGTGGCCGAACCGCACCCCGTCGAACCGGGCCAGGTTCGAGCTGGCCTCCGCGGTCGCGACGATGTAATAGGTGGGGATCGCGTATTCCGTGTGGGGAAGCGAGATCTTTCCCACCCGCGCCCCCAGCTTCTCGAACTGGGCGAGCGCGGCCTCCACCGCCTTCCGGACCTGCGGATCCACCCCTTCCCCCAGATACTCCGGCACCATGCCGATCCGCAGGCCCTTCACGCCCTGCCCCCCGGCACGCTCGTAATCCCCCACCTCCCAATCCGCAGAGGTGGAATCCTTCGGATCCCGGCCAGCGATCGTCCTGAGCAGCAGGGCGAGATCCTGTGCGCTCCTCGCCATCGGTCCGATCTGATCCAGAGAGGAAGCGAAGGCGACCAGCCCGTACCGGGAGACCCGGCCGTAGGTCGGCTTGAGTCCCGCCACCCCGCAGAAGGAGGCCGGCTGGCGGATCGATCCGCCGGTGTCCGATCCCAAGGCGAGCGGCGTCAACCCCGCCGCCAGCGCCGCCGCGGAACCTCCGCTCGATCCTCCCGGAACCCGCTGGAGATCCCAGGGGTTTCGGGTGGGGCCGTAGCAGGAGTACTCGCAGGAGGAACCGAAGGCAAACTCATCCATGTTGGCCATCCCCAGCAGGATGGCACCCGCCGCCTTCAGGCGCGCTACGACCGTGGCATCGTAGGGGGGCCGGAACCCAGCCAGGATCTTCGAGGCGCAGGTGGTGGGGATCCCCTCCACACAGATGTTGTCCTTGACCAGCACCGGGATTCCCCACAGCGGGGCATCCGGCCGGAATCCCTTCTCCTCCAGGCGCTTCGCCTGATCCCGCACCCAGCCTCCGTCGAACCAAGCCAGCGCGTGGATTGAACCCTGCAGTTTCTCAATCCGCCCCAGGAGGGACCCGATAAGCTCCGTCGGCCGAAGCTGCCCCTTCCGGAAGAGGGTCCTTAGCTCCGCCGCGCTCTGGAAGGTTTCCATCGAGGCGGGCGCTTCAGGAGGTCGGTTCGATCACCGGTGGCACGCGGAAGAAGGGCCCCTCCCGGTCCGGGGCGTTGCCCAGCACTTTCTGGGGCGGAAGGGACGGCTCCACGCGGTCTTCCCGGTAGACGTTCTGCAGACTCAGGACGTGGCTGGTGGGAGCAACGCCTTCGGTCTTGGCGGTCTTGAGCTTCTCGACGTAGGCGAGGATCTCATCCAGCTGGCCTGTGAAGCGCTTGATCTCCTCGGGCGAAAGCTGAACGCGGGCCAGGTGGGCCAGATATTCGACGTCCTTGGCGGAAATCGCCATCGCAGCGGCTATCGTAGCAGACGGGCGGAACCCAAGTCAACGAACCCCCCCCGACGGCCAGGGATGGAGACGCCGGCTCAGCTCGGTGAGCTCCCCCAAGCCGAAGGTTTCGGGCCGGCGGGAGGGATCTATCCCGGCGCGCCCAAGGATCTCCAGAAGCCTCTCTTTCTTCCCCTCCCACCCTCCCGCCAGAATGGCGTTGGCCACCGTCTTGCGCCGGTGGGTGAACAGCTTCCGGATGAAACCCAGCAGCGCCTCCTCTTCGTCAGCGGGAACCGGAGGGGCCGGCAGCGGATCCAGGCAGAGAACCGCTGAAACCACCCTCGGCTGGGGATAGAACGCTCCGGGATGAATGGTGAAGGCCACGGAGGGCCGGAAGGCGACCTGAACGAGCAGGGTGAGACTCGAATAGTCGCGTCCGCCCGGCTTGGCCACGATCCGCGCGGCCACCTCCTTCTGGATGGTGAGGACCGCCCGCCGGACCCAGATCCGCTGATGGACCAGATATCCCAGAATTGGGCTGGTCAGGGAGTAGGGGATGTTGCCGATCACGAGAAGCGACCTGGGCTCTCCCAGCGCGTAAGAGCCCAGGTCCAGCCGGAGGATGTCCGAGCGGACAAGCTGAAGAGAGGTCCTGTCCCGGAATCGGTCGGTGAGTACGCGCAGGAAACGGGGATCCTTCTCAACCCCGTAGACGGTGGCCCCGGTTGCAAGGAGCTGCTCGGTCAGCGCCCCCAGCCCGGCCCCAATCTCCAGGATCCGGTCGCCGGATTCCGCCCCCAGGAGCCCGGCGATCCGGGCCAGGATCCTCTCGTCCAGAAGAAAGTGCTGACCCAGGCGCCTCGGGGAGATTCCCAGCCCGTATTGCTCCGCTAGCTCCTTGATCCGGCGGACATTCAACTCGGCTGCCCGCCCTTGCGCCGAGCGCCTTCCCTTCTCTTCCGCACCAACCGGACCGCCAGATGGAGCGCGGCCTCCATCGAGCGCGGGTCGGCTTCCCCTTTCCCCGCGAGGCCGAAGGCGGTCCCGTGGACCGGCGAGGTTCGCACAAATGGCAAACCGAGTGTGACGTTCACCGCCCGATTCCATCCCGCCATCTTGATCGGGATCAGCGCCTGGTCATGGTAGAGGGCAACCACGGCGTCAAATCTTCCGCGGGCCGCCGCCGCCATGACGCTGTCCGCCGGCAGCGGTCCCGCCACCTCGCCGTCCACGGAACGCAGCGCCGGGAGGAGGACCCGTTTCTCTTCCTCGCCGAAAAGCCCGCCTTCGCCGGAATGCGGATTGAGCGCGGCCAGCGCAAGGCGCGGGCGGCGAATCCCGAACTCCCCCGCCAGGGCGCGGCGCGCCATCCGGATGACCTGCGCCACCGCCGCCCGCGTCAGCGCCCGGGGCACATCGCGAAGGGCCAGATGCGTCGTGACGAGCGCCACCCGCAGCCGGCCAGTGCTCAGCATCATCACCGGCCGGCAGCGGAATCTTTTCCCGAGGTGCTCGGTGTGCCCTTTCCAGGGAATCCCCGCCCGGACGATCGCCTCCTTCGATACCGGCGCGGTGACGAGACCGTCGGCCTCACCCCGTCGGAGAATCCGCACGGCCTTCTCCAAACAGGCGTAGGCCGCCCGGCCCGCGCCTGCCTGGACCTCACCCGGCCGCACGCCGGAACAGAGGTCACCCAGATCCACCCAACCGATACGAGACCACGGAATGGCGATCCGCTGGCGGCGGGCCAGCCGCTTGAGCCAGCAGAGGTCCCCGATGACGGAAAGCCGGGCGGCGCGGTTCCGCCAGCGGGAGAGGGCACGCAGGAGCACCTCCGGCCCGATCCCGGCCGGATCCCCCATGGTGACAAGCAGGCGCGTCACTGCGTTTGGCTTAGGGGAGCTGGATGGAGATGTAGGAGTCTTCGCGGAGCTTGGCAATCCATTCCTTGTAGCGGGCCGTCGCCTTCTGATCCAGCAGCCGGTACTTGATCTCTTCCTGAACCTCGGAAAGCTCCGACTGCCGCGCCGGACGGGTCGCCTCGACGAGGAAGAGGTGGAAGCCGGCGGGAGTCCGGATGACCGGGGAAAGCTCCCCCGCCTTCAGCCGGAAAAGGGCGTCGTCAATCTCCTTCCGGCCCCGGCCCTTCTCGAGGAAGCCGATCCGTCCGCCCATCTGGGCGTTGAACCCGTCGGAATACCGGCGGGCCAGATCATAGAAGTCGGCGCCTCCCTTGATCTGCTGGTGCAGATCCCGGGCCTGGGTTTGGGCGCGCGCCCAGTCCTTCTCGTCTTTTGGGCGGATCAGGATCGTGGCCACCTGCACGGCCGGCGGGGCAATGAACTCCTCGGGATGCCCCTCGTAGTAAGAGGTGATCTCAGCCGGCGAGGCGATGACCCGGGATCGGATCTCGCGGCCGATCAGCTTCTGGATTGTGACCTGATCGCGGAACCGGGCGCGCAGGTCCTCCTCGGTGATCCCCTGGCGCAGGAGCGCCTCGGCGAACTCCTCCGGCGTCTCAAAGCGGGACCGGGTCTCCTCCAGCATCTCCTCCACATCATGCTCCGAGACCGTGATCACCGGCGGGGTCCCGATCTTCCCCTTGCCCACCTCCACCTCGCGCGGGCTGCGCGCCTCCTGAAGCATGAGGCGCTCGTCCACCAGCTGCTCCAGCACCCTGCGGCGGAGCTGATCCATCTGCTGGGAGAGCTCCTCGGGATTCAGGGAGGCCTGCATCTGGAAGTAGACCGGCGCCAGCGCCCGGTTGAGCTCGGATTGAGTGATGATCTCGTTGTTGACGATGGCCACGATCCGGTTCTCCTCCGCCGCCGCAGGGCGAACGAAGGCGAGAAGAAGGAGGGATGCGATGAGGGGACCTTTCCGCATGGTCAATCCGATGCTACGAGTTGGGCCCTGCAGAGGCGGGTGGCTGGCCGGACGGCGCCGCGGAAGGAGAAGCCGAGGGAGGCCCCAGGACCCCCTCGCGGATCTGGACCTGCGCCTTGCGCCGCAGCTCCTGGACAACCTGCTCCACATGGCGCTGGCGCTCGCGCTGCTCCAGCAGGTTCTGGACCTGGGCCTCCACCTCCTGGAGCGGCCTCTGGCCGGCCGGCTTCTTCTCGGTGAGCAGGATCAGATGAAGGCCCAGGGAGCTTTTCACCACATCGCTCAACTCGCCGACCTTGAGCTTCTTGCAGGCGGCTCCGAACTCCGGAATCACCTGTTCGCCCGTGAAGAATCCGATGTCCCCGCCCTGCGAGGCGCTGGGATCCGTGGAGAACTCCTGGGCGACCCGGGGGAACGGCTCGCCGGCCTTCAGCCGCGTCAGCGCCTTTCTCGCGGTCTCCTCATCGGAGACCAGGATGTGGCTGGCGCGGAACGACTCCGGCTGAACGAAGCTCGCCTTGTTTTCCTCGTAAAACTCCTGAATCTGCTCCTGGCTGACCGCGGGCTTCCCCTCCTGCCGGAGAACCTCGATGAGCCGGCCGAACAGGATCTGCCGCCGCGCCTCGGCCCACAGCCTTCCCACCTCGGGATCCCGCTCCAGTCTGCGTTTCTGGGCCTCCTGCAGGAGGACCGTTTCCATGATCATCTGCTCGAGGATCCGCTTGCGATCCGCTCCAAGCGAGGCCCGGATCGCCGGGGACATCTGGCTGATCCGGCGGTCCACATCCTCGACGGTAATGACGCGGCCGTTCACCACCGCCGCCACCTTTCCGCCGGGACCGCATCCGGGCAGGAACGCCACGAGCAACAGCAAAGGCAGGAGTTTTCGCATGACGATCCGAAAGTCTAGCACAGCCGCTCGAGAGCCCGCAAGGATGAAAATGCCCTGTGTCAAACCAATTTAGAAATGTCCGGTTTTAGGGTTTGCCTTGCTTTAAGGTTTTGGGCAGCTTATTCTGGGGTCGTGAAAAGTTGCTCTGCCTTAGTGTACCTCTAACCTGTCAAGCAAAAACCAGGCGGCCCTTCTTAGGTTCAGGGATGGGGCGACCTTCTTCTTTGGCAGTCTCGATCCACTCCTGGATCACCCGCTCCACGTTCTTCAGGGCTCGTTCGTAGGTTGATCCATCCGCCGCGCAGCCGGGAAGTTCCGGCACTTCGGCGATGAAGGCGTTATCCTCGTCGCTCCAATAGAGAATGACCTCGTATTTAAGACCCGACATCTTCTCCTCCTGCCAGCTTGTATTTCAGAATCACCGCCCTCACCTGCTTGACCTGGTACGGCTTCGCTGACGACCCTCTGGGCTGCAGATTCAAA
>CAYJQV010000031.1:0-6254 GCA_964372395.1 uncultured Planctomycetia bacterium | reverse complement strand
TCGGTAAATCTTAACTGCATCAACAGGTGACGCAACTCGGAAAAACGGATGTTGGCATCCGCTGTCCCTTGCAAGACCCTCAGTAAAAGCTTATCACCTTTGGCCATTGGTTGTGAGCCTATTTATCCTGGGCCATTGTACCCAATGCAAGCGCGTGGCTGCGGCTGGCGGAAGCCCCGCGTTGCGGGACATCCCTGGATAAAAGCTTCGAGGAAGCCGCACCACTTGTAATCTCTGAGTCGCTACCAAGCGCGGTTTACACTGAGCAACAGCGAAGTGCTACGCCCCGGAAAAATGCAAAACTACAGTTTACGCTTGGGGTTGGAGACTGGCAAGGATTTTACGTCAGGGCGCCCACGCCTCAGGCGCTCGATCTCCCCCCGCAGCAACCGGCAGTAGAGGTCGAAACCGACCGCCAGGATGTGGCCGTGCTGCTCGGTCCCGAGGAGATTGCCCGCCCCGCGAATCTGCAGGTCCTGCAGGGCCACCTGAAAGCCGGCCCCCAGGTGCGAAAACTCCTCCAGCGCCTGGAGCCGTTTCCTCGCATCCGACGAGAGGGGATCGCCCCGCGGGGTGAGGAAGTAGGCGACCGCCTGCCGCGTGAAGCGTCCCACCCGCCCGCGCAGCTGGTAGAGGTCCGCCAGCCCGAAGCTCTCGGCCCGGAAGACGATCAGG
This sequence comes from uncultured Planctomycetia bacterium, assembly GCA_964372395.1. Classification (GTDB taxonomy): domain Bacteria; phylum Omnitrophota; class Gorgyraeia; order 1-14-0-20-64-10; family 1-14-0-20-64-10; genus CAYFHV01. Next base: position 5,579 of record CAYJQV010000031.1, on the reverse strand, counting down.
GTGTTGGCGTTGGGGATATCAATCCCGGACTCCACAATGGCCGTCGAGATGAGCACATCCGCCTCCCGCCGGATGAAGGCCCGCATCGCCCTCTCGAGCGAATGGGACGGCATCTGCCCGTGCGCGACGGCCACCCGGGCCTCGGGGACCAGGGCACAGACCTGCCGGTGGATCCTGGGAATCCCCTCGATCCACGGGTAGATCACGAAGACCTGACCGGCCCGCTCCATCTCCCGCTCGATCCCGGTGCGCACCAGGTCCGGGTGCTCCTGTGCGACAACCGTCTTGACCGGGAGGCGCTCGAAGGGAGGGGTGTCGATGACGGACATCGCCTTGGCCCCCATGAGGGCCAGGTACAGGGTCCGCGGGATCGGCGTCGCCGTCAGCGTCAGCACATCCACCTGGACACGCATCCCCTTGATCCTGTTCTTGTGCCTGACCCCGAAGCGCTGCTCCTCGTCCACGATGAGAAGCCCCAGCTCCTTGAAGCGGACATCCCCGGAGAGGAGCCGGTGCGTGCCGATCACCACATCCACCGAGCCGTCGGCGAGCCCCTGGACGATCTGCTTCTGGACGGACGGATTCTGGAATCGGGAAAGCATCCCCAGCGTCACCGGGAACGGCTTCATCCGGCCGGAGAAGGTGGCGAAGTGCTGCTCCGCCAGGATCGTCGTGGGACAGAGGAGCGCCACCTGCTTGCCCCCCATCACCGCCCGGAACGCGGCCCGCAGGGCAACCTCGGTCTTGCCGTATCCCACATCCCCGCAGAGCAGGCGGTCCATGCAGTGGGGTTTCGTCATGTCCGCCTTCACCTCCGCGGCCGCGCGGGTCTGGCCGGCCGTCTCCCGATAGGGAAAGGCCGCCTCCAGCTCCCTCTGCCAGTCGGTGTCGTCTGGAAAGGCATGGCCCGGGGAGGTGAGCCGCTGCGCCTCGATCCGGAGAAGCTCCGCCGCCACGGAGGCGGCTCCCGCCCGGGCAGACTCCTTCGAGCGGGCCCAGTAGCGGGTGCCCAGCCGGGAGAGCTGCGGAGCCCTCCCCTCGAAACCGATGTATTTCTGGATCAGGTGCAGCTCCGGCAAGGGGACATAGAGACGGTCGCCGCCCGCATACTCCAGCACCAGGTGGCCCTCCACCCGCTTCTCCGAGCGGATCCTCTTGATCCCCAGGTAGCGGCCGATCCCGTGGATGACGTGCACCACCAGATCGCCGGCGCGGATGTCCACAAAGGGATCGAGCGGCGAATCCTCGCCGAGGAAGAGGTGCTTGGCCGAGGTGCGCAGGGTCCTGGGGTGGAGCGCCACCGCCGGCAGGAGGAGGACGATCTGGTGCTCCATGAACGGATCGCCCGTGTGGGGATGGACGCTGCGGATGCGGGTAACCGTCTGGTCCTCGAGCTCGATCCGGACGGGGGCCTCGAATCCTTCCGGAAAGATGTCCAGGATGCCGCCCCTCAGGGAGCTGTCGCCCGGATCGTGCACGCGGGCGACCCTCTGGTAGCCCTGAGCCACCAGGGCCCGGAGCATCTCGTGCGGGTCCAGGGTTTGTCCCCGGCAGATCTTGAGCGGTTCGAGGGAGGCCGGTGTCACATCCGGGCGGGAGCGCTGACCCCCAGGAGGCGCAGCCCGTTGGCGAGGACCGTTTGAACCGCGGCCACCAGATCCAGCCGGGCCGCAGAGAGGGATCCGTCCGGGCTGATCACGCGGTGAACGTCGTAGAAACGGTGCAGCGCCTCGGCCAGCTCCTGGAGGTAGGCCGTGACCCCGAACGGCTCCAGAGCCCGGGCGCAGGAGAGCACCACGCCGGGGAAGCTGCGCAGGAGCCGCAGGAGTCTCAGCTCCTCGGGCGCGGTGAGCCGCTCCAAGTCGCCTGTCCCCATCTGCCAGCGCAGGCCCTGGCCTCGGGCGTTCTCGAAGATGTTCGAGATGCGCGCGTGCGCGTACTGGATGTAGTAGACGGGGTTCTCCAGCGAATGCCGCTTGGCCAGCTCCAGGTCGAACTCCAGATGCGCATCCGACTTGCGCAGAAGGAAGAAGAAGCGGGCGGCATCCCGGCCCACCTCTTCCACCACCTGCGTCAACGTCACGAAGATCCCCTGCCGGGTGGACATGGGGATCGTCTCAGCTCCCCGCTTGAGGGTGCACAGCTGCACGATGAGGATCCTCAAGTCCTCCGCCGGAAACCCCAGCGCCTGGACCGCGGCCTTCAGGCGCGGGACATAGCCGTGGTGGTCCGGTCCCCAGAGATTCACCAGCAGGCGGTAGCCCCGCTGGAATTTCCTCCGATGGTAGGCGATGTCCGAGGCGATGTACGTCATCCGGCCGTCCGATCGGATGACCACCCGGTCCTTGTCGTCCCCGAAGGCGGTGGATTTGAGCCACCACGCGCCCTCGGAAAGGTACAGGGTCTCGCGCCGGCGCAGGATCGCCAGGGTCCGATCCAGGTACCGAAACCTGCGCAGGCTGCTCTGCGGGAACCAGCGATCGAACCGGACGCCGAACTGGACGAGCTCCCCCTGGATTGTCCGGCTCAGCTTCTCCACGCCGAAACGGCGAGCCCGATCCACTGCACCCCGGCCCTCCAGCGCCCGGCGCCCCCTGCCCTTGAGGAGCTCTTCCGCCAGGGCCGAGATGTACGCCCCCTGGTAGCCATCCTGGGGAAACTCCGCGGGAATCCCCGCCGAGGTGCGGGCGCGGGCCAGGATCGACTGGCCCAGCAGGTCAATCTGCGTTCCCTCGTCGTTGAGGTAATACTCCCGGTGGACCTTGTAGCCCGCGAAATCCAGGATGTTCGCCACCGCGTCGCCGACCGCCGCCTGCCGGCCATGGGCGACAGAGAGCGGCCCCGTCGGGTTGGCGCTGACAAACTCCACCAGGGCCCGGCGGCCCCCGCCCCATCCGCTGCGCCCGTAGCCGGCTCCCTCCTTCAGGACCTGCCGGAGCACGCTATAGAGGAAGGCGGGGCTGAACGTGAGGTTAAGGAAGCCGGGCGGTTTCGCCTCAACCTGCTCAATGCACTGAGCCAAATCCGACTGCCTCACGCGGCGCTCGAGCTCGCTGCGGAGGGACCGGGCCAGCTCCATCGGAGGCCTCTTGAGGCGGGAGCCGAGCTGCAGCGCCACCGAGCTGTACAGATCACCGTGCGCCCCCTGCCGGGGCGGCTCCAGCCCGATCTCCCCGTCCGGGGAAGGCAATCCCATGCCCTGCAGACTGTCCCGGATCAAGCGGCGCAGCGCCCCTTCCGCCTCCGCGGGAGGGATCATCGGTTCTCTGGAGCGATCATCGGCGCCCTTCGGCGGGATTACCTGGGCAGGCGAACCTGCGGAGCGTCCGCCCAGAGGCGTTCCAGCTTGTAGAACTCACGCGCCTCCGGAGAGAAGACGTGGGCGACCACCGGTCCAAAATCCAGGAGCAGCCAGCCGCCATCGGGACGGCCCTCCCTGTGCGCGGGCTTGAGATCCGCCTGGGAGAGGGCCTCCAGGATGTGGTCGGCCACGGTTTGAATCCGGCGGTCGGACGAAGCGCTGCAGAGGAGGAAAAAATCAAAGCTGAAGGAGAGCTTCCTTAAATCCAGGATCACCATGTCCTCGGCCTTGGCGTTCAAGGCCGCCCGGGCCATGGTGAGTACCGCCTGCCGGCTGCTGCGCAGGGCTATGGCTTTAAGATCCGGTACAGCCCCGTCCCGCAGTCCGGGCACTTCCCCTTCATCGCAGGCCGCCCGTTCTTCATGGTCACCTTCTGGGCGTCCTTCATCTCCTTCATGCCCTTGCACTTGACGCAGTATGCTTCCATGATGGCTTCCTCCTGTGTCGTTTCGTTCTCTTCCGGAATCTATCATGCAGTCCAGGGCATGTCAACCCCGCCCCCGCCGGGGCCGCCGCCCTCACCGCCCCGCCCCGAGCGCTCCTCCAGCTCTCCGACGATCTCCTCGATCAGATCCTCCAGGGTCACCAGCCCCAGCGCCCTGCCCTGCGGGTCCACCACGATGGCGATCTGGATGTGCCGTTTCTGGAACTCCTGCAGGAGATCGCTCACCCTGCGGTCCGGCGGCACCTCATAGGCGGGGTGGATGAGATCCTGCAGGACGATCAGCCACCCCTCCCGCCAGATGTGGAGAAGCTCCTGGGCATAGAGGATGCCGGTGATCCGCTCCGGCGTATCCCGGTAAACCGGGATCCGGGAGTGGCCCTTCTCCGTGATCACGGTCAGCACGTCGTCGTGGCTGGCCCGCTCATGCACCGCCACCATCTGCTCCCGCGGGATCATCACGTCCCCGACCCTCAGGTCCCCGAACTCAAAGATCCGGTGGAGCAGCGCCCGCTCCTCCTCCCCGAGCACCCCCTGCTCCTTGCCCAGCTCAATCATGATCTTCAGCTCCTCCTCCGTGATGAGCGGGGAGCGGGGCCTCAGCTCCACGCCGCAGGCCTTGAGCAGCAGATTTGTGATCGCCGCGAAGGCGCGCGCCAGCGGCCCGAGGACCCGAAGGAGAAGCCGCATCAGCGGCGCCGCCCCTAAGGCGACCCGCTCGGCGTACCGGATGGCGAACACCTTGGGGGTCACCTCCCCGAACACCAGGATGGCGCTGCCCATGACGACGGTCGCCACCGGGATCCCCCAGGCGGGCCCCAGCCAAGCGATGCACAGCCCTGCACCCAGGGAGGAGATGGCGGCGTTGACAAAGTTGTTGGAGACGAGGATCGCGGTGATCGCTTCGTCCAGATGCTTCATGAGGTCCTGAAGGATCTTTGCCCCGCGCACTCCCCTCTGCACCAGATGCCGGAGCCGCAGCTTCGACAGACCCACGAGCGCTGTCTCGGAAGCCGACAGAAAACCGGAGATGGCCAAGAGCAACAGGAGGGCGATGATCCAGCCGGTCATGAACGGTACAGCCCCCTCTCCTCGATCATCCGGCGCACCGGGTCGGGGACGAGGTCGCGGATCTCTCGGCCCTCGCGGATCCGCCGGCGGATCTCGGACGCCGAAACGTCCAGCGTTTTCACAGGGATCGTCTCGACGCCGGCAGGGAGCTTCCCCTGCGCATGGCCCGGCCGGGGAACCGCAGCGAATCGAACAAGTGAGAGCAGGCGGTCCGCCTGCCGCCAGGTCGGAAGCCGCTCGGCCGCCTCGGACCCGAGGAGGAAGAACCACTCGTTGCCCGGCCGCTCCGCCTGAAGCTTCAGGACGGTGTCGATGGTGTAGGAGGGAGGAGGGCGCTCCAGCTCCAGGCGACAGATCTTGAGGTGGGGATGCCCCTCGATCGCCCGCTCCACCAGCCGGCAGCGCTCCTCCGCGGAGACATGCCCCTCCACCGGCTTGTGCGGCGGAAGATGCGCGGGGACCCAGAGCACCTCATCCAGCCCCAGCGCCTCGAGCGCTCCCTCGGCCAGCAGGAGGTGCCCGAGGTGGGGCGGATTGAAGGTCCCGCCGAACAGCCCGATCCGGCTCACCCCGGCATCTCCCCTGCTCCCGCTCCGGGGGTTCCCTGCGCGCACCGCAGTAAGCTGTCAGGCATATGATCCCAGGCCATTCCGCACTCGCGTAGCCTCATCCAGCCCTCGATGGCCGGGTAGAACCGCCGTACGC
>CAYJQV010000030.1:0-18723 GCA_964372395.1 uncultured Planctomycetia bacterium | reverse complement strand
ACGACAGGCCGGTCAAGGTCGAGGCGCCGAGCTCCTGGAAGGAATTCGATCAGGTCCTCGAGGAGCTCAACAAGATGGGCATGGGAGCCAAGTAGAACTCGGAGAGGCAGGGATTCGAACCCTGGAGGCACCTTTCGGCACCTAATCGATTTCCGGTCGATTTCGTTCAGCCACTCCGACACCTCTCCTTGGATTCGACTTGCGAGTCCCCTGCACTCGATGAGACGTAAACTGAAACCTCCGCAGGATGAAGCCCATGCGGCGCGCACGGTCCGGGTCGCTGCGGAATCTCTGCTGAGCCAGCCGGCCCGCCTCTCGGACATGTCGATATTGCCCAACGACGTCCATCGGCCCTGGACTGATTTTCAAGTGGCGGCAGACTAAGGTAAGGGAAGCCGCGCTCATCGTGTACTTTTCTCGCCGCCAGTCGAACAGGGTTCTCCTGTGTACCCCGCAGAGAGCCGCAAGCCCCTTCCAGCCCTCCGGGACCCGGGAAGACGCCCGCCCCAAGAAGCTACTCTGTCTCCCGGGAGGAAAAATAACCCGTCTTGGACCCGTCATCTGGACACGCCCAAAAATCGAAGACCGTAATGCTCCAGGTCGGCGAGACTCACCTGGTAGACGCCTGCCCGGATCAGGCAGTCGGAGACCAATTCCCTCAGGCGGGCCAGCTCGCGGAACCGATTCCCCTGTGCGCACGCGATGCTCAGGTCGATGAGGTCTAACGCCCGTAAAAGGGCTTGCTCCCGGCTGTCGGGACTGCCTTTCTCCTCCCAGACGCGGGCACGCGCGATCTCGCTCGCAATATGACCGATCTGCTGCGCAAAGGGAAGTCGCTTCCAAGCGGATAGATCCACCGCCGCTCTCTACCACTCCACCCAGCGGTTCACGATCCCAATGATCTTGTCCCTGACCGCCAGATCCTGGATATCCATCGAGCGGTGCTTCTGCCTGGGCTTGACGTTGATGAGCGAATGGTACTCGATCCGGTCCGCTGCGGGCTTGCCAGGGTAAAGGTTAATGCCCCAGAGGCTCTCTTGCTTGGAACCCTTCTCCAGCAAGGTGGCCTCTGCGTCTGCATGGAGCTCTCCGCCCACCGCCAGCAGTTCCCGCTCAACATCCACGACCGCCTTGATCATGTCGCCATGACCTTCCGCGGCCCATTCAGCGAGCTGCCGCCCAGTGATCTTTTGCGCCAGTACTTGGATCTTCATCGCGTTTTCAAGTCCGCGGAGAGAGGAGGATTCGAACCCCCGAGGGTCTTGCGACCCTAACGCTTTTCGAGAGCGCCGCTTTCAGCCACTCAGCCATCTCTCCGGTTCCATGCATAAGGACGATCCTGTTATACCAAAAAGGTCAGCCCAGGGCATGATGAACGATCCATCTGCGCTGCTTTCTCCTCGGGCAAAACTCGGTGCGAATGATCCCCGTGCGGGCGAGGGAATCCACGACACGCGCCGTCTCGGCCGGCGGCCAGCGGAGGGTCCGCGTCAGCACGGGCGCCGGCATGGCGCCGGCGGTCCGCACGATCCGCTCAACGATCGCCGCCCGGGCTTCTTCCGGACCGAGCTTCCGCGCGGCCCGCTCCACCTCCCTCGGCACCCACCGCTCGAACAGGCCGATCAAGCGCATCCCCCAGTGCTGGTCCACCAGCCCGACGGTGACCACCTTGAATCGCCGCTGCAGCTCCAGCAGGGCCCGCTGGTGAGCGGCGGTCCCGGTTCCGTGCTGGCGCTTCATGAACTTCCTCAGCTCACCCGCCTGGCACGGCCCCTGCGCATCCAGCCGGTCACAGATCCATTTGGCTGCCTGCGTGAGGCGCCCGTAGTAATGCTCCTCGTCGTACGACGCGCAACCGCCCTGCTCGTAGTGGAGCGCCAGGAAGGCCGGCAGCATCCCCATGGCAACCAGCGTCGCCTTGCCCCGGATCAGGCGGCCCAGATAGGCCGCCTTCTTCGCCTGGAGGTGGTCTTTCCAATTCCACCAGCTGCCGCAGTCTTCTCGGGCCACGTCGTACACCTTGGGCAGGGGGACTGCCTCCGAGCCGAAGATGAGACACAAGCCCACTCTGTCAAGCAGTCGGCTGAACTGGGATTGGGTACGCACCCGGCCGAGCTGCCAGAGGGATCGGCGGTACGCAACGAGTCTCTTTTGGGTCAGCATGGACGGGAACGTGGCTATCGAAGCTGAGCCAAACGGAAGGAGGAGGATTCGAATCTCCGAACCATGCGTTACCGGTAAACTTCGCGCCGATGCCCCACCTTGATGACGATCACCCGCCGTCCCGCATCGTCCGCCTCATAGACCACCCGGTAATCCCCGTGGCGGATGCGGTAATAACGGTCCTCACCCTTCAACAGCTGCGTTCCAGGCGGCCTGGGGTTGCTGGAGAGGGCACCGATTTTCTCAACCAGCCTGCGCAGATCGCTGGCATGAATCCTTCGCAGTTCCTTTTCGGCGCTGCGCCGAAAAGAAACCTTATAAAAGCCCATCCCGTTTCAGATCACGGACGACCGACTCGTAAGAACGGATGGGCTCCCGCTTCCGGTCCCAAATGGCCTGGAGGTCCCGGGCATCCTCCCGCAGGGAAAGCCGCAGGGCCTCGTTGACCAGATCCGACACCGTGGAATTGGTCTGAGCCGCTTTGATCTTCAGGGCCTGGTGGATCTTGGGATCCAAATACACGGTTGCGCGCTTGGACATGGCTTGCCTCCTTCCGTTCCTAAGGTAGCATTAAAACGTTAAGACGTCAAGAGACCCTGGAAGGCGGAGGGGGTAGGATTCGAACCTACGGAGGCCACGAGGACCTCAGCAGTTTTCAAGACTGCCCCGATCGTCCACTCCGGCACCCCTCCAAACCCAGCACGACATTTACAAGAAGAGCTGTGTGAAGATTGATCCGTAGAGGCCGGCCGTCTGGCGGGCGCCGTCCCCCACGTACGCCAGAAACCGCAGCTCCGGCGTCATGAGACTCATCACCCCGATCACCAGGGTGATGTTGGCCAGGTAAATTGCCCCCAGCGAAAGGAGGGGCCCGATCGTCTCCAGATCCGGCTGCTTCTGTTTGACCGCCTCGACGGTGAAGACCAGGTGGAACGCGAGCGTGGCGCCCAGCCCGAAGAAGAACCAATGGACCCACGGGTTCAAATCCACGAAGAAGCCGACAACCGCATAGAGGATCGCCCAGAGGATCGCATAGATGGGGATGAGGTACGGCGCCAGAGCGATGAAGGCGGTCAGGCGATTCACCGTGACGGCGCCCTTCTTCGCCCCGACCTTCATCCCCTTCACCTCGCCGCCGGAGACCCACGCGGCGGTGGCGTGCGTGAGCTCATGCCCCAGGACATACGCCCGGCTGGGAACGCCCACCAGGACGTGGAACGCCAGGTACGCCGTGATCCCGAGAAGAAGCCAGATCTCCGGCTCGCTCACCCGCCGGACCGCCAGGAGGTGCTCGTAGAAGGAGATGGAATAGCCGACGCAGACCGGCAGGAAGAGGATGCCGGCGAGCAGGCGGGTCAGCTTCGCGAGCATGAATCAGCCCGGGCGGAGCTCTCCGAGCCCATCCAGGTAGGGGCGAACGGCCCCGGGGATGGTCACCGAACCGTCGGCGTTCTGGTGGTTCTCCACGAGCGCGATGAGCGTCCGCGCCAGCGCCACACCGCTGCCATTCAATGTATGGACGTATCGAACCTTCTTCGTCTGTGCATCCCGGAAGCGGATGTTGGCCCGCCGGGCCTGGAAATCCTCGAAGTTGCTGCAGCTGGAAACCTCCAGCCATATATCGGTCGCCGGCGAATGGGCCTCCAGATCGTACGTCTTGGCCGAGGCGAACCCCAGGTCGCCGGTGGAGAGGGCGACGACACGGTACGGAAGCTCCAGGAGCTGCAGCACCTCCTCCGCGTCGGCAGTCAGCTTCTCCAGCTCGTCGTACGAACTCTCCGGGACGGTGAACTTGACCAGCTCCACCTTGTCGAACTGATGCACGCGGGTGAGCCCCTTCGTCTCCTTGCCGTAGGAGCCCGCCTCGCGCCGGAAGCAGGGGGTGTAGGCCGTGTAGCGGCGCGGCAGCGAGCTGGGCTCCAGCGTTTCCCCGGCCAGCATGTTGGTCACCGGCACCTCCGCCGTGGGGATGAGGAAGAGGTCGTCGTCCCTCAGGCGGTACATCTCCTCCTCGAACTTCGGGAGCTGGCCGGTGCCGGTCATGGTGGCCCGGTTCACCAGGAGCGGCGGGGAGCATTCCACGTAGCCGTGGCTTTTCGTGTGCAGGTCCAGCATGAGCTGGATGAGCGCCCGCTCCAGCCGCGCCCCGATCCCGCTGAAAAGGACGAAGTGGGAGCCGGCCACCTTGGCGGCCCGCTCCAGGTCCGCCAATCCCAGATGGCTCAACAGCTCCAGGTGGCCGCGCGGCTTGAAGGAGAATTTGCGCGGCTCGCCCCAGGTACGCACCACCCGGTTCGACTTGGAATCGGGGCCGACCGGCACCGAGGAATGGGGGATGTTCGGGATGAGGAGCAGGCCCTGCTGGATCTCGCCGTCGAGCTTGGCGACCTCCGCGGCCAGCCCCTTCTCGCTGTCCGAATCCTTCTTCAGAACCTGGAGTTGCCGGTCCGCGTTCTTGCCTTCCCGCTTGAAGCGGCCCACCTCGTCGGAGGCGACCCGCTTGCGGTGCCGGAGCTCCTCCAGCGCGACGAGCTTCTCCCGGCGCTGGGCATCCTTGCGCAGGAGATCGTCCAGGGTAAACGAGACGCCGCGGTTCTTGAGCGCCTGGCGGAGCCGGTCGGATTCTTCCCGGACGAGCTTGAGGTCCAGCATCCTAGCCCTTGATCACCCCGATCGGCCGCATCCGGCAGACCCGCCTCGAGATCCCGGCCCGCTCCACCACCTCCACGACGTCGTTCACGTCCTTATACGCATCCGGCTGCTCCTCCTCCAGCGCGTTGCGCCCGCGGCCCATGGCAATGATCCCCTTCTCCTCCAGCTCCTGCCGGATCGACCGGCCCCGCGCGGAGCGCACCGCCGCGGCCCGCGACATCCTGCGCCCTGCCCCATGGCATGTCGATCCGAACGATTCCGTCATCGAGCCGGCCGCCCCGAGCAGGAGGTAGGAGTGCCGCCCCATGTCGCCGGGGATGATCACCGGCTGGCCGTAAGGGCGGTAATCCTCCGCCAGCTCCGGATGCCCCGGTGGGAAGGCGCGGGTCGCCCCCTTGCGGTGCACGCACAGGGTCTTCTCCTTGCCATCCACCACATACTTCTCCATCTTGGCGATGTTGTGGCACACGTCGTAGATCAAGGACATCCCCAGCTTCTCCCAGGAGCGACTGAAGATCTGCTCAAAGACCCCGCGAGCCCGGTGCATGAGGAGCTGCCGGTTGGCCCAGGCGTAGTTGGCAGCCGCCCGCATGGCCCCCAGGTAGGCCTGTCCCTCCGGGGAATTCACCGGGGCGCAGGCGAGCTGCCGGTCGGGAAGAGAGATCCCGTACTTCACGGTGGCCCGGCCGGCGACCTGGAGGAAATCATCGCAGACCTGGTAGCCGAACCCGCGCGATCCCGAGTGAATCATCAGAACGATGGATCCCACCCTCAGCCCGAAGAGCTGAGCCGCCTTCTCATCGAACACCTGATCCACCACCTCAACCTCCAGGAAGTGGTTTCCTGAACCCAGCGTTCCCACCTGGCCGCTGCCTCGTTCGTAGGCGCGGTGCGAGACCTGATCCGGGTCCGCGCCTTCCAGGCGTCCCCGGCCCTCGGTATGTTCGATGTCCTGCGGGACGCCGTAACCCTGCTTGACGATCCACTGGGATCCCTCCGTCAGGATCTTCCGCTCCTGGGTTTGGTTGAACTTGATGTCCCCGCCCTTGCCCACCCCGCAGGGAATGTCCGAGAAGAGCTTGGCCACCAGGCTCCTGAGCTTCGGCCGGACCTCCTCTTCGGTGAGATTCGTTCGGACCAGCCGCACCCCGCAATTTTTATCGAAACCGACTCCGCCAGGTGAGATCACGCCCCCCTGCTCCGGGTCGGTGGCACAGACCCCGCCGATGGCGAACCCGTAGCCCCAGTGGATGTCCGGCATGGCCATGGAGTATTTGACGATGCCCGGCAGCATCGCCACGTTGGCCACCTGATCCAGGGCCTTGTCATGCGCCATGAGCTCCAGCAGCTTCTCGCTGGCAAAGACCAGGCCCGGCACGCGCATCCCCTGCTTGAAGTCCATGGGGATCTCCCAGCGATTCTCGTCCAATTTTTTCAGCGGAATACCGGGGGCTTCCATTAAGTTTTTGTCCGGGAATGTCCCGCGAACGGGGCTTCCATTTCCATCCCTTTCGTTGAAGCGATTATAACATCTCTAAATGTCGAAGATGACCTGGGCTACCCAGCGGCCGTCCGGCCTTTTCTCCATCGAGAAGGCGTGGTAGGTGACCGCTTTGACTTCCTTCAGGACCGTGTGACGCGCCGGATCCAGCTTCTCACCCCCGACCGCCGCCCGAATCCGGGTCGGGGTCAGCTCCTCCACCTGGAAGGAATTGCCGATGAAATGCCGTGTGTCGAAAAGATACAGCAGCTCGCGCAACCAAGCCAGGAGAAGCTCCTGCTGATCCCGGGCGCGGGCAGATACGGAGACGGTCTGCCTCGAACGGATCCCCCCCGGCTCGACGATGAGGCTGAACATCCCCTGGGCCATGTGGGCGAAGAGCTCCTCCAGCGACCGGCCGGCGGCCCGGATCCCGACGTCGGCGGTGTGTTCCACGATCTCATAGGGTTGCATGACGTCCCCCTCCGGGGTCAGACCCCAACAGGTTTGGCGGTATGATATCATGGTTGCCTTATGAAGATTCTTGTGACGGGTGGAGCCGGCTTCATCGGATCGCACCTCGTGGATGCCCTCGTCGAGCGGGGGGACCAGGTCCGGGTGCTGGACAACCTTCAGCCGCAGGTGCACCGCGGCAGAAAGCCCGGCTACCTGAACCCGAGGGCGGAGTACCGCTTCGACGACCTGCTCGATTCGGCCCGGCTCACCTCCGCCCTGGACGGGATGGAGGCGGTGGTCCACCTGGCGGCCCTCGTCGGTGTGAGCCAGTCGATGTACCAGATCGGCCGCTATGTCGAGGGAAACACCCTCGCCACGGCCCGCCTCATGGAGCTTCTCTCCCGGGACGGCCGGCCGCCGGCGCTCAGGCGTCTCGTCGTGGCCAGCTCCATGTCGATCTACGGCGAGGGCCTCTACCGCTGCCCGACGGACGGGCCGGCCGCGCCGGCCATGCGGGATCAGGAACAGCTGGACAAGCATCTGTGGGAAATCCCCTGCCCGAACTGCAGGAGGCCGCTCGCCCCCGTGCCCACCCCGGAAGACAAGCCGCTGCAGCCCGCCTCGGTCTACGCCGTCTCCAAGAAGGATCAGGAGGAGCTGTCTCTCCTCGTCGGACAGGCGTACGGTTTCCCGGTCGCGGCCCTGCGGTTCTTCAACGTCTACGGGCCCCGGCAATCCCTGTCCAATCCCTACACCGGCGCCTGCGCCATCTTCTCCGCCCGCATCCGGAACGGCAAGCCCCCGATCCTGTACGAGGATGGGGAACAGACGCGCGATTTCATCCACGTCTCCGATGTGGTGCAGGCAATCGTTCTGGCGCTGGGGCACCCGTCGGTGGTCGGTCAGGCCCTCAACGTCGGAACCGGCGCTGCCAGCTCCATCCGCCAGGTGGCGGAGGCACTGGCGCAGGCCTACGGCAGCTCCCTGACGCCCAAGGTCGCCGGCCGCTACCGCGCCGGGGACATCCGCCACTGCTTCGCGGACATCTCCCGGCTTGCCGCCCACGGCTTCCGGCCGAAGGTCTCTCTGAAGGATGGCCTCCAGGACCTCGTCCGATGGGGTGCCACCGCTGAAGCGGAGGACCTCTTCGAGATCGCCGAGCGGGAGCTTGCGGAGCGAAACCTCCTGGGGGATTAAGGAAATGCCGGCGCACGCCTGCGATCTTGTCCTGCTGAGCTGGAACCACCTCGAGTGTACCCGCCCCTGCGTCGAGAGCATCCTGGCCAACACCGGGCTTCCCTGCCGGCTGATCATCGTGGATCAGAACAGCGACGCCGAGACCCGGGCCTACCTGAGGGGCCTTCTCTCCACCGCCCGCGTGACCGTGGAGGTCCTGTTCAACCCGGCCAACGTCGGCTACCCCGCGGGGATGAACCTGGGGCTCCGGCGCGTCGCCGCCCCATACGTCTGTTTCCTGAACAACGATATCCTGGTCCCACCCGGCTGGTTGGAAGAGCTGATCCGGGTGGCCGAGTCCGATCCGTCCGTCGGCCTGGTGAACCCCTCCAGCAACACCTTCGACATCCTTCCCCCCTCAGGCACCGATTGGAAGGAGTTCGCGCGCCTCTGCGCCGAACGGCGTGGGCAGTGGATGGAGGTCCGGTATGGCGAGGGATTCTGCCTGCTGGGCAGGAGAGATTTGCTTCTGAAGGTCGGCGGATTCGACGAGTCCACGTACGAGCAGATCTACTTTGAGGATGCTGACCTCGGCCGGAAGATCCAGGCGCAGGGCTTCCGGTGCGTCATGGCCCTGGGGACTTACGTCTGGCACGAGGGCGGTCAGACCATGGCCACCCGCCCGGAGCGGCTCCGCCTCTTTCAGGAGAATGAGCGCCGCTTCCACCAGCGGTGGCCGGGGGGAAAGCGGGTCCTGATCGCGCTTAAGAACGGCTCACGGCACCTCGCCGAGGCGGCTGGCGAAGAGGCCCGATCCGAGGCAAACCGCTCCGGGGAGGTGTGGATCGTCGCGCAACCGGCGCTTCAGGCGGAGCTTCCCCGCCATCTGAGCATCCGGATCCTCTCCTGTCCGGCCTGGCAGATCCCTGGCCGGGCCCTGCTCAAGGCGATCACCAAGAGGAAGAAGTTCGACCGGATCGTGACCGACTCCGCCGGGCTCCGGCTGGCCCTCAAGGGAACCTCATTCCTCCACCGCGCCGCGGTCGAGCCGATCCGCTCCGCTCAGACCACGGGCCGATCCCCTTAGGGGATCCACCTAGATGGCCCACCTAAAGGTGGGCATAAAAACTTCGGGGCCGATAGCTCATCAGGGCACTCGGCCCATCTCTCGCCGGAAAAGCAAGTTCCGATGAGCGACTTCTTCCCCTGCCGCTGTCCCGCTACTACCCGAAACTACGGAATTCCGGAGGCCCTCAGGATGCTTTGAAGGGTTGGGGGAGTTTGAAAACGGGGAGCATTCCAGAATTGAGGGGTGTGGTAGGAGTCAGCGGTACACTTCTCGACGGTGGTCGATGCGAAGGACGCCTAAAATCCGCGGCTTGGACAGCACCTGGTATACGATCCGGTAGTCCCCGACACGACAGGAACGACTGCCCGCCATATCACCCTGGAGGGGTTTGCCTTCGAGCGGGGCCACCGCCAATGTTTCCAGAGCCCTGGAGATACGGCCCTGGACCTCATGTTCCCGGATCTTCTCGTACTGCCGGCGGGCATGGCTGGAAAAGACGACCCTCAACATGAAGGGCCGTCTCTTAAGAGGGTTTCCGTTGAGGGCGCCCGACCACTTCCTCGAAAGAATGGCCCCGGCCAGCTTTGAGTTCCTGCATGGCCTCGTGCAGCTCCGTTCGCACTCTCGAATCAGAGACCAGGGCCAACGTTTCCAACCAGCCTTCATACTCATCGGCGTTCATCAACACAGCAGCAGGCCGGCCAGCCCGGGTGATGACGAAACGGCCCGAACGTTCCTCCGCAGCCCGGATCAATTCCAGGAAGTGGGATTTGGCTTCAGTCACCGTCTTGGTGGTCATTGGTTTCCTCTGCCTCCATTATGGTCATTATTATGACCACTCTAAGTATCGCATGCGTCTTCACTCTTTTCAAGTCCCGGCGGGACATTTTTGGCCAGGCAGTGGCTCTGGAGGAGGCGGCTTTCGCTGAGCCTCCCAGCGGCTCTGGAGGGTATCGGCGGAGCCGGGGGTCTTGGCCGGGGAGGCAAACTGGCGTTCCCGGGGATGGTACTCCTTGAATATCCGGCGCAGATGCTCGATGGCGACGACTGAAAAACCTGAGGGGTCAGACCCCAAGGGGTCTGACCCCGTCCGGAGACCCTGATCGAGGGTTTACCTTCGTGTAAACGAGGGTGGGAATGACAGGCGGGTTTTGAAATGGCCTCTAAGTGATCCCCGCGCAGCCGGTACCATTCCGGGACCATTCACGCGTGCCCGGTACCATTGACATTGGCGCGCGAAGCCGCTTGGCAATCACTCAAGGTGTGTCCCGAAATGGAGCGTCCCCATTCGTGATAGAATCGGGGGACGGGCCGATAGCTCATCAGGCAGAGCAGCGGACTTTTAATCCGCCGGGCGGGGTTCGAGTCCCCGTCGGCCCACTCCCGCGCGACTAGACGGTGGTGAGCTCGGACTCTTTGGCCGCGAGCAGGTCGTCGACCTTCTTGTGGTAGCGGTCGGTGAGCTTCTGGAGGTCGTCGAGCGAGCGGAACTTCTCATCCTCGTTGATCGCCTTGTCCTTCATCAGCTTCTCGATCGCCTCCTTGGCGGCATGCCGGACCGTCCGGATGGAAACCCGGCCCTCCTCCGCCATCTTGTGCGCCACCTTCGCGAGCTCCTCCCGGCGCTCCGTGGAGAGCGGGGGGATCGGGACGCGGATGAGCTTGCCGTCGTTCTGCGGCGAAAGCCCCAGGTCGGCCTTGAGGAGCGCCTTCTCGATCTCCGGCAGGAGCTTGACGTCCCACGGCTGGATGGTGAGGAGCTTGGGATCCGAGGCGTGGATCGCGGCGAGCTGCTTCAGGGGGGTCGGCGTGCCGTAGTACTCCACCCGCACCCCCTCGACGAGGGCGGGGCTGGCCCGGCCGGTGCGGATCGTGGAGAACTCGCGGGTCACCGCCTCGGCGGATTTCTGCATCTTTCCCTCCGCATCGCGCAGGACGCCCTGAACGTCCGGCGAGGATGATTTTGTCTCGGGATTCATGACGGCTTGCCCCTCCGGCTAGCGGATGACGGTTCCGATCTTCTGACCCAGCACGACCCGCTTGATGTTTCCCGGGCGGTTCAAGTTGAAGATCACGATCGGCAGCTTGTGATCCATGCACAGGGTGACCGCCGTGGCGTCCATCACCTTCAGCCCCTTGTTGAGGAGATCGATGTGGCGCAGGCTGGGGAATTTCTTGGCCTTGCGGTCGCGCTGCGGGTCGGCGCTGTAGACGCCGTCCACCTTCGTGCCCTTGAGGATCGCCTCCGCGTCGATCTCCATGCCGCGCAGGGCGGCGGCCGTGTCGGTGGAGAAGTAGGGATTGCCGGTCCCGGCCGCGAAGATCACCACCCTTCCCTTCTCCAGATGGCGGATCGCGCGGCGCCGGATGTACGGCTCGGCCAGCTCCTCCATCCGGATCGCGGTCTGCACCCGCGTGAAGCAGCCCTGCTTCTCCAGGGCGTCCTGCAGGGCCAGGGAGTTGATCACGGTGGCGAGCATCCCCATGTAGTCGGCGGTGGTCCGGTCGATCCCCTGGGAGCGGGCGGTCACCCCGGTCCCGCGGAAGATGTTGCCGCCGCCGATCACCACCCCCACCTGGACGCCCAGCTTCCGGATCTCCTGGATCTGGGAGGCGACGCGCCGGGTGACATCGGGATCGATGCCGTACCCTTTGGACGGGGACTGGAGGGATTCGCCGCCCAGCTTCAGGATGATCCGGCGGTAGACAGGGCGGGCGCCGGTTTTGCGGGCGCCCCTGGCTTTTCGGGCCATCTCACGGACCCGGCTGGCAGGCCTCGGCAGCTTCCCCGAGGGTCATGCGGACGAAGCGCCGGACAGCGATCTTTTCCCGGGTGCTCGCGACCACCTCGTGGATGAGGTCGCGCACCGTCCTGGCGGGATCCTTGACGAAGGCCTGATCGAGGAGGACGCGCTCCTTGTAGAACTGCTCCATGTGGGCCTGCTGGATCGGCTGCGCGGATTCATCCTCCACCCCCTGGATCTCATCGTGGAGCTGCTCCAGCTCGCGGCCGATCTCCTCAGGCGGCACCTCCTCCCGGGAGACGTACGCCGGGTTCATGGAGGCAACCTGCAGGCACAGGTCGAGGACGAGCTGCTTGAAGGTGTCGGTGCGGGCGACAAAGTCGGTCTCGCAGTTCACCTCCACCAGCACGCCGATCCGCCCCCCATGAACGTAGCTGCCGATGAGGCCCTGGCAGGCCTTGCGGCCCGCCTTCTCCGTGGCGATGGCGGCCCCGCGGGCGCGGAGCAGCCGAACCGCCTCTTCCATCCGACCGCCGGCTTCCTTCAGCGCCTTCTTGCATTCCATGACGCCCGCGCCGGTTTGTTCCCGAAGCGCCCGGATCTGTTCCGTCAGACTGCCTCCCCGCTCAGGCATTCGCGGGGGGCCCCTCCTTCTCCGGTGTCTCCTTCGGCACCTTCTTCGCCTTCGGGCGAGGGGAGACCTTCTTCTCCTTGCTCGGCGTCTGCTCCGCCTCCTTCAGCTTGGTCCTCAGGGCCCCCTCCGGGACGATCCCCTCGACCTCTTCGAAGGTTGTGACCGTCGACGCGGGCGCCTCCGGCTGGGGTGGGCCGGCTTCCGGCTCCTCACCGGCCGCCGCACGGGCCGCGGCCTCCTCGGCCGCCGCCCGAGCCCGCGTCTCGGTTTCCTCCCTGGCCTTGGTCTCCGCGACGCCGGCAAGATAGGCCTGGTGGCCCTCGAGAACGGCATCCGCCAGATGACCGATCACCAGCTGGATCGAGCGGATCGCATCGTCGTTGCCGGGGATCACGTAGGCAATGGGATCGGGATCGCTGTTGGTGTCCACGAGCGCCACCACGGGGATCCCCAGCCGGCTCGCCTCCTTGATCGCGGTCTCCTCCCGCTTGGCGTCCACCAGAATGAGGGCCTTGGGCAGCCGGCCCATCTCCACGATCCCCACGAGCACCCTCTCCAGCCGCGCCAGCTCCTTCTCCGCCCGGGCCGCTTCCTTCTTCGTCATCCGCTCCAGCGTCCCGTCCTCCCGCCAGGCGCGGATGGCCTTCAGCCGCTCAATGGACCGGCGGACCGTCTGGAAGTTGGTGAGCAGGCCGCCCAGCCAGCGGAAGTTGACGTAGAACTGCCCGCAGCGGGTGGCCTCCTGCTGGATGATCGGCTGCGCCTGCCGCTTGGTGCCGACGAACAGGATCGGCCCGCCCTCGGCCGCCAGCTTCCGCAGGAACTCCTGGGCGGAGGCCAGCCCGGTCGCCGTCTTCTGAAGGTCCACCACGTAGATGCCGTTCTTCTCCCCGAAGATGAAGCGCTTCATCTTGGGGTTCCAGCGGTGGGTCTGATGGCCGAAGTGGACGCCGGCCTCGAGCAGCTCTTTGACCAGTGGTTCGATCTCCATGGTAAACGGCTATTGTACCAGAAGTTCCCTAGGGCGCAACCTGCAACTCGTACAGGCGCCGGTACAGGGGGGATCCCTCCATCAGCTCCTCGTGCCGGCCGATCTCGGCGATCCCGCCCTCCTCCAGCACGACGATCCGGCCCGCCTTCCGGATGGTGGAGAGGCGGTGGGCGATCACGAAGACGGTGCGCCCCTGCATGAGCCGGTCCAGCGCCTCCTGCACCAGGAGCTCCGACTCGGAATCGAGCTGGGAGGTCGCCTCATCCAGGATCAGGATCGGCGGATCCTTCAGGATCGCCCGCGCGATGGCGATCCTCTGGCGCTCCCCGCCCGACAGCTTGAATCCCAGATCGCCCACCGATGTGTCGTACCCCTCCGGCAGGCGCCGGATGAAGCCATCCGCGTTGGCGGCCGCCGCCGCCCGGATCACCTCCTGCAGGGAGGCGCCCGGCCGGCCGAAGGCGATGTTCGCCCGGACCGACTCGTGGAAGAGGAACGGATCCTGCGTGACCAGCCCGATCTGACTCCTCAGCGACTGCAGGGTTCCCTTCCGCAGGTCCCACCCGTCCAGGGTGATCCGCCCGCGCGTCGGGTCGTAGAAGCGGAGCAGCAGGCTCATCATCGTGCTCTTCCCGGAGCCGCTGGGGCCGACCACCGCCACCACCTCGCCGGCCCGGATCGTCAGGTTCAGGCCGCGCAGCACAAAACGGTCCTCCTGCCCGGAAGGGCCGTACCGGAACCAGACATCCTCGAATCGGATCTCGTCCCGGAAGGCCGGCAGCGCCGCCGCGTCCGGTGCATCCTGCACCGACGGGGGCGACTCGAGGATCTCCACCACCCGCTCGGCGGCGGTGAGCGCCTGCTGATTGATCGAATGCAGGCGGCTCAGCTTCTTGACCGGCTGATAGAGCGAGAGCAGCGCCGCCAGGAAGAGCACTACCGTGCCCGGGGAGATCTCGCCGGCCAGCACCGCCCCGCCTCCCACCTCCAGCACGATGAGGCCGCCCGCCATGCTGATGAGATCGGTGATCCCGGCCAGCGCCTCCCGCCGCTTGACGGTGCTCAGGTTCGCCTTGGTGTACTGCTGGTTGATCGCCGAGAAGCGGTCCAGCTCCTGCCGCTCCGCGGTGAAGGCCTTGACGATCCGCATCCCCTGGAGCGTCTCGATGAGCCGGCTGTTCATGTCGGCCATCCGCTCCTGCACGATGAAGCCGAGCTTCCGGAGCATCTTCCCGATCCGGACGATCGGGTAGCCGATGGCCGGCAGGAGCAGGAAGGCCGCCAGCGCCAGCCGCCAGTCCACCGCCACGATGATCCACGCGAAGACCGCGACCTGCGCCGTCTGGTAGACGAGGTCGGTCATCCCCTCGGTGATCGTGTTCTGGATCACGGAGACATCGTAGGTGATCCGGGAGACGAGCTCGCCGGTCCTCTCGCCGCTGAAGAAGTCGTGGGAGAGGCGCTGATACTGCCGGTAGAGCCCATTCCGGATATCGCGGAGGAACCGCAGCGCCACATCGTTCATGAGATAAGTCTGGAAGAAGAAGACCAGATTCTTGAGCAGGAAGAGGACGGCCACGCCGCCCGCCAGCACGTGCAGCCGATTCGCCTGGCTCATCGCCTGGAAGGAGCTCATCCAGGAGGCGGCCGGATCCGGCACCCAGGCGGGCACCGTTACCTGCCGGTTGAGCAGGATGAAATCCACGAGCGGCACCAGCATCCCCAGGGAGACCCCCTTGAGCAGACTGGTGAGGATCATGCAAAGGGCCGCCCAACCCAGGAGGCCCGCATGCGGCTTGAGATACGGCCAGAGCTTGAGGTAGTAACTCATCTTAAAGCGGTACCAGGTACCGCGTCCCTGAACGGTACCTGGTACCGTTGATTCTAGCATGTTATACTAACCAAACCCAAGCATGACCCAATCACCCTCTTCCAGGATCCGCGTCGCCGTCGTTGGGGTCGGCCACCTCGGCTCAATCCACGCCCGCGTCTACTCGCAACTCAAATCAGCACAACTAGTTGCGGTGTGCGATCTCCTTCCGGATCGGGCCGCCCAGATCGCCCGCCAGCACCGCTGCAAGCCGTTGACCGATTACCGAGAGCTTCTCGGCCAGGTGGACGCCGTCTCCATCGCGGTCCCCACGCAGGCACACCACCCCATCGCCAAGGAGTTCCTGGCCCGCGGCATCCACACCCTGGTGGAAAAGCCGATCAGCCAGACCCTCCAGGAAGCGGACGACCTGATCCAGCAGGCCGGGAAGAGCGGGGCGGTCCTCAGCGTCGGCCATGTGGAGCGGTTCAACGCCGCCCTGCGCAAGGCGCACGCCATCCTGCAGGACCCCCGCTTCATCGAGGTCCACCGGCTCGCACCGTTCCAGCCCCGCGGCACGGAGGTGGGGGTTGTCCTGGACCTCATGATCCACGACCTCGACCTTCTCCTGTGGCTGGTGAAGAGCCCGGTCCAGCGGGTGGAGGCAGTGGGGGTGAAAGTCCTCACCCCCTTCGAGGACATCGCCAACGCCCGTGTGACCTTCGCCAGCGGCGCGGTCGCCAACGTGACCGCCAGCCGCATCTCGAAGGAGGCGATGCGCAAATTCCGGATCTTCCAGTCGGCCCGGCCCGACGGCCAGGCCGGCACCTACGTTTCCATGGATTTTCTCGGAAACGCCATCGACATCTACCGCCACGAGGCCGGCCGGATCACGCACGAGCGGCTCTCCATATCCGGAGAGGAGCCGCTCAAGGCGGAGCTGGAGGCGTTCCTCCAGGCCGCCCGGGATCGGAAACCGCCTCCGGTCTCCGGCCAGCAGGCGCGCGAGGCGCTCGCCCTCGCCCTCCAGGTCACGAACCTGGTCCACAGCAACTCCTCCGACGGGCCCCCTGGACCCTCTGGGGTCAGACCCCATGGGGTCTGACCCCATGGGGTCTGACCCCATCAGGATCCTGATCGTCGCGGGGGACCCCTCGGGCGACCTCCATGCCGGGAAACTCGCCCGGGCGCTGCGCTCCCTTTCCCCCGGAATCGAGCTGTTCGGCCTGGGGGGCGATAACATGCGCGAGGCCGGCGTGGAGATCGCCGAGGATCTGACGCGCCGGGCCGTGATCGGGCTCGTGGAGGTGCTGCGGCACCTGCCCGATTACCTGCGGATCTTCCGGCTGGCCTGCGATCTCCTGGACCAGCGCAAGCCGGATCTGGTCATTCTCGTTGACTACCCCGGCTTCAATCTCTCCTTCGCCCGCCAGGTCAAGCGGCGGGGCATCCGGCTGGTCTACTATGTCAGCCCCCAGATCTGGGCGTGGGATCCGGGCCGGATCCAGACGATCAAGCGGCTCGTGGACCGGATGCTGGTGCTCTTTCCGTTCGAGAAGGAGCTCTACGAGAAGAACGGCGTGCCGGTCACCTTCGTGGGCCACCCGCTCCTCGATCTGGCCCAACCCACCCTGCCCCGCGCCGAAGCGCTGGAGCGCCTGGGCCTCTCCGACGGCATGCCGATCATCGGCCTGCTGCCTGGTTCACGCGAGGGGGAGATCCGGCGGATCCTGCCGGTGCTCCTGGCCGCCGGCGAGCGGCTGAGGGAGGTCCTCCCCTCCACAGCCCGCTTCCTCCTCATCAAGGCGCCGCATCTTTCCTGGCAGACGTACCGGAAGATCCTGGACCGCTCTTCCCTGCTGCCGAAGGTCCTGGAGCGCTGGGATTACGACGGCATCCACGCCTGCGACCTCGTGCTGGTGGCCTCCGGAACCGCGACGCTGGAATGCGCCCTCCTCGGCCGGCCGATGGTGATCGTCTACCGGACCTCCTGGCCGACGTACTGGATCTCACGCGCCCTCATCCGGATTCCCATGATCGGCCTGGTCAACGTGGTGGCCGGCGAGAAGATCGTTCCGGAGCTCATCCAGGACCGCGCCAATCCCCGGGCGATCGCGGTGGCCGCCGAATCGCTCTGGGTTTCCGCCGAGACGCGGGGCCAGATGAAGCGGGCGTTCGAGAAGCTTCGCGGTTCCCTCGGCCAGCCCGGGGCAAGCGATCGGGCGGCCCGCGCGGTGCTCGAAGAGCTGGGAAAAGTCACCTCCACTGTTCAGGCAAAGAGCCCAATCAGCTAGGGCTGTTTCAAAATGTCGTGCGTCCCGACCTTTCGGAGGAGGTAACCGCTCTTTTCGATCTGGAAGGTCAACCGGTACCCCTGAGTGACCCGAAGCTCCCAGATGCCGGCCGTACCCTGCATCTTTTTGACCTGCAGGGAGGGGTGCCTCGAGTTCGCGAGGAGCAGATCGAGTTTCTGGTCGATTTGATCTTGGATGCTGGAAGGCAAACGCAGGTAATCGCGCCGAAACCGCTCCGTGAAGAGCAGCTTCATCTAAGTTTCTGTCCAGGAGTGTCCCGCGAAGCGGGGCTTCATCGCTTGGCAGTCTTAAGGGAACGCTTCATCTCCTTGACGGTGCGGAATGGCCCGCGCACCCTTCCGGCTCGGATCTCTTCGTCCGCCTCCCGTTCCCCCGCCTGCCACTCTCGAGTCCAGAAGTAGGCCTGTTCCCTGGGAACATGAATTTGGGGGCGCAGGATGATGGCGTCCCCCTCACAGACCACCTCCAGCGGATCGCCCGGCGCCAGATGCGCCTTGCGGACAATCTCCTTCGGCAAAGTGACTTGATGCTTGGATCCCACGTGTACGGTCATGTCGGAATTTCCTCCTACCTGAAAGTATACTAGAGGGGGCCTGCCCCGTCAAGCGGGCCATGCTCCGCTTGCGCGGCGATGAGCTTGGCAGGCTTATTTTGCCCCTCCATCGAGGCCCTCAAGCGCGTGGGCCTGTTGCGTGCCTGCCGGTGATCGGCCTGGTCGGTGCTGGAAAGATTTAGACGAAGACGGCGAGCTGCCTGTCCCGGGTGACCAGGATGCCGATGGCCTGGATGTCCGATCGGCCAGTGACGGCGAGCAAAAGGATCTGGGCCAGGATCCGATCGGCGCGATCGCCGGCAAGGTCGGCGAGCCAAATCTCCAGCACCGGAAGGCCCCTCGGGTTCTCCACCGGCTGATCCAGGGCGGCATCCTTCACCACCGTTCCGGGAAGCTGATACCCCTGCCCCGCCGCCAGCGGAATCTGGATCACAGCGACCGGCGCCTCCCGGCGCGGGGCCCGCCGGAATCGGTCCTCCAACCCCGCCGCCATCCCCGGCCCCTGCGCATAGACGTAAATCTGAGACAGCGGCATCACGAGAACCCGGCTTGCCCCCGAGGGGATCTGCGCCCGAATCTCTTCTGGAACGGAAGCCGCAAATTCTTCCACCGATATCCACCGCCCCTCCTCCATCCCGGCGGGGGATTGCTTGGCCGCCTCAATCGCCGCGGCCACCGCC
>CAYJQV010000029.1:0-18853 GCA_964372395.1 uncultured Planctomycetia bacterium | reverse complement strand
CCGCTGTGGGGGGCGCTGGTGCGGCAACCGCAACTAGAAGCACTCTTAGGGCGGCGGTGGTGGGTGTGGGTGCTGCTGACGTATGCGGCGCTGGCGACGGCGGCGCATTACGTGAACCTCTATTTCCAGAGGCGGGCGGAGGAGCGGCTGCTGGCGGAGCAGCGCAGGTACCAGGGGATCTTGCGGCAGGCCGCGCAGGGGATGACGCGGATCAAGGATCTGGAACGGCTGCTGCGGCTCATCGTGCATCTGCTCACCGGGAAGGTCCGGACCCGGCACTCGGCGGTGTACCTCTGGGACGAGCAGGCCAGGAAATTCCTGCCGATGGCCTCCCGGCAGTGGACCGTGAAGGACCCCCCTGCTTTTGCGCGGGATGATCCGTTCATTGAGTATCTGCACTGGAACCGGTCCCCGGTTGTGACGGAAGAGCTGCAGCTCAAGCTGCGGGGCGGGGAGAGGAACCTTCACGCGGTGGTGGCGGCGATGCGGGGGCTGGATGCGGCGGTGATCATCCCGAGCTTCGTGGATGAGCACTGCGAGGGATTCCTGCTTTTGGGAGAGAAGACCTCCGGCGCCCTTTACACGAACGATGACCTGCAGGTGTTCCATGTGCTGGCCAACCAGGCGGCGCTGGCCATCGAGAATGCGCAGTTCTACGAGGAGCTGAAGCGGACGCAGGCGGACCTGTACCAGACGGCCAAGATGGCCTCCCTCGGGCACATGGCCGGCGGGATGAGCCACCAGGTGAACAACCGGTTCCACGTGCTGACGATCCTGGCGGGTACGATCAAGTCGGTCATGAAGGACCTGGACCCCACGCAGGTCCCGTCCGACCGGCTGAAGGAGTTGTGGGCGAAGACGCTGGAGACCTTCGGGAAGATCGAGGAGAATGCCCTGCGGGGCGGCGACATCGTGAAGACCCTGCTGCGGTTCTCCCGGCCCTCCGGAGAGTACAAGGCGGTCACCCTTCCCCAGGTGCTGGCCACGGCTCGGGATGTGGTGCAGTTCCGGGTGAACCTGGGGCTCATGGATATGATCCAGGAGATCCCGGAGGATCTGCCTGCGGTCCGGGGGGATCTGAACCAGCTCGCCGACTGCTGTTTCAACTTGATCACCAACGCCTTCGACGCCGCCCAGAAGAAGGCGGAGATGATCAAGACCAGGCAGATGAGCGCGGGGCCAAACGATCCGGACCCCTTCCGCGCACGCCTCTGGATCAGGGCCTATGCGGAGCGGAAGAACGGGCAACCCCAGGTGGTGTTGGAGATGCAGGACAACGGCGTCGGCATGACCACCGAGGAGATCGAGAACCTGTTCATCCCGTTCTTCACGACCAAGGCGACCGCCCAGAAGGGGACGGGGCTGGGGCTGTACGTGATCCATCGGATCATCGAGCAGCACGGGGGAACGATCACGGCGACCTCAAAGTACGGGGTGGGGACGACCTTTGCCCTGCGCCTGCCGGTATGGGAGGAGGCGAAGGCGCCGGCATGACGGCCTCATCGCGGGTGGCGGAGCTCCGCGGCTTCGAGAGGGCGCTGCGCTGCGGCCAGGAGCTGGGACGCGCTGAGCGGCTGACCGCGCTGGAGGGGTTCCGCCGGCAGCTGCTGGAGGCCTGCGGGGAGGAGCCGGCGGTGGCGATGGGATTGAAGATGCTGAGCCCCTCGTTCGATGACCTGTTCGACGTCTCGCTGGCAGACTTCTTCATCTGGTTCCTGAAGGCCCGGAGCGGCGCGGTCTACCTGGCAGGGCCGCAGGGCCTCCGGCGCATGGCCGGGTTCGGGCAGGATCCGCATCATCCGCCGTCGGTCGATCCGGGCGGGCCGGTATCGCGCTGGGTGCTCCAGCATGGAACGCTGGTGAGGTCCCGGATCACCCTGGCAGGACTGACCGCCGAAGAAGGAGAGGACCTCCTTGCGGAGCTCGACCGGCTGCAGGCGCACCTCGCGGCCCCCATCCTCGTGAACGGGTCGCTCCGGGGGCTCTTCGTGGCCGGGCAGCGGCTGGGGGGAGAGTTCCAGGGAGGGGAGGGCTACTACCTGGGCCTGTTCGGCATGAGCATCCTGGCTTGCCTGGAGCGCCGCCGGCTGAACCTGCCCACCCGGCCCGAGGCGGAGGCCGCCCGGCAAGCGGAGGCGTTCGATCAGGCGCAGGCCCTGTGGCGCGCCCTGCGGAGCCCGGAAGAGCGGCTGAAGCTGCTCATCCTGGACGAGGAGCATGACGCGGCGGCCGGCTTGAGGTGGTTCTTCCGGCGGTGCGGCTTTGAGACGCCCGGGACGGCGGAATCCCACGATCTGCGGCTCACCGTCCTGCGCGAGGCGATCCATCTGGAGGCGCCGGGCAGCGGGAGCGGCCAGATCTTCCCCAAGCCGTGCCGGTTTGCCCGGCTGGCGCGGTGGGTCCTCGAGGCGGCGTCGAACCTGGCCGTGAAGAGGAACCTGCCCGGATAATGCCGCGCCTCCTGGTGATCGAGGATGAGCTGGAGGTGGTCGATTACCTGCGCGATTACTTCCAGCTGCACGGGGTGGAGGTCCTGGCCGCGGCAACCGGCGAGGACGGCCTGCAGATCCTCGAGTCGAAGAAGCCGGACCTCATCCTGCTGGATCTGAAGCTCGGATCCGGGATCAGCGGGCTGGAGGTGCTCCGGAAGGCCAAGGCGGCCAAGTCCCCCGCCCGGATCATCGTGGTGACCGCCGTGGACGACCAGAACGTGGCCGACATGGCCCGCGGGCTGGGTGCGGCGGATTACGTCACCAAACCGCTCGTGGTGGACGACCTCGAGCGGGTCGTCCTCTCCCGCCTGAAAAGCTAGCCTGGCCCTCTACGGGTGCGGGGTGATGGCTATGACGGTGATTTGGCGCGTCCCAGGACCATAGCACCAAAAGATCCTGTAAGCGGCCGGGGTGCGCTGCTGGACGTAGGCCTCGAAGACCTTCTCCTGAGGGTGGTAGGGATCCTCCAGCGAGTGAAAAGGATGGGTCTGCAGGGAGGGGTGCCGGGGATTGGTTTGCAGGTAGCCGAGTGTCTTCCGGACCTTCCCGATCAGGCCGGGATGCCGGGAAGCGCCCTTGAGGCGCTGGTACTCTTCCTGAGCCCGCCGGGTGAAGACCAATTCAAACATCGGTCCTCACCCTTTCACATACCTCGAAAAATCCTCCTTGGCCTTCACGAGACGGCGCTGTCTGGCCTCTTCCAGCCCTCGGCGCACCATGGCAGACGTCCGCTTATTCCTGAACAGCCAGGCCTCATGGGCCGGGAGTGTAACCATCGGATCCAGGATCACCTGACCGTGCGCGTTCCGATACACCTTGAAGCTCGTCACCCGGCTCGGGATGGTCCGGCCCAGGGCAACCCGGCGCTTGGAGTCCACGCGGGCTTCCGCGACCTCCTCGAATTCAGCGTCCCTGAGTATCTCCTGCCTCAACATGGCCTTTTCCTCCCCCGGCCTCAAGTATGCCGCAGAGTGGGAAAAGAATCAAGTGGGAAATATCTTACTTCCCACCGAGCGGCGCCCTCAGAAGTACTCCTGCAGGACCCTGCGGAAGCCCTCGAGCGGCTTGAGCCAGCCGGGAAGCGGGCTGGTGGACAGCGCTGGGGTTGACCGGCGGCGCAGGGTATGGCGGAGCAGGCCGATCGCGGTGGTATCCTGGCTGCGCAGGGTGACCCCGGGCGGAAGCTCCACCTCCCTCACCGCCCCCAGCCGGGCCGGCAGATTGAGAAGCTCCTCCGCCATCTCCAGGAATCCTTCCAGCCGGGCAAGCTGGCCGACCGCCACGACGCCCGAGGCGGAATCGAGGAACGTCGAGCTGGTCGCCAGGCGCCGGCGGATCCTCTGAAGGAGCTCCTTGCAGCGGTGGCGGGCAAGCTGCCGGACCTGATCGCCGGGGAAGCTCCGGATCGACGCACCCACCCCGGCGCGCAGGGGAACCGAATCGCCGTTGGGGGGCTCCTCGATCGTCCGGACCTGGCCGAGGAGGTGCTCCGCGGACAGGCGCGGGATCCTCAAGTTCCGGCTGAAATGCTCGATGAGATCGTCCGATCCCCCGGGGAAAAGAAAGGTCTCGCGCACCTCCCCGTCGCTGTAGAGGACCGCCTCGCTCTGGTGGTCTCCGATCCGCAGAAGGGTGACCCCGAGATCCTGGTCCTGGGCCGACAGGACCGCTTCGCCGCAGGCAAGGCCCGGCATGACGAACTCCTCCACCTCCAGCCCGCTGCGGCTGATCACGCGGGTCAGGTTCTGGACGGCCAGGCTCACCGCCGTCACCAGGTGCAGCTCGACCGTGAGCTTCCGGCCTGAAAGGCCGACCGGGTTGCGCACGCCGGACTGGCCGTCCACCGTGAATTCCCGTTCGAAAGAGTGGAGGATCTGGCGGTCGTAGTCCAGCGACAGGGTGCGGCAGGTGGCGATCGCCTTCTCGACATCCTGTCGGGAGATCCCTGCCCCGGGCTCCGGGATCGGGATGGAGGCGGAGGCGTTGGCGCTCCTGAGGTGGTTGGCCGGGAAGGCGATGGCCGCGGTGGAGACCCGCTGGCCGGCCGCCTTCTCGAGCTGGCGGACCAGGCGGGCGACGGCGTCCGAGCATTCGATGGGGTCGCTCAAGCCCTCCTTCTCGAAGCCCTGAGCCGGTATGGATTCGACCGCCTGCACCGAGAGGCGCGATCCTTCCCGGAGCTGGCCGGCGGCGGCAGTGAACTGCCGGGGGCCAAGCTCAATCCCCGCGAGGAGCTGCTCCCTCTTCATCGCCGCCGCGTCCCCTTCCCCTTCTTCTTCGCGCCGATCACCGGATCCTCGAAGCGCAGATCCACGTAGCCGGCTGTCTCCAGGACATCGGATCTGCGCGCCATCAATTCTGCCAGACGGCGCCAGCCCTCCGCAAGCCGGTCGGAAGCGAACCGGATCTCCGGCCCCTCCTCGAGAAGAAGATTGAGATCCGCCCCGTCCACCTGAACGCTCTTCACCGGGCGGCCGGCGACCGCCCTGCTCCGGCGCCAGCCGGTCAGCACGGCGGCCGCCTTCCAGAAATCGGGCTCCGCCACGCTGCGGCCAAGCTGGAGCTGGGCCGATCCTCTCTCCTGCCCGTCCAGGACGAGCAGCGGCAGGCCCCGGATCGGGGCCGGCTGGCCCCTGGAGACGATGACGCCGTCATCCGAAACGGAGAAGCACCGCCCGCCGGATTTCATCTGGGCGATCACCTGCCGGGGGCGCATCTGCGCCACAAGGCGGTTGGGAAGGAGCCGGCGGATCTCCTGAACCTCCACGGCCGGGTACCGGCGCTGGAAAGCGCGGCTGAGGGTCTGCAGATCGATCCGGAAGATGGAGGTGGCTGGACGGAGGCGGAAGCGGTCCGGCCGGTCCGCGCCTGCGTCAGGCCATGCCACTTGAATCTCCCGGACCACGAACAGGGGGCTGGAGAGGAAATCGTCCGCCGCGCCCTGCACCGCCATGACGAGCGCCAACCCGGAAACCACGCTGACGCTCAAGAACGCACCCCGCCTGGATAACTGGGCGGCCTCCCTCACTGCGGGCAGCCCACGCGTGGAGACCGCTGCCAGGCGGATTCGAGCATCCGGCGGCACAGCTCCGCGAAGGACAAGCCGGCCGCTGCCGCCGCCTTGGGCAGGAGAGACGTCTGCGTCATGCCGGGGATCGGGTTGAGCTCCAGGAGGACCGGGCCCCGGTCGGCCGTCAGGATGAGATCCACGCGCGAGAAGGAGTGGCAGCCGAGCGCCTCGTGGGCGGCCAGCGCCGTCTCCCGGACTCCGCGGGAGACGCTCTCCTCGAGAGGGGCCGGGACGAGGTATTCGGTCATCCCCGGCGTGTACTTGGCGGTGTAGTCGTAGAAGCGCCTCCTGGGAACAATCTGAATGACCGGAAGCGGCCGGGCCTGCAGGATGCCGACCGTGAGCTCCGGGCCGGCCAGGTACTCCTCCAGGATCCAGTCCCGGCTGAAAGCCCCGGCCTGCTCCGCCGCTGCGGGAAGCTGCTCAGGCGCGTCCACAATGCTGATTCCCAGCGAGGAACCCTCGCAGACCGGCTTGAGGACGACCGGGAACGGCATCCGGGCGGCCCGCACGGCCACGCTGTCCGAGTCCGCGGGCTGCCAACGGGGAATCGGAAGCCCCGCGGCCAGCCAGCGCCGGCGGCTGGCCGCCTTGTCCATCCCGTACCGGCAGGCCTCGGGCCCGGAGCCGGTGTAAGGAACATTCATCTCTTCCAGGATCCCCTGGAGCGTGCCATCCTCCCCGAACCAGCCGTGCAGCGCCACGAACGCGCAGCCGAGCTTCGCAGCGGCGAGCTCCTCCGGGATCCGGTTGGGATCCTGCGACAGGATCACCAGGCGCGAGGGCAGCCCCAGCGAGAGGAGCGCCTCATGAATCGCCCGGCCGCTGCGCAGGGAGATCTCCCGCTCCCTGGAAGGGCCGCCGCAGAGGACGCCGGCGGAACCCTGAAGATCCTGCAGGCTCATGGGAGGACCCGCGCCTCGGTCATGGGAGGACCTTCACCTCGAGCTCCAGCTCGACGCCGAATTTCCTCAGGACCCGCCCGCGCGCCTCCTCGATGACCGCCAGGACGTCGGAGGCGGCGGCCTGCCCCACGTTCATGATGAAGTTGGCGTGGATGGAGGAAACCTGCGCCCCGCCCACGCGATAGCCCTTGAGGCCCGCCTGGTCAATGAGCCAGCCCGCGCTCTTCTGCGCGGGGTTCTTGAAGATGCAGCCGACGCTCGGGGCGCTCCAGTCCTGGGTCCTCTTCTTGAACTCCCGGAGCCGGCGCACCCGCTCAGCGATCTCCCGCCGGCTGTCCGGCGAAAGACGGAGGCAGGCACCCAGGACAATCTGGCCGTCCAGCTCGCAGGAGCGGTATCGAAACCGGAGCTCCTCCCTCCGAAGAACCCGCACGGCCCCGTCCCTTCCCATCACGCGCACCGCCCGCAGCACATCGGAAAAGCTGTGCACCGTTCCCTTGTCGTCATGGGTGCCGGCGTTCATCCGCACCGCCCCTGCCACCCGGCCCGGCACGCCGGCGAGGAACTCCACACCGCTCAATCCGCTCTCCTCGGCCCGCCGCATCAGCCACTCCAGCGGAAGCGCCGCGCCGACCCAGATCCCGTCCGGTCCGGGCTCAAATCCCTGAAACCCCGCGCCGGCCAGGTGGATCACCAGGCCGGGGATCCCTTCGTCCCGCACCAGGAGGTTCGCACCGCCGCCGACTGCGGTGAGCGCCAGTCCGCCCTCCCCGGCGATCCGGAGAAGCCGGCGCAGCTCTTCCTCATCCCCCGGCTCCGCCCAGACATCGGCCGGCCCGCCGATGTGGAAGGTGGTGTGCAGGCGCATCGGCTCGCCGAACCGCACCCGGCCCGGCGCGGAAGCCGCCAGCTCCTGAAGGAGCGCCTCTTTAGAGCCGGTTTCAAAACCGGCAAGGGGGCTCCGCGGCGGGGTTGCCCGGCGCGGCAGCTCCGCAGGCCGCGCGAACATCCTGGGTCTGGCCGGGATCCCGCGAGGGGATGGGCCGGCGGTGCACCGTCGGGAGGCCGAGCGGGCATGGTTCGCCGGTGAGCTTTCGGGCAAGCGGGAGCGAGGCCGGACGCCGGAGCGAGGACCGCCGCGCCGGGGCGGTCCGAGCGGTGCGAGCCGGCTCTCCCCGAAGCGGGGTGCCTGGCCAGCCCCACGCTTAAGAGCCACGCAGCGCCTCCAGAAATCTGCCGGCGAGCTCCCCCACGCTTCCCGCACCCAGGAAGAGGACGAGGTCGCCGGCCTTCGCCGTGGAGCGCAGGTATCCCACCGTTTCTTCGAGCGCAGCCGCCCGGACGCGCCCTTGGCCTGAAGCGCGGACGCGGGACGCAAGCGCCTCGGCGGTCGCACCCTCCACCGGATCCTCCGACGCGGAATAGACCGGAAGAACCACCACCTCATCGGCCCGGGCGAGGGAGGCCGCCAGCCGATCCATGAGGTAGCGGGTGCGGCTGTACCGGTGCGGCTGGAAGACGCAGCGGACCCGCCGGCCGTCCCACATCCGGGCGGTCCGCAGGGTCGCCTCGATCTCCGTGGGATGATGGCCGTAATCCTCCACGACCAGGACCCCGCGCCGCTCGCCGTGGATCTGGAAGCGCCGCTTTGCCCCCCGATACTCCCTGAGCGCCCTCCGGGTCACCTCAAAATCCAATCCCAAGAAATCGGAAACCGCCACAGCCGCCAGGCTGTTCACCACGTTGTGAAGGCCCGGGACCCGCAGCTCCACCGTGCCCAGCGCCCGGCCCTCCCGAAGA
The DNA here is from genome assembly GCA_964372395.1 of uncultured Planctomycetia bacterium. GTDB lineage: Bacteria > Omnitrophota > Gorgyraeia > 1-14-0-20-64-10 > 1-14-0-20-64-10 > CAYFHV01. The sequence goes on along the minus strand of CAYJQV010000029.1, from coordinate 10,586 downwards.
CAGCGGTACCGGCTGCCTCCGGCCCCGGTCCGGGCATCCACCGCCCGGAACTGCGCCTTCGGGGATAACCCGCAGGTGATCCTCCGCGGCCCGGCGCGAGAGAGGACCCGCATGAGCCAGGGATCGTCCGCGCATCCGACCACTGCCCCGTCCGGCACCACCCGGTCCGCAAAGGAGCGGTACGCCCGCTCAATGTCCCGACGGTTGCGAAAATAGTCGAGGTGCTCCTCGTCCAGATTCGTGATGACCGCCACAACCGGCCGCAGCCAGAGGAACGATCCATCCGACTCGTCCGTCTCGACCACAGCGTACTCGCCCCGGCCCGCATGAACGTTCCCGCCCAGCGAATCCAGCTCGGCCCCCACGGCAACCTCCGGATCCCAGCCCGCCTTCAGCAGAATCTCGGCGATGAGAGCGGTGGTGGTGCTCTTGCCATGCGCCCCGGCCACCGCGATCGTGCGCCGGTCGGAGACCAGCCGCGCCAGCATCCGGCCCCGGTGCAGGACCGGGATCCCGCGGTTGCGGGCGAAGAGGAGCTCCGGGTTGTCCGGGCCGACGGCCGAGGAGTAGACCACCAGATCCGGATGGTTCAGGTTGGCCGGCGAATGGCCGATCTGGACCTGCGCGCCGAGGCGGCGGAGCTTCTGCAGAAGGGGGCCGTCCTGCTCGTCCGAGCCGGTCACCCGGACCCTGCGGCTCAGGAGAAGCTGTGCCACGGCGCTCATGCCGATTCCGCCGATCCCGATCAGATGGACCTTCATCGCCCCCATCGCCTTCGTTGCCTTCATCGCCGCGCCGCCACCTCCCTGACGAACGCCCCGAGCCGGCTGGCCGCGGAGCCGTCCGCGTGGGTCTGAAGGGATTCCTGCATCCGCCCTCGCCGCCCCTCGTCAGCCAGCAGGCCCCGCAGCTCCTTCCAGAGCTCCCCGGGCCCGGTCCGCCTCTCTTCCAGGACAACCGCTCCGCCGACTGAGCTCATCCAGCGCGCGTTGGCCGTCTGGTGAGCGCCCGCGTGCGGGTACGGGATGAGGAGCGCCGGCACGCCAAAGGCGGTCATCTCGCAGATCGCCGTCGCCCCGGCGCGGGAGACGGCCAGCGTTGCGGCCGAGAGGGCAGCCGGCATCTCCTTGAGGAAGGAGATCACCCGGGCCGTCATCTTCAGGTCGCGGTAGCGGCTCCGGACCTCCTCAAACCCGGCCGGGCCGGTCAGATGGAGGACCTGGAGCGCCGCCCGTTCCCCGCCGGAGATTCCCTCCCAGACCTCCAGGATCAGCCGGTTCACCGCCCGCGACCCCTGGCTGCCGCCCATCGCCAGCACCACCGGCCGGGCCGCGTCGAACCCGAACAGGGCGCATCCCTTCCCGCGGGTCCACCCCTGCGGCCTGGCCCGGATCGGGTTACCGGTCAGCCGGCTCCTGGCATTCCTCGGAAGATGGGTCAACGTCTGGGGGAAGCTCACCGCCACCGCGTCGCTCCAGCGGGCCAGCCACCGGTTCGCCCGGCCCGGCAGCACGTTCTGCTCATGGATCACGGTGGGAATCCCCCTCGCCCGCGCCGACACGACGGCCGCCGCAGTCAGGTAGCCCCCGAAACCGACCACAACGTCCGGCCGGATCCGGCCAAGGATCTTCCCGATCTCGCCCATCGAGCGCACCTGCCCGCTCACAAAGAGCGGATTCAACCAGCGCCACAGCGGGGTGAACCGCTTCAGATCCACTGAACTCCAGCTCCCCTCCGCCTCCATGCCGGAGCCCATCAGCTCATCCACCGGCCGGCGCGTGCTCATCATCCAGCACTGATCGCTGCCGCCGCCGCGCAGATCCTCGGCGAGGGCCAGCGCCGGAACGAGGTGCCCGCCGCTTCCGCCCGCCACCAGGACAACCTTCACTCTGCCACCCCCCTGGAAGGAAGCGAGCCCACTTCAGGCCACCCTCGCCGCGGGGCGGGAGACGCTCAGAAGAACCCCGACGCTCAAGAGGTTGACGATGAGCGCCGTGCCCCCGTAGCTGACGAACGGCAGCGGCAGCCCCTTGGTGGGGATCGCCCCGGTGGAGACGCCGATGTGCACGAACGCCTCCAAGGCAAGCAAGAGGACGATCCCCAGGCCCGTGAACAGGCCGAACGTGTCCGGCGATGAGAAGGCCACCCTCAGCCCGAACCAGAACAAGAGCCCCAGGAGGACGAGGATCATCGCGGTGCCGACGAAGCCCATCTCCTCGCCGATCACCGAGAAGACAAAGTCGGTGTGCGCGGCGGGCAGATAAAAGAGCTTCTGCCGGGATTCGCCCAGCCCCACCCCAAAGATCCCGCCCGAACCCAGGGCCACCAGCGACTGGATGAGCTGGAAGCCGGAGCCCTCCGCATCCGCCCAGGGGTTCAGATACGCCATGATCCGGCGCATCCGATAGGGCTTGGAGAGGATCAAGAGCCCCACCGTCGGGATGGCCGCCAGCACCAAGGAGAGGATGATCTGCCAGCGGACCCCCGCGATGAAGAGCAGCAGCAGCGCGATGGCGGCCGTCGCCACCGCCGTGCCCAGATCCGGCTCGATCAGGATGAGCCCCACCGTCGCACCCAGAACGACCAGCGCCGGCAGAACGCCGAGGAAGAAGTCCTGGAGCAGGGATCGCTTGCGGGTCAGCACATCCGCCAGATAGAGGATGATCGCCAGCTGCGCCAGCTCGGAGGGCTGGAAGCTGAACCCGCCCACGCGAAACCAGCGGCTCGCCCCGGAGACCCGGTGGCCGATCCCCGGCACGAGCACGGCCATGAGCAGGAGAAGCGCCAGCGCCATGGCCGGTTTCGACCAGCGCCGGATCCTCTCCCGCTCCACCCCCAGCGCCCACGCCAGGGCGACCAGCCCCAGGGCCAGGTAGAGCAGATGCCGCTTGAGAAAATAGGCGGCGTCCCCGTGCGTCTCCTGCGCGGTGATGGCGCTGGTGGAGTAGACCATCACGATCCCGACCGAAACGAGGATGGCGGTGACCGCGAGCAATCCCCGGCGCGCGTTCCTCACTTCGTCAGCGCCTCGACGGACAGGGTAAAGCGCTCACCCCGCTCCTCAAAATCCCGGAACATGTCGAAGCTCGTGCACATCGGCGACAGAAGGACACATTCCCCCTCCCGGGCCAGCCCAAACGCCGTCCGAACCGCCTGCGGCAGGTCGGTGGCCCTGCGAAGCGGAACCGAGCCGTTCAGGGAGGAGGCGATCTTCCCGCCGTCCTCCCCGATGAGGACCGCCGCCTTGAGCTTGGCCGCCCACCGGCGCAGCCGCTTGAAATCGCTGCCCTTGTCCCTGCCCCCGGCGATGAGGATCACCGGACCCGGCGCCGCCTCAATCGCCCGGATGCCGGACTCCACCGTGGTGGACTTGGAGTCATCGATGAAGGTGACCCCGCGGATCCGGCCCACCCGCTGCTGGCGGTGCGGCAGGCCGAGGAAGGTGCGCAGAACACGGCCGGTGACTTCCCCGGGAATCTCCAGGAGCCCCGCGACGCAGGCCGCTGCCAGGCCATTCTCCTCGTGGTGGCTGCCCTGCGCGGGAAGCTCTTCCGTTCCGCAGACGCGGCCCTCCAGGCCCGGGAGGTTGAGCCGCAGCTCCCCATCCTGCGCGTAGGCGCCGGGCACCTTCTGCCTGCGGCTGAAGAACGCCAGCCGGCTGCGGATCCTCTTCTGCATTCCGGCGGAGCCGGGATCGTCGGCGTTCAGGACCGCCCAGCTCGACGGGCCCTGCTGCGCGAAGAGGCGCGCCTTCACCGCCCGATACCGGGAAAAGGAGCCGTGCCGATCCAGGTGGTTCTCGGTCACGTTGAGCAGACAGGCGATGTCGCTGTGAAAGGAGACGGCCGATTCGAGCTGAAAGGAGCTCACCTCCAGCACCACCGTGGTCGAGGGCCGGATCCGATCCAGGACCGAGCAGAGGGGCGTCCCGATGTTGCCGCAGACTGCGACATCCCGTCCGGCGGCCCGAAGGATTTCGCCGAGCAGTGTCACCACGGTCGACTTCCCGTTGCTGCCGCTGACCGCCACCGTGCGGCCAGAGCAGTACCAGCTCCCCAGCTCCAGCTCGCTCACCACGGGAATCGCCGCCTCGCGCGCCCAGCGGACCGGAGCAGCAGACGGATGCACGCCGGGGCTGACTACCACCCGCTGCGAACCGGCGATGAACCGGCGAGTGTGCCCCCCCAGCTCAACCAGCGCACCGGCCTGAATGAGCTCGTCTGCCAGAATCCGATGCTCGGGCGAGTCCGCCTGCTCCGTGACGCGGACGATGCAGCCGAGCTGGAGAAGCCACCGCGCCGCTGCCAGCCCGCTGCGGGCGAGTCCCACCACCGTGACCGGAGTTCCCGGGCCCGGGCGCTGAATCGGGGTCAGACCCCAAGGGGTCTGACCCCCGCGGCATCTCTCGCCTCTCGTGCTCATCGCAGCTTCAATGTGCTCAGACTCAAGAGGGCCAGGATCGCCCCCACGATCCAGAAACGGACCGTCACCTTGGATTCCGCCCACCCCGCCAACTGGAAGTGATGGTGCAGCGGGGCCATCCGGAAGACCCTCCTCCCCGTCAGCCGGAAGGAAGCGACCTGCAGGATGACCGAGAGGGCCTCCGCCACGAAGATCCCGCCCAGCAGGACGAGCAGCAGCTCTTTCTTGATCATGATGGAGACCGCCCCGATCGCGCCCCCGAGGGCCAGCGAGCCGGTATCCCCCATGAAGACGCTGGCCGGCTGGGCGTTGTACCAGAGGAAGCCGATCGAAGCCCCCAGCAGGGCCGCGCAGAAGACGGTGAGCTCCGCCGCGGACGGGACATGGGAGATCAGCAGGTACTCGGCCAGCACCCGATGGCCGGTGAGATACGACAGGATGATCAGGCACAGCGTGATCATCGCCGTGCAGCCGACGGCCAGGCCGTCCAGCCCGTCGGCGAGATTCACCGCGTTGCACGTCCCCACCAGAACGAGGACCGCGAAGGGGATCATCCAGACGCCGAGATCCAGCATGACCGTCTTGGCGAACGGCATCTCCAGGACGGAGGAAAAGAATTTCTCCTGCCGGAGGAGCAGGATGAAGGCCAGCGCCACCACCGCTTGCCAGAAGAGCCGGGTCCGCTTCGGCAGGCCGCGCGCATCCCGGCGCCTCAGCTTGGTCCAATCGTCGAGGAACCCGATGAGCCCGAGACTGAGCGTCACCCCAAGCGCCAGCAGAACCGCTCCGGAGAGGAAGTCCGCCCAGAGCAGGGTCGAGCCGGTCACCGCCGCCAGGATCAGCAGGCCCCCCATGGTGGGGGTGCCGTCCTTGTGCTGGTGCAGGTCGTACAGCCCGCCCACCTCTGCCTTCTGCCGCACGCGCTGGCCGACCTTCAAGGTGCTCAGCCAGCGGACGACGATCGGCGCAACCAGGAGCGTCAGCAGGAAGGCCGTCACGCTGGCCATCGCCGCCCGGAAGGTGATGTACCGGAAGACGTTGAAACCGAACCACCAGTCCCTCAGCGGGTAGAGGAGGTAGTACAGCATTCCAGGACCCGTTCCATCCGCATCGCCCGCGATCCTTTCACGAAGATTGTATCTCCCGGCCGGACCCACTCCAGCAGGAACGCCCCCGCCTGCTCCGGGGCGGCGAATGCCCGTCCGGCGCGCGGGTCAAGCCCGCTCTCCAGCGCGGCGGCGAGTGCCCGTCCGGCGAGCTCCCCGACCACCAGCAAAAGATCCGGCCGCGAATCGGCCACCCGCCGGCCGGCCCGCTCGTGCAGATCCCCCGTCCGGCCGCCCAGCTCGAGCATGTCGCCCAGGACAACCGCCTTCCGGCCGGGACGGTTGACGCTGTCAAGAACATCCAGGCCCGCCTGGAGAGAGGAAGGATTCGCGTTGTACGTGTCATCCATCCAGAGGATTCCATCCCGCTCCGCCACCGAGAGCCGGCCCGGAAGATTCGAGACGTCCTGCAGCCGCTCAATGGCCTCCGGCAGCTTCTGCCCGAGGAGCTGAGCGCAGGTCAATGCCGCCAGCCCGTTCATCAGGTTGTGCCAGCCCGGCAGCCGGAGGGCGAGCCGCCATCGGCCGTTGACCAGGCAGCGAGATCCCCACGCATCCCATTCGATCCGGGTGGCCGAGACGCTCATCCCGGCCGCTTCCTGCGCGGAGAACCAGAGCACGCGGCGGCCCAGGCGCTCACCGGCCTCCCGGAGGAGCGGATCGTCCCGGTTGAGGACGACCGGAGCCGATGGCTCCATCGCCTCCCAAAGCTCTCCCTTGGCGCGAAGCACGCCCCTCAAATCCCCAAAGGCCTGCAGGTGGGCAGGACCCACGTTGGTGACCAATCCCAGCGTCGGCCGGCTGATCTCGGTGAGCGTGCGAATCTCGCCCCACTGATTGGTGCCCAGCTCCAGCACGGCAGCCCGATGGTGTGCCTCCAGCTCCAGCAGGGTGAGTGGAACGCCGATCCGATTGTTCCGTGTGCCGGCCGTGGCCAGCACCGGGCGGTCCGCCGAGAGAAGGTGGGCCAGCATCGCCTTGGTGGTCGTCTTGCCCGAGGAGCCGGTGACCGCTGCCAGATCGAGCCGGAACCGATCCCGGTGGGTGCGAGCGAGCTGGCCGAGCGCCGCCAGCGTGTCGGGAACCTGCCAGATCGGCTTGCCCGTTCCCGGCCGCCCGAGCGATTCCGGGCGCCGTTCCACCAGGGCACCCGCGCCGCCGCGCTCGAGCGCCTCGGCGACAAAATCGTGCCCATCGAATCGCCCGCCCCGGAGGGCAACGAACAGCTCTCCCTTCCCGATGCTCCGGGAATCGATGGAGAGCGCGGCGCAGAATCCGCCCGGCGGGACCGCGCCGACCGGCCGGCCGCCGGTCGCCTTCTCAATCTCCTCAGGACGAAACCGCGCAGCGGGCACCCGACACCCCCAGAAGCTCCTGCACCACCTGCCGATCGTCAAAGGGAACCACGCGGTCCGAAAAGATCTGACGGCTCTCGTGCCCCTTTCCCGCGATCAGCACCAGCCAATCCTCGCCGGCCCACTCGAGCGCCGCGCGGATCGCCTCCCTCCGGTCCAGGATCAATTGAAACCGCCCCAGCCCACCTTCCATGCCGGCCACGATCTGGCGCGCGATCTCCGTCGGATCCTCCGACCGCGGATTGTCGGAGGTCACAATCACCCGGTCGGAAAGCCCCGCCGCCGCGCGGCCTATCGCCGGCCGCTTCGCCCGGTCCCTGTCCCCGCCGCAGCCGAAGACGGTGAGGATCTTGCGGTCGGTGACGGCCCGCAGCTCGCCCAGGACCCTCCGCAAGGCACCCTCGGTGTGCGCGTAGTCCACGAAGATCGGGAAGGGCTGGCCGCATTCCACCCGTTCCAGCCGACCCGGCACTCCGGCGAAGCTGGCCACATGCCCTGCGGCCCGATCCGCCGAGAGCCCCAGGATCTCCGCGGCCGCCAGGGCGGCCAGAAGGTTCTCCAGATTGTGAAGCCCGATCAGCCGGCTTCGGATGGGGCCCCACCGTCCCTGCGGAGCGCGCAGGACGAAGGAGATCCCCTCCAGCGACGTCTGCCGGACCTCTGCCGTCCAGTCGGCCCCGTCCGTCAGGCCGTACGTGACGACCCGGCCCTGCACCGCCTCCCGGATCTTGGGAAAGCTGGGGTCCGAGAGATTCAGAATGGCTGTCCCCTCGGCAGGGAGGGACTCGAAAAGGCGCCGTTTCGCCTGGAGGTACCCCTCCCATGTCCCGTGATAGTCCAGGTGCTCCGGATGCAGGTTGGTGAAGACAGCGCACGCCCATCGGATCCCCTCCGTCCGATGCTGATCCAGCGCGTGGGAGGAAACCTCCAGCGCGCAGGCCTCCATCCCTGCGTCCCGCATCTCTCGAAGATATTCCTGAAGCTCCGATGCACCTGGGGTGGTGTTGTCCGAAGGGAGGGTTTGTTTCCCCCACCGGTGAAAGACCGTGCCCAGAAGACCACAGGCGATCCCGCTCTGTTCGAGCAGGTGCTGGATGAGCCACGTGACCGTTGTCTTGCCCTTGGTCCCCGTGACCCCAACCATCCGGAGCTGCCGTGAAGGCGAACCGAGAAAGGCGTGGGCCAGAGGCCCCAGCCAGCGCCGGGTGGAAGGAACCGCAAGCTGAATCACCCCCTGCGGCAGAGCGGCCTCTTCCTCCACAAGGACAGCCCTCGCCCCCCTGTCCACCGCCTCTCTCAGGTGGCGGTGCCCGTCCGCTTGAGAACCGCGCACCGCAACGAAGAGAGCGCCGGGCCGGACCTTGCGTGAGTCATCGGTGACCTGCGTCACGGCAACGGCCGGGACCGGTGCATCCGGGGCAAACCCCGCAGCGGCGAGAAGATCGGCCAGGCTCCAGGAAGGGCGGTTCACGCTCACGAGGATCCCTGCTCGTTCTTGGCGGTGACCAGGGCGGGACGGCAGCCCAGATACGCCAGGCTGTTCGCCGCCACCTGACTGAAGACCGGCGCGGCCACGACCCCTCCGTAATAGACCGATCTCGGCTCGTCCACCACCACCACGATGCACAGGCGGGGGTTCTCCGCCGGCGCAAAGCCGACGAAGGAGGCCACAAACCGGGAGTGGGAATAGCCGCCGCCGGCTTCTGTCTTCTGCGCGGTGCCGGTCTTCCCGCCCACCCGGAAGCCGGGCACGGCAGCGAGCTTCCCCGTCCCCTCCTCCACAACCCCGACGAGGAACTCCTTGAGCCGGTCGGCCACCTCGGCGGTGACCACGCGCCGGACGATCTGCGTCCTCGTGCGCTCCACGACAGCTCCCGAAGGATCGCGGATCTCCTTGACGATCCTCGGACGGATCAGGAGACCCCCGTTCGCCACCACGGAGAACGCCTGGGCAAGCTGGAGGGCGCTCACGGCAACCTCATGTCCCATGGGAACCGTGGTGATGGTGGGCCTGGACCATTGGTTCGGATGCTTGACCGTGCCTCCCACCTCGCCGGGCAGCTCCACCCCGGTGGGATCGCCGAACCCAAAGGCACGGATGCCCCGGTAAAGGGCGCTCGGCCCCAGGACCATCGCGGCCTTGGCCACACCGATGTTGCTGGACTGGGTGATGACCTCGCGGAAGGTAAGCAGCCCATGCGGGCGGTGATCGTGCAGCACGCGCCCCGCCACCGCGTAGGCGCCGTTCTCGCAATGGAAGGTATCCTCCGGGCGGATCCTCTGGGTTCCCAGCGCCACGGCGGCGGTCACGATCTTGAAGACCGAGCCCGGCTCGAAGCTGTCGGTCACCGCACGGTTGCGCCGGTCCTCCGGCCGCGAGCGATCGAACCCATTGGGATCGAAGCTGGGGCGGTTCGCCAGGGCCAGGATCTCCCCGCTGAAGGGATCGGTCACCACGATGGAGGCCGCCTTCGGGTGGTGCTTCTCCCACGCCGCGTCGAGGCCCTGCTCGGCAAAGAACTGCAGGGTCGTGTCGAGGGTGAGGACGAGCTGCAGGCCGTCGCGCGCCCGGACCGCAGACATCTCCCACGCCCCGACCGGCCGCTGGCGGGCATCCCGCTCCATCCATCGCCATCCCGGCTCTCCCCTGAGGAGCCGATCGCAGGCCAGCTCCATTCCCTCCAGCCCCTGGGCATCCAGCCCGGCGAAGCCGACGAGGTGGCTGGCCAGATGGCCGTGGGGATAGAAGCGTTTCGGCTCCATCATGAGGTGAATGCCCGGCAGGCGTTTGGATCGGATCTTCTGCGCCGTCTGGTTGGGGATTCTCCGCGCCAGCCAAACGAATCCACGCTCCTTCCGGGAGAGCTCCGATTTCAGAACGGCCTCCGGATGCTTCAGGAGGGGAGCGAGGAACCGGGCTGCTGCAGAGGGATTCTTGACGTGGCGGGGATCGGAAAAAACGGAGGTGAGCCGCAGGGAGACCGCCAGGGGCCTCAGGTTCCTGTCCAGGATCGCCCCCCGGGTGGGCCGCAGCTCCAGGACCTGGATGTGCTGGCGGCGCGCGAGGGTCACCCAATGATCCGGATCGAGGATCTGAAGCCAGATGAGGCGAAGCCACAGGGCTGCCGCGATCATGATAAAGCCCATGATCGCCAGCGTTACGCGGGTTTTCTGCGCCGCCGTCAACACTCGACCGACCGGCTGGATCGACCCTTTTGTCTACTCCCGGACCGGCTCGGCCACGGCCTGCGGGCCGCCGCCAAACCAGCTCATCGCGAATCTTAACGCCCTTTCCCAGACGGACGGCTCCAGCGCGGTCATCCCTTCAGCGGAAGCCCCGCTCTGCGGGACATCCCTCGATAAAAACTTAGCGGAACGCCCAGGGGGACCCGCCGGGGTGAGAGCTGGCACGATCTCCACGGTCCGAGGCGGGGCCAGAAGCACGTCGCGCTGCGCCAGCCGCTCCTGCAGGATGACCGGCGACTGGAGCGTTAAAACATTGTATTGGAGCACCCGATGCTGGTCAAGCAAGTCGTCCCGCGCATGCCCGAGACCCTCCACCTCGTAACCGAGCCGGATGAGATCCACCTTCTGATGGACGAGCCCGAGGGCCAGCGCCGTTCCCAGCGCCCAGCATAGAAAGAATCGCTTCATCGCTCCGGCTGGCGCCTCCGCTCTCCAGAGGGAACCGAGGGTTCCCTCT
>CAYJQV010000028.1:2938-20208 GCA_964372395.1 uncultured Planctomycetia bacterium | reverse complement strand
GAACCGGGCGACCCGCCGCCGGGACGCCGCCGGCCGGTTTTGAAACGGGCCCTAGGGATAGGCCGCCCGACGATGGGAGAGGGCGGTCATGTAGATCCTCCGCTCATCGTCGCGAATCTCATAAAAAAATCGCCAGTCCCCGATCCGGTAGCGCCAGGTTTCCGGCGACCACTCCTTCAGCTTCCGGATGTTCGACCCCACGTGCGGTTCCTGCCGGAGTTGCGGGTAGACATATCCTCGCAACTTCTTTTCGATCTGAGAACGGACCGAGGGGTCCAGCCGCTGAGGATCGGACAGGAACTGCCGGGTCTCAAAGAGCTGATACCGGCCTTCAGGCAACCAGCCGGCCCCGCTTCAGCCGGGCGTCCACGGAACCCCGCCGCAACCGGCGGACCAAAGAGCGGTCGGACCGGATGGCCGCCATCTCCACGTCGCTCACGAACTGGCACTCTTCGAGGTGCCTCAGCGTCGTCGTCACGATCCAGTTCGCCAGAGGCCGGTGGTCCTCTTCGGCCAGATGCCGAAATTCCCGATAAACCGGATCCTCCAATCGCAAGGTGATCGTTTTAGCCATGGGTGAATTCCTTTTCGTTCACTTTAATTCTATCTGAATAAGGCCAAAAAATCAAGGGGAAGGATCGGACGCTGTGAGCTCCAGTGCCAGCCGGGAAAAACCGAGCGCCCTGGCCCGCCGCACCAAATCGCTCCGCAACGATTCATTCGAGAGCAACCGATCCTGTTCCGCCGCCGACAACCGGACAATCAGCAGATCCCCTTCCGGTTCAAACACCACCGATGGAAACCCATGCTCCGCTAAACTCCCTGCAAGCAATTCCAGAGCCGCCATCACCGCACCGGCAAATGCCGGGGCCCCGCGATGGGGGCAGACGGCGCGGCACAGCACCGCGTGATCCAGCCGCCGCCGAGCACAGTACCCTCGTCGTAGAAAACAGCGGCCTGTCCAGGACTGACACCGCCCTCCACCGGATCGGAGAATTCAACGCGCACGCCGTTTCCAACCGGAACCAGGCGGGCGCTCACCTTCTCGCTGCGATACCGGACCTTGACCTGCGCATTGAGGGGACCGTCCAGCCCGGAAACCGAGCACCAGGCGAGATCCTCCACCTCGCAGAACCGGGCGGCCAGCTCCTCCCGTTCGCCGACCACCACGCGGTTGGCGGCAGGATCCACCCGGAGGACATAGAGCGGGGTCGGATGCGACAGCCCCAGCCCCTTGCGCTGGCCCACGGTATAGGAAGCGATCCCCTGGTGAACCCCGAGCGCGTGCCCGCGGGTGTCCACGATCTCCCCCGGCCGGAACGCCTCAGGCGCCCGGGCCCGCAGGAAGCGCTGCGTGTCGCCGTCGTGAATGAAGCAGAGCTCCATGGACTCCGGTTTGTCGGCCACCGAAAGCCCGGCGGTACGCGCAAGCTCACGGACCTCACTCTTCGTCAGCTCCCCCATCGGGAAAAGCATCCGCGAGAGCTGTCCCTGTTCCAGCTGAAAGAGAACGTAAGACTGGTCTTTGTCCGCATCCACCGCCTCCCGGAGGGCATACCGCCCGCGCCGCTCGTCCCAGGCCACCCGGGCATAATGGCCCGTGGCCAGCCAGCGGGCCCCCAGCGCATCGGCCCGCCTGAGGAGGATCCCGGTCTTGATCTTCCGGTTGCAGACCACACAGGGGTTGGGGGTGATCCCGCGCGCGTAACCCGCCACGAAGGGTTCGATGATGCTTTCCCGGAACGCTTCGGCCGCCTCCACGACATAGAAGGGGATCCCCAGCCGGTCGGCGACCTTGCGCGCATCCTCGATGTCCCGGGTCGAGCAGCAGGTCTGCCCTTTGGGAATCGTGTCGCACAGCTCCTTGGGCCAGGTCTTGAGAGTCATCCCGATGACACGGTAGCCCCGCTCGCATAAAAGCTGCGCCGCCACAGAGGAGTCAACGCCCCCGCTCATCGCCACCACCACCGTCTCTCTCATCGCTTCCTCCTGCTCCGCGCAGAAAAGGATTCCGCCCGGGACGGGAACGACCCGTCCTCCACCGCCTCTCGAAACCGCCGGATCGCCTGTGTCATCACCGTGTCGGCCCGCGCGAAAACCCGCGCAAACCGCGGATGGAAGGGGCCGCTCAAGCCCAACAGGTCGTGCGTCACCAGGACCTGCCCGTCGCAGTCCGGGCCGGCGCCGATCCCGATCGTTGGGATCTTGAGCCTCCGGGTGATCCGGCCGGCGAGCTCCGAAGGGATGCACTCCAGCACAACGCCGAAGCATCCGGCCTTTTCAAGACGGATCGCCGCCTGGAAGATCCTGGCGGCGTCCCTCGGATCCTTCCCGCGCAGCCGAAAACCACCCGTTCGGCCGGCCGTCTGCGGGGTCAACCCCAGGTGCCCCAGCACCGGGATCCCCGCCTGGATGAGGCACCCCGCCGCCTCCAGGGATTCCACCGAGCCCTGCCCGCCTTCCACCTTGACGGCGTCGCAGCCGGCCTCCTGCAGAAACCGGCCGGCGTTGCAGATCGTCTCCCCGGGCGAGACATTGAACGACATGAAGGGCATATCCCCCACCAGCAACGCGCGCGAGACCCCTCGCCGGACCGCCCTGGCATGATGGATCATCTCCTCCATCGTCACCGGCACCGTCGTGGGATACCCCAGCGCCACCATCCCCAGGGAATCGCCGACCAGGATCACGTCCACCCCGGCCTGATCCAGAAGGCGGGCCAGCGGCAGGTCGTACGCCGTCAGCATGGTGATCTTCTGCCTGCGTCTCTTCTTCTCCAAGAGATCGGGGATCGTGACCCTCGGGCTGTCTTTCATGGAAGCCCCGCTGCGCGGGACTCCTCCGGATGAAAACTTCATGGAAGCTGCAGCTTGAAGGCCTCGATCGTGTTGCGCATCAGGGTGGCCACCACCACAGGCCCGACCCCGCCGGGCACTGGGGTGATGAAGTCGGCCCGCTTGGCCGCCTCGTCGAACTCCACGTCGCCCTTGAGCTCGCCGTTGACGAGACTGGTCCCGACGTCAATCACAATCGCCCCCGGCCGGATCCACGATCCCTTGATGAGGTGCGCCTTCCCCACCGCGACGACAAGGATCTCCGCCCTGCGGACATGCTCGATGAGGCGCCCGCGGTCGGAGGTGGCGACATGGCAGATGGTGGTGGTGCAGAAGCGGTCCAGGAGAAGCAGGCTCACCGGCTTGCCGATGAGCTCGCTGTGGCCGACAATCACCGCCTCTTTCCCGTAGAGGTCCGCGCCGGTGGCGTTGATGAGCTCCATGATCGCCAGCGACGTGCAGGTCCCGATCCGGGACCAGCCGAACACCGCCTGCCCGATGTGCTGCGGGTGAATCCCCTCCACATCCTTCCGGGGATCCAGGGCCGCAGAGACCACCCTGGCGTCGATTCCAGGCGGAAGGGGGAATTGGATCGTCACGCCGGTGATCGCGCTGTCCTGGTTCCATTCCCTGATCCTCTCCACAAGCTCTTGCTGGGAGATCTCGGAAGGGAGCCGCTCCAGGCGGTAGCCGATTCCCAGCATCCCGGCCGCCCTGCTCTGCGATCGGGCAAAGAGATCCGCCGCCGGATGGGTCCCCACCTGAACGCTGAGCAGGAATGGAAGGCGGCCGTGCTTGGCCCGAAGCTCCTCCACCTGCCGCCTGAGATCCGCCTGGATCCTGGCTGCGATGGAGCGGCCATCCAAGATCTGACCCAAGACCCTCTCCTTCCTCTCCATGCCCTATCCCTCAACCGCCCTTCGGAGCTGGCTCAAATTCCCCCGAATCCGGTTCGCTGCCGGAAGACCATCGATCCCTTTCAAATTCACCTCCACCGTCACACAGGCCGAATCGAACGCGCCCCGCAGCAGGGCCCGCCCCGCCCGGATATCCGAGCCCAGGGTCGGACCGGCCCGACGCGCCAGACCCTTCATGACGCGGCTTGCCCGCGTCACCTCCCCGCAGATCTGCAATGGGCAGCGAAGCGCGCCGGCCTGCGCCGCTCGGATTCCCCGGCGCTTGCGGACCGCCTGCACGAGGCGCCCGTAGGCGCGCGCATCCTGTTCAACCAGCCTCTGCAGCCTTCCGAGGCTGGCACGGAGCGTCTGGCGATCCTCCTGCAGCCTCCGCCTCTCCCCCGCGCGCAGCCCCTTGCGCTGGAGGAGGATGGTGCAGACCATGATCCCCAGGGCCGATCCTGTGGATCCAGCCAGCGCGGCAGCCGATCCCCCGCCGGGGGAAGGATCGGGGCCGGCGAGCCGCCTCAGAAACCGCCCGATCGTCCACGCCCGAGTGCTGACCGCGTTCATTCAGAAGAGCCCCGAGATCTTTCCGTCCACCCCGACGTCCAGCTTCTCCGCCAGCGGGTGCTTGGGCAATCCCGGCAGCGTCAGGATCTTTCCAGTGAGCGCCACGAGGAACCCGGCCCCCGCCGCCACCCGGACCTGCCGGACCTTGAGCCGCCAGCCGGTGGGCACCCCTTTACGCTGCGGATCGTCGGTCAGGGAAAGCTGGGTCTTGGCGACGTTGACCGGCAGTCGGCCGAAGCCGTTGCGCGTCAGCCATTCCATGTCGGCTGACGCCGATTCCACGTACTCCACGCCGTCGGCCCCGTAGATCTCGCGCGCGATCGCCTCGATCTTCGCCTCAATCGGCTGGTCCAGAGAATAGAGCGGCTCGAACCGGGCCGACTTCTCCTGCAGGGCCGCCATCACCTCCTGCGCGAGCCTCACCCCGCCTTCTCCCCCCTGCTCTGAAACGGTGGAGACCGAGCAGCGGACCCCCAGCCCGATGCAGTGCTCCTGGATGAGCTTCAGCTCCGTCTCCGTGTCCTGCGCGAAGCGGTTGATCGTCACCACCGGCACCAATCCAAACCGGCGCAGGATCGCGAGATGCCGTTCCATGTTCTCAAAACCCCTCTGAAGCGCCTTGGTGTCCTGCCTCCCCGACGCCTCCTCGAGGGAGAGTCCCCCGTGCACCTTGAGCGCCCGTGCCGTCACGACCAGCACGGCCACCTCCGGCTTGAACTGGGCACTGCGGGCCACGATGTCGCAGAACTTCTCCAACCCCAGGTCGGATCCGAATCCGCACTCGGTGACGCAGTAGTCGGCCAGCCGCAGGGCCATCTCGGTCGCCAGGACGGAGCTGGTGCCGTGCGCCAGGTTCGCAAAGGGGCCCGTGTGGATGAGGACCGGCTGGCCCTCCAACGTCTGCACGAGGTTCGGCTGGATCGCCTCCCGCAAGAGGAGCGCCATGGCCCCCACGGCGCTGAGATCCGACACCGTGACCGGCCGGCCGTCCCGGCTGACGGCCACCACGATCCGGCCGAGCCGATCCTTCAGATCCTGAAAACCGGAGGCCAGCGCCAGGACCGCCATCACCTCGCTGGCCACCGTGATGTCGAAACCGGTCTCCCGGCGCAGGTAGCCGATCCCTCCATGCCCCACCTCGATGTGCCGCAGGTTCCGGTCCGGGATCTCCGTGACGCGCCTCCAGAGGATCCTCTCCGGGTCGATCCCCAGCTCATTCCCGTGGGTGGCATGATTCTCCACCAGGGCGGCCAGCAGATTGTGCGCGGTCCCCACCGCGTGGATGTCCCCGGTGAAGTGCAGGTTGATGTCCTCCATCGGCAGGATCTGCGCATACCCCGAACCGCATGCACCGCCCTTGACCCCGAAGATCGGCCCGATGGAGGGCTCCCGCAGGCTGAGGATCACCTTCTTCCGGAGGCGGCCCATCGCCTCGGTGAGCCCAATGGCGGTGGAGGTCTTCCCCTCCCCCGCCTCGGTCGGGGTAACCGCCGTGACCAGGATGAGCCGCCCGTGCGGCCGGCTCCGGATCCGCTCCAGAACGCCCAGCTTCACCTTGGCCTTGGTGGAGCCGTACATCTCGATCTCCTCCAGTCGAAGCCCCGCCCTGCGCGCGATCTCAACGATCTGCAGCGGGCGGGCGGACTGAGAGATCTCAATGTTCGACGGAATCTTCCGCGCAGTCTCTACCGGCATAACCTGTTTATTATACTAGAAGGCGGCGGGGATGAGGCGGGCCCGAAACAGGCGCCCATCGGAGCGCAACAGAACGGAGACGACGTCGAAGCGGACCGGCCTGTCCGGGATGCGGCGGGACTGCAGATACCAGAGGGCCAGGCGCCGGAGCTGCTGCTGCTTCCGGCCGTCCACCGCCTCCTCGGGAAAGCCGAATTCCAGCCCGGTCCGCGCCTTGATCTCGACGAAGCAGAGCGCCCCGCCCTGCTCCGCCACCACGTCGATCTCGCCGAACCTCGAGCGGACATTGAGGCCGAGGATCCGATACCCCCTGGCCCGCAGGAGCCGCAGGGCGTGGCCCTCGCCCCGCCGGCCGAGAAATAGACGGCTGGAACCTGTTTCAGGACCGGCGCTGGCGGCTTGCGGCGGGGTTGCCTGGCGCGGCACGTCCACAGGCCGCGCGGCACGGTTTCGTGCGCGGCCGAGGATAGAGCGAAGGCCGCCTCGCTGGGGCGGCCGAGCGATGCCAGGCCAGGCACCCCGGCGCAGGCCGGACGCGGGGGCTTGAAACCGGTTCTCAGCCATGTTCGGGTCGGATGGGACGGAAGGTGTAGCGATGGAACAGACCCGGGCCGATCGTGTGAAGGAGCCGGAGATGCTCCGGGGTCCCGTAGCCCTTGTGCCGCCCGAAACCGTACTCCGGCTCGAGGCGATGCACCTGCTCCATCCAGCGATCCCGGATCACCTTGGCGACAATCGAGGCGCAGGCCACCACCAGACTCTTGGCATCCCCGTCAACGATGGGCTGTGCGGCCAGCCGGCAACCCTCGGGCACGGTCCTGCCGTCCAGGAGAATCCACTCGGGGCGGACCGGCAGGCGATCCAGCGCCTGCAGCATCGCCCGCTGCGCCGCTGCATGGATGCCGATCCGGTCGATCTCCTCATGGCCGGTCGCCCCGACGCCGATGACGCCGGCCCGGAGGATCGAGGCAAAGGCCCGCTCCCGGGCGGATGGGCTGAGGCGCTTGGAATCGTCTACAGGGACAGTGAATCGGGTATCGTGCAGAATGACGGCGGCGGCGACGACCGGCCCGGCGAGGGGCCCGCAGCCGGCCTCATCCACCCCCGCCAGGAGGCCCCCTTCAAGCCTGAGTCGGCGCCGGACTCTCTGATCGAACAGGAGGAGCTGCTGAACTCTCCGGGGTCTGGCCAAAACGCTCCTCGATGCGGCCGGACTTCCCGACCTTCCTGCGCAGGTAATAGAGCTTGGCCCGCCGGACCGTTCCCCTGCGGACCACCAGGATCTTCTCGATGAGGGGAGAGTGCAGGTAGAAGGTCCGTTCCACTCCCTCGCCGTAGCTGATCCGGCGCACGCAGAACGTCTCCCGGCTGGAGCCACCCTTCCGGGAGATCACGATCCCCTCGAAGGGCTGGATGCGGCTCTTCTCATCCTCCTGAATCCGCACATAGACCCTCACCGTATCGCCCGCCCGGAAGGGAGGCCGATCCGCCTTGAGCTGAGCCCGCTCAATCTCCTGTATCCGACGGTCCATCGATGAGATCCGGCCGTTTCCTCGCTGTCCGGCGCAGGGCCTGAAGCCTGCGCCACTCCGAAATCCGCGGGCCGTCCCCCGAAAGCAGAACGTCCGGCACGCGGTAACCCCGATATTCCGCCGGACGGGTGTACTGAGGGTACTCGAGGAGATCCCCGCTGAACGACTCCTCCGAGGCCGACTGCGCATCCCCCAGAACCCCGGGGAGCAGTCGGGCGACGGAATCGACGACCACCATAGCAGGAAGCTCTCCACAGGTCAACACATAATCCCCAATGGAGAGCTCCTCGTCCGCCAATCCCTCCCGCACGCGCTCATCCACCCCCTCGTAATGCCCGCAGAGGAGGATGAGCCATGGCCGCCGGGCCAGCCCCTCCACGGCCCGCTGCGTCAGCGGCTTGCCCTGCGGCGAGAGCAGCACCACGTGGGGGCTGCCTGCCGTCTCCCGTTTCCTCAGCTCCTCGACCGCCTCGAAGAACGGCTCCGGCCTCATCACCATCCCCGGTCCGCCCCCGTAGGGCCGGTCGTCCACCTTCCGGTGCTTGTCGCGCGACCAATCCCGCAGGTCATGGACGTTCACCTGCAGAATCCCCTTCGCCCTCGCCCGGCCAAGAATGGAGCTGTCCAGGATCACCGGGAACAGCTCCGGGAAGATCGTCAGGATGTCGACGCGCACTGCCGCTTGATGAGCTGCAGGACCGTGGGGCTGGGCTTCGCCCCGCGGCCCATCCAGAATTTCGCCCGCTCAACGTTCAGCTTCAGGGCAGGCGGGTTCCTCGAAGGATCGTAGTAGCCCAGCTCCTCCAGCGCCCGTCCGTCCCGCGCCCGCTCCTTGGCCATCACCACGATCCGGTTATGCGGCTTCTTCTTCCCTCCCAACCGCTTCAGTCGAATGACCACCTCAGCCATGCGTCCCCCTATGTGCTCTCTTTCACGCGCCGCACCTCGGCGCCGACCCTCGCGAGCTTCTCATCAATCCGATCGTAACCCCGATCCAGATGGTAGATCCTGGAAACCTCGCTCTTCCCCCGGGCCGCCAAGGCGCCCAGCACCAGCGCCGCCGAGGCCCTCAAATCCGAGGCCATCACCGGGGCACCCATGAGGCGCCTGACCCCGAGGACAATGGCGCTGGCCCCCTCCAGCTTGATCTGAGCCCCCATCCTTCCCAGCTCCGCCACGTGCATGAAACGGTCGGGATAGATCTTCTCCGTGATGACGCTGATCCCGGGCGTCACCGTCATGAGTGTCATCATCTGCGCCTGCAGGTCGGTCGGGAAACCGGGATACGGAAGGGTGGTCACGTCCACCGGCTTGAGCTTCCGATGGGGCTTGACCTGCAGGCCCCCGTCCCTCGCGTGCGCCTCCACACCCGCCTCCCGCAGCTTGTCCAGAACAGCCCCGAGGTGCTCCGGCCGGGCGCCGGTCACGGCGAGCTCGCTGCCGGTGGCGGCCGCCGCCAAGAGAAACGTGCCGGCCTCGATCCGATCGGGGATGACCCGATGGGTGAATCCGTTGAGCCGCCGGACCCCCTCGATCCGGACCACCGGCGTGCCGTGCCCCTCGATGCGGGCACCCATCTTGAGCAGGACCTCCGCCAGATCCACCAGCTCCGGCTCACAGGCCGCGCTCTCGATCACGGTGGTGCCCCTCGCCAGGCAGGCCGCCATCATCACGTTGGCCGTGCCCAGGACGGAGGAGCCAAAGGCACCCCCGAGATAGACCGTCGACCCCTTCAGCTCCCGGGCACGGGCCAGCACGTCGCCGCCCTCGATCCTCAGGTGGGTCCCCAACGCCCGCAGCCCCTTCAGGTGGAGATCCACCGGTCGAGGCCCGATGACGCACCCGCCGGGCAGGGAGACCCTGGCCTCTTTCCTTCGTGCGACCAGCGGCCCCAGGACACAGAAGGAGGCCCTCATCGTGGAGACCAGCCGGTACGGGGCTTCCGTCCCCCGATAGCCGCCGGGCTCCACGACGACCCGATCCGCCTCCTGCGTCACCTTGACCCCCATGTGCCGGAGAATCCGGACCATGGTGGAGACGTCGCGCAGGGCGGGAACCCCCTCCAGAACGCACAGCTCGTCGGTCAGCAGGGTGGCCGCCAGGATGGGGAGGGTTGCGTTCTTCGAACCGCTCACCTGGACCGCCCCTTTCAGCGTCCGGCCACCCCGGATCACGAGCTTGTCCACGGCGCCCTCAGCCCGCCCTCGTCAGGACCGCTACCCGGTCGAGATCGGCCAGGTCCGTCCGGATCTGCTCGACCGAGAGGCCGCACCCCGGCGCCAATTCCCGGAGCCGCCCCGCCTGATCCATTCCGATCTCCAGAACCAGCCCGCCCCCCGGCCTTAAGACCCGCACGGCCGCCCGCATGAGCGCCTCCATCTGTGCCGATCCCCCAGGACCACCGTCGAGGGCAACCCACGGCTCCCATGCCAGTTCCCTCGGCCATCGGGAAACCGTTCCTGGATCGAGATACGGGGGATTGGCCACGATCAGATCCGCACAGCCGTCCTTCAGACCGCTCATCCAGCTCCCCTGAACCAGACGGATGGAACCGCCCAGGCGTTCAGCGTTGCGCCGGGCAAAGGCGATCGCGTGGGCCGACAGCTCCACCGCAACCACCTCGAGATCCGGCCGCTCCAGCGCCAGCGTCAGGGCGATGCAGCCGGATCCGGCGCCGACATCCACCACGCGCCGGATGACTCCCGCCGGCCGACCCGGCGCCCGCAAAAGCTCCAGGGTGACATCCACCAGGATCTCCGTCTCCGGCCGGGGGATGAACACACCGGGTCCCACGAGAAACTCCCTGCCGTAGAAGTCCGCTGTACCCATCAGGTACTGCAGCGGAACGCCCGCCGCCCGGGCTGCAACATCGGCATGGAACCGGACCGCCTCCTCCGCCGGCACCTCCGGCTCCTCGGTGTAGAGCTCCACCGGATGCCGCCCCAGCCGTGCGCCGAGAAGCTGTTCCGCCGTCCACTGGGAGCAGTGCACCTGCGCCCCGTCCAGCATCCCGGTGGCCTCCCGGATGAGCTCCAGGGCGGAGCGCATTGCTCCAACCTCGCCGAACCCTTCCTGTTTCATCTCTTTTCCGCGCCTCCCAACCGGGCCTCCCGCTCCGACTTGCCGAGCGGCTCGATGAGCTCGTCCAGATTCCCCTCCAGGATCTCCTCCAGCCGATGGGAGGTGAAGTTGATCCGGTGGTCGGTCACCCTCCGGTCCGGGAAATTGTAGGTCCGGATCTTCTCCGCCCGCTCGCCGCCGCCGATCTGCGTGCGCCGCTCCTGCGAGCGCCGGGCCGCCTGTTCCTCCGCGCGCCTCTCCAGGAGCCGGGCCCTCAGGACCTTCATCGCCTTGGCTCGATTCTTCATCTGGGACCGCTCGTCCTGGCAGCTCACCACCAGCCCCGTCGGAAGGTGGGTGATCCGGACGGCGGAGTCCGTGGTGTTGACCCCCTGCCCGCCGGGACCCGATGAGCGAAAGAGATCCACCCTCAGATCCTTGGGGTCAATCTCCACCTCCACCTCCTCGGCCTGGGGCAGCACAGCGACGGTCACGGTGGAGGTGTGGATCCGGCCGGACGCCTCCGTCTCCGGAACCCGCTGGACACGGTGAACCCCCCTCTCGAATTTCAACTTCCGGAAGGCACCCGCCCCCTCCACGCCGAAGATGACCTCCTTGAACCCGCCGACCTCCGTGGAACTGGCGCTCAGGGACTCCACCGTCCAGGATTGCCGCGCGGCGTACCGCGTGTACATCCGGTAGAGCTCCATGACAAAAAGGGATGCCTCCGCACCGCCCGTTCCCGCCCGGATCTCCACGATGACGCTCTTCTGACCCTCCAGGTCCTCTTCAAAGGCCAGCCCCTCGAGCTCCTCTGTGAGGCGGCGTTCCTCTCCGCGCAGCTCGGCGAGCTCGGCCTCCGCCAGCTCCCGCATCTCCGGCTGGGTCTCCCGTCCCGCCACCAGCTCCTCCGCGTGGCGGATCTGCTCGCGGGTCCGCTCGAGCTGGAGGAATCGCTGGGCCCAAGGCTTGAGCTGGGCATGCTCGCGCGCGGTCTCGCGCAGCCGCCGCGGATCGGAGAGGACTTGGGGATCGGTGAGGAGACGCTCCAGCTCCTGGAACCGCCTCAGCCGATCGGTGACCGGCTCAGGCATTCGCGGGCTTCTTGAACTTCTTCCGGAACCGCTCGACCCTTCCGGCGGTGTCTACGAACTTCTGCGTGCCGGTGTAGAAGGGATGGCACTTGGCGCAGATGTCGATCCGGAAGTCCCCCTTCGTTGAGCGGGTGTGGTAGACCGCCCCGCAGGCGCAACTGATCGTCGAGGGCTTGTACTCGGGATGGATCTCTTTCTTCACGCGGAACCCTCCTTCAGTCCTTGCCCTTGTCCGGATTGAGACTGGACAGGAAGTCGGCGTTGGTCTTCGCCTTGGAGAGCCGGTCGATGAGGAGCTCCATCGCCTCGTCGGCGTTGAGCTCCTTCAGGACCTTGCGGAGCAGCCAGACCTTCTTCAGCTCATCCGGCTCCAGCAGCAGCTCCTCCTTCCGGGTGTTGCACCGCTGGATGTCCAGCGCCGGATAGATCCTCTTCTGGAACAGGTTCCGGTCGAGCGTGATCTCCATGTTGCCTGTCCCCTTGAACTCCTCGAAGATCACCTCGTCCATGCGTGAGCCGGTGTCGATGAGCCCGGTGGCGATGATGGTCAGGCTCCCACCCTCCTCGATCCCCCGCGCGGCTCCGAAGAAGCGCTTCGGCTTGTGCAGCGCGGTGGCGTCCACGCCGCCCGTGAGGATCCTGCCGCTGTGGGGGGCCACCGTGTTGTAGGCCCGCGCCAGGCGCGTGATCGAGTCGAGCAGGACCACGACATCCTTCTTGTGCTCGACGAGCCTTTTGGCCTTTTCCAGGACGATCTCCGCCACCTGGATGTGCCGCTCCGCCGGCTCATCGAACGTCGAGGAGACCACCTCCCCCTTGACCGAACGCTGCATGTCGGTGACCTCCTCCGGCCGCTCGTCGATGAGGAGGACGAGCAGCACCGCCTCCGGGTAGTTCCGGGTGATGGCATTGGCGATCTTCTGGAGGAGGATCGTCTTGCCGCTGTAGGGGGGTGCCACGATGAGGCCACGCTGGCCCTTCCCCACCGGCGCCAGGAGGTCCAGGATCCGGGTGGAGATTTCACCTGGATCGGTCTCGAGCTTGTACCGCTCGTGGGCGTAGATCGGGGTGAGGTTGTCAAACAGGATCTTCACCTTCGCCACGTCGGGATTCTCGAGGTTCACTGCCTCCACCTTGAGCAGCGCAAAGTACCGCTCCCCCTCCTTGGGGGGACGGATCTGACCGCTCACGGTATCGCCGGTCCTCAGGTCGAAACGACGGATCTGGCTCGGGGAGACGTAGATGTCGTCCGGGCCCGGGAGGTAATTGTAGTTGGGGCTGCGGAGGAACCCAAAGCCCTCGGGCAAAATCTCCAGCACCCCCTCCCCGAACATGTTCCCTTCCCGCTCGGCCTGTGCCTGCAGAATCTTGAAGATGAGATCCTGCTTCTTCAGCCCCGAGATGCCGTTCACATTCAGATCGCGGGCAACCTTGTTGAGCTCCAGGATCGTCATCCCCTTGAGCTTGGCGATATCCAGGTTCTGGGCCGCCGGACCGGCCGCCCCGCCGGTCTTCTCCTCAGTGGTCTTTCCTTCTGCCATGGACTCCTTCTCCTATTTTCCTCCAGACCGCCAATACCTGCCGGCGGGTGGCGTTTCTCGACCCGCCGTTTTCCACAACAAAATCCGCGTGCCTCACCTTATCCAAGAGTGGCATCTGAAACCGGCTGCGCCTCCGGATCTCGGCCATCGACCAGCCCGATCGCCCCCGCAGCCGCCGCGCGACCGCCCCGCGCGGCGCGGAGACGACCACGAGCGCGTCGGTCCGATACGCGGGCCGGGCCTCCAGGAGCAGCGGAACATCCAGGACGACGACCGCCGCCGGGTCCTCCCGCCGGATCCGGCGCATCGATTCCCGGATGCGGCGGTGCACCGCCGGATGGATGATCCGGCAGAGCGCCTCCAGCTCCCCGGCCCTGCGGAAGACGCGCTGGGCCAACCTCCCCCGGTCGATCCGGCCATCCGGGCCGCACAGCGCCCGTCCGAAACGGGTCCGGATCTTCCGATGCACCGCGCTCCCGGGCTCCATGAGCTCATGGGCGATCCCGTCGGCGTCCAGCACCCGACCGCCGAGGCGCTCGAACATCCGGGCCACCGTGGACTTTCCCGTCCCGACCCCTCCGGTGAGCCCGATGACCCTCATTGCCCCCGCTGCGTCGGGTCGCCCGGCCCGCGCCGTTCGCGCAACCCCAGCGAGGCTGCGCTCACTGCGGCGCTCGGCCTCACTCTCCCGCTATCCTGAATAAAAGCACTGAAGGAAGCGGGAACCATGCCCGTTCGGCCTCGCGACGCCGCGGATCCGGGCATCCCCGGCGCAGCGGGGCCGAAGGCGCCGAGCGCGGGAAAGGGGAATCCGAGGGGCGTGCGGAGGAAACAATGCTTCCCCCCAACCAGCGGAGCGCGTTTCCCCCCTGGAAGAGATGAGACGACAGCCCTGTCCGCGCCCATGTTGTTTCATTGCCTAATGAGAGGCCTCGAACCAGTTCCGGCCGCTCTTCAAGTTCACTTCGATCGGCACCTTCAGCCGGATCGGGCGGCCGGAAAGGGTCGGGGATTCCATCACCTCGCGGACCAGCGGCTGCACCTTCTCCATCTCACCGGGAGGGACCTCCAGGATGAGCTCGTCGTGCACCTGACAGACCATCCGGGATTGGAAACGCCGCTCCAGGAGCGCGGCGTCCAAGGCCACCATCGCCACCTTGATGAGATCCGCCGCCGATCCCTGGATGGGGGCGTTCACCGCCATCCGCTCGGCAAACTGCCGGACGGACAGCTCCTTGGCTCTTAATTCCGGCAGGTACCGGCGCCGATGGAACAGGGTGAGGGCGTACCCGCGACTCCTCGCCTCCTCGAGCGAACGGTCGAGGTAGGCCCGCACCTGCGGATACCGCGCAAAATAGTTCCGGATGAACTCCTCCGCCTGACCCGGCTCCACCCCCAGCTCCTTCGACAGGCCGAAGGCCGTCATCCCATAGAGGATTCCGAAGTTGATTGTCTTGGCCACGGCCCGGTGGCCGGCGCTCACTTCCCCGGGGTCCACCTGGAAGACCTCTGAGGCGGTGACGCGGTGAATGTCCTGGCCCTGGCGGAACGCCTCCACCAGCGCTTCGTCCTCCGCCAGGTGCGCGAGGATCCTCAGCTCAATCTGCGAGTAGTCGGCCGCGAGAAACTCCCAGCCGGCCGAGGGGACAAAGGCGCGTCTCACCTGCCTTCCCAGCTCCGTCCGGATCGGGATGTTCTGGAGATTCGGGTCGGAGGAGGAAAGCCGCCCCGTGGCGGTCACCGTCTGGTGGAAGTGGGCGTGAATCCGCTGTGTCTCGGGATGGATGAAGCGGGGCAGCGCCTCCACATAGGTGGAGCGCAGCTTGGCCAGCTCCCGATACTCCAGGATCTTCGCCGGCAGCTCGTGCATGAGACTCAGCCGCCGAAGCACCTCCTCATCGGTGGAAGCGCCCGTCTTGGTCCTCTTGATGATCGGCAGCTTGAGTCTCTCAAAGAGAATCTCCGAGAGCTGCTTGGGGGAGTTGAGGTTGAACGAGCCCCCGGCGAGACGCTCGATCTCGCGCGTGAGTGTCTCCAGCCCCTGCGCGACCCGCCGGCCCAGTTCCTCCAGCGTCCCGGGGTCGACCTCCATCCCCGCCAGCTCCATCCTGGCCAGAACCCCCGCCAGGGGAACCTCCACCTCGTTCAGGAGGACCGAGAGCTCCTTGGAGCGGATCTCCTCCTCCAGATTCGGCATGAGCGCGCACGCGGCGAGCGCCCGCCGGCCCGCCCTCCGGATCGGATCGGGATCCGACACCGAAAGCTCCAGGACCTCCAGCGCCAGATCCTCGATGCGGTGCGACGGCCGGGCCGGGTTGAGGAGGTACGAGGCGAGCGAGGGGTCCGCCCAGGGCCCTCGGGGGTGGATCCCCCGGCGATACAGAAGGATCAAGAGCTCTTTCAACCCCGGGCAGATCTTCAAAATCTTCGGATCCTCCCAGAGCGGCCGCAGATCCTCAAGCGCCTTCTCGCCCGGCGCGGCCTTGGCCACGCCCTCCTCCCAGGCGATGGCCACGGCAAGAACCTCGGCCGTCATCGCGTGTCCCTCGGAACAGGCCACGGCGACCGCCACCCGCCCCGCCTGCCGGATCGCCGGAAGCCATTCCCGGATCTCCTCGAGCGAATCCGTTGACTCCATGCCGACGGGAGCAGTCGTCTCCGCGGGCGAAAGCTCCTTCACGAGCGTCCTGAACTCCAGCGTCTGGTAAATCCTCCGCAGCGCCTGCATATCCGGCTCCTTCCGCTTCAGATCCTCCCAGTCGATCTCCAGGGGGACCGCGGTGTCCAGGGTCGCCAGCTCCCGGCTGAGCTGCAGCTGATCCTCATGTTCACGGATCGCCTTGACCAGCGCGGGCCGGATACCCCGATCCTTCCCTAGACGGTCCAGCAACGTCTCCACAGAACCATGCCGTTGGATGAGCTCCACCGCTGTCTTCTCTCCGATCCCGGGCACCCCCGGGATGGCATCGCTTTCGTCCCCCATGAGCGCCATCACGTCCACCACCTGATCGGGCCGAAGGTGCCAGCGCTCTTTCAGCGTCCGGTCATCGAGGATCTCGTGCCCGTCCCGGACCGGCCGGTACACCTTCACCTTCCCCCCCACCAGCTGAAGGGCATCCTTGTCGCCGGTCACGAGGTAGACCGACATCCCGCGCTTCACGGCCTGAACCGCCAGGGTCCCGAGGATGTCGTCCGCTTCGTACCCTTCCCGCTCGAAGAGCGGGATCCGGAAACCCTTCAGCACTTCCCGGATCCAGGGCAGCTGCTCCACCAGCGGCTCCGGCATCGGCTTGCGGTGTTCCTTGTAGGCCTCATACCGCAGATGCCGGAACGTCGGCTTCGGCAGGTCGAAGGCGACCGCCAGGCACTCCGGCTTCTCCTCCTCGAGCAGCTTCCTCAGCATCGCCACCACGCCGTACACCGCGTTCGTGGGCTGTCCCCGGGAGGTGCTCAAGCTCCGGATCGCGTAAAAGGCCCGGTAGCAGAAGGAGGAGCCGTCGATCAGGAACAGCCGGTCTCCGGATTTCAAGCGACGATGGTGCGCAGCGCTCGACAAAAGGGGATTGTTTGCCTTAGAAACGAGATGACGAAATGGGTGGAACGATTCCCCGGCCGGCTCCCCGGGCTACCGTCCGGCCGTCTTGGCCGCCTTGGCCTTCGCCTTTTCCGCCCGCTGCAGGCTCTCCTGCGCGTTCCTGTTCCCCGGCTCCAGGGTCAGGATCTGACGGAAAAGATCCATGGCCTCATCGTAGCGGCCGGCCCGCATCGCAGCAACCCCGCGCTGGTTCAGATCCTGAATGGCCGTCTGGCGCACCTTCCTCTTCTCGGCGGCCAGCTGCTCTGCGAGCTTGCGCGCATCCGCCGGTACCTTCGTGACCGCTGCGGGCGGCGCCGGTGCCTCTTTGGGAGGAGCCGCCTTGACCGGCTCGGCCTTTGCCGGCTCCGGCTTCCTCTTGACCGGCTCACGCTCCACAATCGGCTTGGCCGGCTTCTTCTCGGCGGCCAGCTGCTCTGCGAGCTTGCGCGCATCCGCCGGTACCTTCGT
>CAYJQV010000028.1:0-2838 GCA_964372395.1 uncultured Planctomycetia bacterium | reverse complement strand
GGCTTCCTCTTGACCGGCTCACGCTCCACAATCGGCTTGGCCGGCTTCTTCTCGGGAGTCGGCCTTGCTGCCTCCCTGCGGAGGCCCTCGGCCTGCTTCCTCACGCGCTCCGCCGATGCCTCGATCTCCCTCTGCCTGCGGAGCTCCTCTTTCTCCCGGTCCGCAGCCACTTGACGAAGGAGACGCGCGGCCTCGCGGTTACCCGGGTCGACGCCCAGTGCCCGCTGGAACTCGGCCGTCGCCTGCTCCCACCGCTTCGCCTCGAGGTGCGCCCGACCAGCCGCCAGCAGCCGCTTGGCCTCCGCCTTCCTCTGTGCCGGCCGAACCGGAACCGGCTCCGGGATCGGAAGGCTGTGGTGCGCCAGCTTCTCGCGCGCCTTCAATACCCAAGGATCGTACGTGGGACCGAGGCGCACCCGGGCAGCCCAGTGCTCGCCCGCCTCCTTGACCTTGCCTGCCTTCTCGTACAGGAGCGCCAGGTTAGAATGCGCGGCACCCAGGTAAGGGTCGAGCTGAAGGGCTCGCTGGTATGCCTGCTCGGCTTCCCCCGCCCTGCCCACGCTCTCCAACACGACACCCATGTCGTTGAACGCCTCGGCGTAGGCCGGGTTCACTGCCACCGCCATGCGAAAGGCGGACAGCGCCCGGTAGGCCTCCCCCACCTCCTGAAGCTGCCGTCCCTCCGACCGGTAGGCCGCTCCCTCCTGCCACATGAGCTCACCGGGTACCACCTCTGCACCCATCAAGCCAGCGGCCAGCAGCACGATGCCTCCGGCAAAGATCGCTGGGGAGACAGTACGAGAAAAATTACTCACTGCGGTCCGTACGAAGGACGCCTTGGCAAGCGGACGATGCTTCATTCGGCGGGCATCGCTCATGGGGGCTTGTCAGCTGTACTGTAATTGATTTCTCAACCCCTGTCAAGCGCGATTCCCAGGATCAGCCGCAGCGGCGAGGGGCCGCCGGGAGGAGTGCCCGTTCCCACGCTGTGGGCCAGGCCCTTCATCTGAAACGGCGGAGGGGGCTCACGGGTGGCGAAGGCCGCCAGGAGGGCTGCGCCCGTGGGGGTGGTCCACTCGAATCCGCCCACACGCTCAACCGGAAAACCCCGCAGCAGCCAGCCGGTTGCCGGACCGGTCTTCAACCGCAGTCGGCCCCGCTCATCGAAATAACGGTCGCCGAGCCGGATCACGGAGACATGCACCTTCCGGATCCGGAGGAGCTCCAGGCCCAGCGCAAAACCCAGGAAATCCACCGCCGTGTCCGGATCCGCCAATTGATGGAGGACCACCCTGCGCCATGCCGCTCCATGGGCGGCCGCCTCCGCCTGCCCAAGAACAGCGAATGCATGAGCCAGCCGCATCCGGAGGGGAGCTGCCAGCCTGGAGCGCTTCACCCAGCGGATGACCTGATGCAGCGCACCGGGAGGCGCCCCGTTCGCGCGGCCCATCCGGAGCTGGAGCCGTCCCGCCTCGGTCCCGTTCACCGACACCTCGGCCATTCGCAGGCCGACCTCCCTGAGCCCCAGCTCCGAAAGCGCCCGCTCCACCCTCTCCAACGGAAGGCCCAGCCGAATCATTCCCGCCAGCAGCATGTCGCCGCTCAACCCCCGCGTGGCATCCACATACAGGATCATCGGCGGCCCACCCCTCGAGGGAGCCCGCGCCCGCCGCGGGCCGCCCGGCTCGGGCGATGGGGTGGGCGGACCGTCTCGGAGCGCGAACGGGGCATGGTTCTCATTCTCCTTAAGATTCCTTTGTCCAGGAGTGAGCGCGAGAGCGAGCGCTGGGCCCGCTGGGGCCCAGACAGCGTGTCCGCGAATCCCCACGCCCGGGCTGGGCGGCCCGCCGTGGGGCCAGGTGGCTTCATCCGGCGGCGATCCGCGCGGCCAGGTACCCGGCCCCGAATCCGTTGTCAATGTTCACGACCGCCACCCCGGGCGAACAGGAGTTGAGCATCGTGAGCAGAGGCCCCACCCCGCGGAATGAGGCCCCATAACCGGTGCTCGTTGGAACGGCCACCACCGGCGCGGGGACGAGCCCGCTGACCACGCTCGGGAGAACCCCGTCCATGCCGGCCACCACCACAATCGCCTTCGCCCTCCGCAGAACCTTCAGATTCTTGAGCACCCGGTGCAGGCCCGCCACCCCCACGTCGTACAGGCGGCTGGTCCCTTGACCCATGAGCTGCGCCGTCACCGCCGCCTCCTCCGCCACGTCGATGTCGCTGGTGCCCGCCGTGAGCACAAGAACCGCGCCGGCTCCAGCACCACGCCGGCCGCGCCCGCCGTTCGGCGAAGCGTCCGAAAGAATCCTCGCCCTGGGGAAATAGCGCAGTCGCGGACAGGCCTGCGTCATCCGCCGGCCCACGGAGGAGGCCACCTTCGTCACCAGCACCCGGTGGCCCGCCTGCTGAAGCGCCTGCACGATGGCCAGGATCTCCTGCGGCTTCTTGCCCTTCGCATAGACCACCTCCGGAAAGCCGCGCCGGAGCTGCCGGTGCAGATCCACCTTCGCGAAGGTGAGATCCCGGTAGGGCATCTCCCTGAGAACCTCCAGAAGATCCCGCGTGGCGAGGCGCCCGCCCCGGTACCGGAGCAGCAGCCGCCGCAGTGAATCGCTCATCCCGCCCACCCCCTCGCCGGCGACCCCAGGGTCCGGGCCATCCCCGCTTCGGGGAGGGCCTCGCCCGCGCACCGCTCGCGATCCCCTTCCCATTCCCCAACCTCCGGCCGAGGAACGGGGGTGGCCGGGCCGGGGGGATGGGGGGCGGGGGCACAGGCTTCTCGCAGGCCGAGCGGCCACGGTGTCCCGAGCCGCGCGAGGGACGAGCGAGGCC
>CAYJQV010000027.1:0-21077 GCA_964372395.1 uncultured Planctomycetia bacterium | reverse complement strand
GTGGCGATGGCGGTGAACGCCCTGAAACGGCAGGAGGTTTCCCGCATCATCCTCACCCGCCCCGCGGTGGAGGCCGGGGAGTCGCTGGGCTTCCTGCCGGGAACGTTCGAGGAGAAGGTGAGCCCGTACCTGCGCCCCCTCTACGACGCGCTCTACGACATGATGGATGTGGACCGGATCCAGCGGAGTCTCGAGAAGGGGATCCTGGAGGTCGCCCCCCTGGCGTACATGCGGGGAAGAGCGCAGCCCTACTTCAGCTCCGTCCTTACCCGTGGGGGCTACGTGCCGATTGGAAGTCTCCAGGCGGGTGACACGGTGATAGGCGCGGATGGTGCGCCGACGCGTGTTGTCGGGGTGTATCCACAGGGTCGCAAGGAGATTTTTCGCGTCACAACACAGGACGGCGCTTCAACCTTGTGTTGCGCCGAGCACCTTTGGGCTGTGCAGACGCGAGATGACAAACGTCGAAATAAGGGTTTCCGGATTCTGGAGACGCGTGAGCTGTTCGGGCGGCTCAGGTGTGCAGATGACCACCGGTTTGAGTTGCCATTGATCAGCGCTCCGGTTCAGTTTCTGTCGAGGCCGGTGTCACTGGATCCTTACGCGCTCGGCTTGCTCCTCGGAGATGGCTGCCTTACCGGCAGCACCACTCCGACGTTCGCGACCGGCGACATGGAGCTGGCTCATGCGCTTGGAGAAGCTCTCGAAGGCGAAGGCATTGAGGTGACGCGGAAGAGCAGCGTCGACTATGTGCTGCGCAATGCGAATGGCGGCCGCGGGGGAGTCATCGTGGCTAACCCCGTCACCGCACTGTTGCGTGAGCTTGATCTTTGCGGGACGAAATCGGCAACCAAGTTCGTTCCCGAGGAATACCTCTACAACTCTGTGGATATTCGACTGGCCGTTTTGCGGGGTTTGCTGGATACCGATGGGGGACCGGTGCTTCAGGATGGCCGGACAAGCAGGATTCACTACTGCACGACGTCTCCGCGCCTGCGGGATGACGTCGTCTTCCTGGTGCGTTCGATGGGAGGGGTCGTCTACACGAGATGCCGGCCCGCCATGGGGCGCCCATCGGGGCGCGTGAGAGGGCGAGATGTGCGCTATAACTCGGACGCGTACGTCTTGGATATTCGCCTGCCCCGCTCCCTCCAACCTTTCCGTTTGTCTCGGAAGCTTGAGAAATATCAGCGGACAGGCGGTGGACATCCGGCGCGATACATAGACAGAATTGAGCGGGTTGGCGAAGATGAGACTCTCTGCATACGCGTCGACGCTCCGGACTCACTGTATGTGACCGACGACTTCATTGTCACCCATAACACGTTGAACGACTCCTTCGTGATCCTCGACGAAGCGCAGAACTGCACCCCGGAGCAGATGAAGATGTTCCTGACCAGGCTCGGCTTTGATTCCAAGGTGGTGATCACCGGGGATGTCACCCAGTCGGATCTTCCCGCCGGCAGGCCGTCGGGGCTGATGCACGCGCGGGAGACACTGAAGGGGATCGAGGGGATCGCCTTCGTCGGATTCAACGAGAGCGACGTGGTGCGGCATGAGCTGGTGCAGAAGATCGTCCGGGCGTACGAGCAGAACGGCAAGAAGTAATGACGATGGTCCTGCTGAGGAACAGCCAGCGGCGCATCCGGTTGGACGGCCGGCGCCTCAGGCGCCGGGCACAGCGTCTCCTGGAGGCGCTCTCGCGCGGCGATGAGCTCCTGAGCATCCTGCTGACCGACGATCGGGGAATGGCGCGGCTCCACGGGCGCTGGATGGGAGATCCCTCCCCGACCGACGTGCTCAGCTTTCCGTACGCGCAGCGCGGCCTGCGGGGGTCCCTCGCCGGGCATCCCTGCCGCGGGGGTCCGGTGCCCGTTCTGAAATCGCCGCCGGGCGTGCTGGGGGACGTCGCCATCTCCGTCGAGACGGCGGCGCGGAGGCGGCCGCGCGGTGCACAGGCCGAGACGGAGCGGTATCTCATTCACGGCCTCCTCCATCTGGCCGGGTATGGCCACGCGCGCGGGTCGGACCGGCGGAGGATGGATCGCAAGGCCCGCCGGCTGCGGGACGTCCTGGAGGGGCGAGGGGGGAAGATTGAAGGCATTTGAGCTGTGCCGGGAGCTGTCCTCCGTCTGCGGGGCGGCATGGCGCGGCCTGCTCCACGCCGTGCGGTCGCAGCGGAACCTGCGGATCCATCTCCTCTGCGCGGGCGCGGTGCTGGCGGCGGGTGTGGCGCTGGATTTCAGCCGGCCGGAGATGGGGATCCTCCTGCTCACCGTGGCGGCGGTTCTGGTGAGTGAGCTTTTCAACACGGCGGTGGAGCTGGTCCTTGATCTGCTGGAGGCCCGGCATCACCCGGTCGTGCGGATGGCGAAGGACGTGGCGGCCGGCGGGGTGCTGGTCGCGGTCTTCGGCTCCGTGGTGGTCGGGCTGCTCCTGTTCGGGCCGCGGCTGCGGGCTGCGCTGGGGAGGTTCTAGGGCATGCGGGGTTTCTGGCGATCGTTTCTGACGGGGCTCGTGGTGCTTCTGCCGGCCCTCGTCACCGTAGCGATTCTGCAGCTTCTGTTCGGGTGGTTCTTCCGGGTTTTCATCAACCCCGTGGCGAGGGCCGTCGCCCTCGTCCTGCCGGTCGAGATGCAATCCCCTGTGCTGGCCCGGCTGCTCATCGTGATCGCGTTCGTGCTGATGGTGGCGCTGATCGGGTTCGGCACGCGGGTGATCCTGGTCCGGCGCTTCATGCGGGTAGGAGAATCCCTGATCCGGAAGGTTCCCATCGTGGGCAAGATCTACGGGACGAGCCGGGAGATTGCCGACAGCTTCAGCGGCGAGCGGAAGGGGCTCTTCGGGCGGGTCGTTCTGCTGGAATGGCCGAGGCAGGGGATGTATGCGATCGGCTTTGTGACGTCGGAGGGGCAGGGGGAGGTTCAGGCCAAGACGCCGGAGCATGTGGTCAACGTCTTCATCCCGACGACCCCGAATCCCACCTCGGGGTATCTGGTTCTGGCCCCGCGGGAATCGCTGATCAACCTCGAGATGTCGGTCGAGGACGGCCTGCGGCTGGTGATCTCCGGCGGTGTCACCGGCCCCAACGTCCGCGTGCCGGATTCCAAGGGCTAGGGCGGTGAGCCAGCGCGGACGCGGACCGGCGGGGGCGTGTGCCTCACGGCTCGGTGGCCGTGGGCGGACAGGCCTGCCTGCATTTTCTTCCGGAGCGGAAGAGAGCTCCCTCTTCCAGAGGAGGCGGCGATGGCCATCCACAAGACCGAGGCGCTGATCCTCAGACGCCAGGAGGTTCGGGAAACGAGCGTGGTGCTGACCGCATACAGCCGGCACCTTGGGAAATTCCAGGGCCTGGTGAAGGGGGTGCGAGGCGCGCGCAGCGCGGTGCCCTGGTACCTGGAGCCGGTGACCCTGCAGTCGGTCGTCCTGTACGAGCGGCGGCGCTCCCCCTGGGCGCTGGTGACCGGCTGCGACCTGGTGGAGCCCTTCGATGCGATCCGGAGGGACCTCCTGCGCACGGCGTACGCCGCCTACTTCCTCGAGCTGGTGGAGGCGATGACCGGGGCGGGGGATCCCAGCGCGGAGCTGTATGAGCTCGTGGTGGGTGCGCTCCGGACGCTCGAGGCAGGAGGCCCGCCGCACCGGCTGGCCCGGCTTCTGGAGGCGCGCCTGCTGCGCGGCAGCGGGCTGCTTCCCGATCTGGATTCGCTGGCGCTGGGGGCGGAACCGAAGGCGCTTCTTCGGCAGCTGCTCACCGTGCCGCTGGGCGAGGCGGCGCGGATCCCGACCACCCCTGCCGCGGAGGACGGCCTGCGCCGGTTCCTGCAGGGAATCTGCCGCAGCGTCCTGCAGCGGGAGCTGAAGAGCCGCTCCTTCCTCTATTCGGTCGGCCTGGAGGCCGCCGCATGAGCACCTTCCAGGAGCTGATCCTGCGGCTGGAGCGGTTCTGGGCGGATCAGGGCTGCCTGATCGCCCAGCCGTACGACATGGAGATGGGGGCGGGGACGTTTCATCCGCTCACCTTCTTCAGGGCGCTGGGCCCCGATCCGTGGCGGGTGGCCTTTGTCCAGCCGTCCCGTCGGCCGACGGACGGCCGGTACGCGGAGAATCCCCTTCGCGCCCAGCGGTATTACCAGTACCAGGTCATCCTCAAGCCCTCGCCGCCGGACGTGCAGCCGCTGTACCTGCGCAGCCTGGAGGCCCTGGGGATCCGGCTGAAGGATCATGACCTGCGCTTCGTCCAGGACGATTGGGAGTCCCCGACGCTGGGGGCATGGGGACTGGGCTGGGAGGTCTGGCTGGATGGCCTGGAGGTCACGCAGTTCACCTATTTCCAGCAGGTGGGTGGGATGGACCTGAAGGTCGTCTCGGCGGAGCTGACCTACGGCCTGGAGCGGATCGCCATGTTCCTGCAGGGAAAGCTCGATCTGTACGCCCTCCGATGGAATGAGCAGTGGAGCTACGGCGACATCCATCGGCAGGATGAAGTGGAGGGCTCCACCTACAACTTCGAGCAGGCCGACGCGGAGCTGCAGCGGCGCGCCTTCGAGGATGCCTGCACCCAGTGCAGCCGTCTTCTGGAGAAGGGCC
Organism: uncultured Planctomycetia bacterium; assembly: GCA_964372395.1. GTDB lineage: Bacteria > Omnitrophota > Gorgyraeia > 1-14-0-20-64-10 > 1-14-0-20-64-10 > CAYFHV01. The sequence goes on along the minus strand of CAYJQV010000027.1, from coordinate 16,487 downwards.
TTCTCCTCCCGGCGTACGAGCAGCTCCTGAAGAGCTCGCACGCCTTCAACCTTCTGGACTCCCGCGGCGCAGTGAGCGCCAACGAGCGCCCAACGCTCATCGCCGGCATCCGGAACTCCGCCAGGCGCTGCGCGGAAGCGTACCTGAAACGGGGTCAGACCCCACGGGGTCTGACCCCGGCAGGTTCCGGATGAGCAAGGATTTCCTCCTGGAGATCGGCTGCGAGGAGATCCCCTCCGACTACATGCCCAGCGTGATGGAATGTGAGCCCCTGGAGGGCTCGCCGGGTCTGGGCGCAGCGGTCAGGGCAGCCCTGTCGGATGCGGGCGTTGGGAAAGGCGAGGACTGGGAGACCCGTCTGTATTACACTCACCGCCGCCTCGTCCTGCAGATCGCGGGCATCCCCCCCCGCATCCGGCGACAGGAGAAGGGCCCGCCGATTCAGATCGCCTTCGATCCGTCGGGGAAACCGACCCGCGCTGCAGAGGCGTTTTCGAAGAAACACGGGCTGAGGGTATCGGAGCTCGTGCGCCGGCAGACCCCGAAAGGGGAAATGGTTTTCGCCGAGTACGATCTGCCGGCGGCAAAGGTGCTCGCGGAAGCGATCCCGAAGATCATCCAGGGAGTCCGCTTCCCCAAGACGATGCGGTGGGAAGAGTCCGGCGTCCGGTTTGCCCGGCCGATCCGATGGATCCTGGCGCTCTACGGGTCAACGCCGGTCGCCTGTTCGTTCGGGCCGGTCAGGAGCGCTCCCTTCACGTACGGCACCCGCCGATCGGGGGGGAAACAGGTCCCCGTTCGAACCCCAGCCGCCTATTTCGCCGCGCTCAGGCGTTTGAAGGTCCGGTTGGAAGACAACGCGATGAGCAAGAGGGGCGCGCTGCTGGCTCAGCTCGAGGAGGCCGCCCGGCGGTGCGGAGGGAAGCTGCCGGATCGGACGACGGAGGAGTTCAACTGGCTCCTGGACACCGTGACCTTCCTGGCGGAGGAACCGGTCGTGGCGGTCGGCTCCTTTCGGCCGGAGTACCTGGATCTTCCTTCCGAGGTGCTGGCCACCGCGATGGCCAAGCACCTGAAGTTGTTCGGGGTCCGCTCCCGCGCCGGCACGGAGCTGCTGCCGAAATTCCTGGCTGTGCTCGAGGGAAGGCCCGGAAGGCCTGCGATGGTGATGGCCAATGTTGAGAGGATCATCGAGGCCCGGTTCGCCGATGCCCGTTTCTTTTATGGGAAAGACACCGAGAGCCGGCTGGAGGCGAAGGCCCCGGAATTGTCGAAGGTGATCTTCCACGAAAGGCTCGGAACGGTGGCCGAGCGGACGCAACACCTGGCCGCCTTGGCGCGGTCCATTGCCCAGCAGATCGGACTGCGGGTCGATGCCTCCCTTTGCGAGAAGGCCGCCCGGGTTTGCAAGGCGGATCTGGTCACCCACATGGTGAGAGAGTTCCCCTCTCTGCAGGGGACGATGGGGGGGCATTACGCGCGGCACGACGGGGAGCCGGAGGAGGTCGCGGCCGCCATCGCCCAGCATTACTGGCCCCGGACCGCGGCCGATCCGATTCCCGCGACGCCGCTGGGGGCCGTGCTCAGCCTGGCGGATCGGCTCGACACCCTGGTCGGGTACTTCGGCGTCGGCTTGAGGCCGACCGGATCGGCCGATCCCTACAGCCTGCGCCGGCAGGCACAGGGTTTGATCCGGATCCTGATTGAGCCCCCGCGGGGTGTCTCGTTCGTGGGGCTGTCGATTGACAGGCTCTCCGACGAGAGCATAGAATCATGGGGCCCCCGAATCGAAGTCAAGGCCGCCTCATTGAAGAGGGAGCTTCACGCCTTCCTGCGGGAGAGATTGGAGTGGCTCTGTTCTTTCGTCCATCGCATCGACCCGTGCTTGCTGGACGCGGTTCTGGCGGCCGACAGCGATGATCTGTCCGGGAGCTGGGAGCGGCTCCAGATCCTGAAGCGGTTGTGGAGCGGCGCCGGGGACGGCAGCCGCCGCATGCTGGAGCGGGCGGCGAAGGTGGCGGAGCGGACCGGGAGGATCGTCAACAGCGTCAAGGATTCGGGGTTGCCCCCCTCGGTCAACGCCGAGGCGCTCAAGGAATCGGCGGAGAAGGAGCTGTGGGAGAGGTGGAGCCGGATCGCGCTTCAGGTGAAGCAGCAGCTGGAGCAGCGGCGGTACGAGGAGGCGACGAAGACGTACAGCGCCCTGTACCCCGCGGTGCACACCTTCTTCGAAAAGGTCTTCGTGATGGACGAGAACCTGGAGCTGCGGCGCAATCGGCTCGCCCTTTTGAAAGAGATTCATCAGTCGCTTGCGGGCAGCTTCGCCGACCTCTCCAAGCTTCCCCTGCCGGGCGCGCTGGAGAACTGAAGATGGTCCGATCCGTCTATTTCTTCGGGGCAGGCAAGGCGGACGGCTCCGGCCAGATGAAGGCGCTCCTGGGAGGGAAGGGGGCGAACCTGGCGGAGATGACCCGCATCGGGCTGCCGGTTCCCCCAGGGTTCACCATCACCACCGGGGTCTGCACCTACTACACCACGCACCGGCGCGCCTATCCCAAGGAACTCAGGCGGCAGGTGGAGGCAGGGATCCGCCGCCTGGAGTCCCTCACCGGGAAAGGATTCGGGGACAGGCGCAATCCCCTTCTCGTCAGCGTCCGGTCGGGCGCCCGCGAGTCGATGCCCGGGATGATGGACACGATCCTCAACCTGGGGCTGAACGACCAGAGCGTGGAGGCGCTGGCCGAGCGGTCCGGGAATCCCCGTTTCGCGTGGGACAGCTACCGCCGGTTCATTCAGATGTACGGGGACATCGTCATGGGGGTTCAGGCCAAGAGGGGGGACGCCCACGAGCCGTTCGAGGAGGTGCTGGCCCAGCTCAAGAAGCAGGTCGGCGCGGCCAAGGACACCGATCTCTCCGCGGGCAATCTCCGGGAGCTGGTCCGGCGGTACAAGGAGCTCATCCGCAAGAGCAAGAGGGAGGAGTTCCCGCAGGAGCCGGACCGCCAGCTCTGGGGCGCCATCGGCGCCGTCTTCGCCTCCTGGAACAACGACCGGGCCGTCGTCTACCGGCGCAAGTACCAGATCCCGCACGACTGGGGGACCGCGGTCAACGTGCAGGCGATGGTGTTCGGCAACCTGGGGAGCACCAGCGGCACCGGGGTGGCCTTCACGCGGGATCCGGCCACCGGCAGGAAGGAGTTTTACGGCGAGTACCTGGTGAACGCCCAGGGGGAGGATGTGGTGGCCGGGATCCGCACCCCGCGGCCCATCGCGGACCTCAGGAAGGAGATGCCGAAGGCGCACGCGGAGCTCGAACGGATCCGGCGGATCCTGGAGAGGCACTTCAGGGAGATGCAGGATTTCGAGTTCACCATCGAGGATCGCCGCGTCTACATGCTGCAGACCCGATCGGCCAAGCGCACCGGCCTGGCGGCGGTCCGCATCGCCGTGGAGATGGTGGAGGAAAAGCTCATTGACTGGAAACAGGCGCTCCTGCGCGTGCCGGCCGATTCCCTCGCCCACCTGCTGGCCCCGGTCTTCGACCGGCGGGACCGCCAGCGGGCGCAGGAGGACGGGCGGCTCCTCTGCAAGGGCCTTCCCGCCGGCCCCGGCGCCGCGTGCGGCCGGGTCGTCTTCAACGCCGACGATGCGGTGACGATGGCGCACAGGAAGGAGCGGCCGCTGCTGGTGCGGGTCGAGACCACGCCGGAGGACCTGCGGGGGATGATCGCCGCGGAGGGGATCCTGACGGCCCGCGGCGGGGTGAGCTCCCACGCGGCCCTGGTGGCCCGGCAGATGGGCAAGGTCTGCGTCTGCGGGGCGCAGGACCTGCATGTGGACTACGCGGCGCGGACGGTGCGGGTGAACGGCCAGGTCCTGCGCGAGGGCCAGGCGATCTCCATCGACGGCACCTCCGGCGAGGTGTTCGAGGGAGAGGTCAAGACCGCGCCCAGCGAGATCGTCCAGGTCCTCGTCGAGAAGAGTTTGGATGGCGCGAGAAGCTTGACCTACCGGCAGTACGCTTCGCTCATGCGCTGGGCGGATCGGGTCCGCCGGCTGAAGGTCCGCACCAACGCCGACCAGCCGGATCAGGCGGCCAACGCCCTGGCCTTCGGGGCGGAGGGGATCGGGCTCTGCCGCACCGAGCACATGTTCTTCGGCGGGACGCGCATCGACGCCTTCCGGGAGATGATCCTGGCCGAGACGCACGAGGATAGGGCGGCGGCCCTGGAGAAGCTGCGGCCGTACCAGCGGGAGGACTTTGCCCGGATCTTCCGGGTGATGAAGGGGCTGCCGGTCACGATCCGCACCCTGGACCCGCCGCTCCACGAGTTCCTTCCGCACGACAGCGAGGCGATCCAGGATCTGGCGGAGAAGCTGGGCCTTCCGCGGGAGAGGGTGGCCGCGCGCGTGGCGCAGCTCCACGAGGCGAATCCGATGCTCGGTCACCGCGGCTGCCGGCTGGGAATCGCCTATCCGGAGATCACCGGGATGCAGGCGAGGGCGATCTTCGAAGCGGCCGCTCTCGTTCAGAAGGAAGGGATTCCGGTCCGGCCGGAGATCATGATTCCTCTGGTCGGTTTCCCCAGGGAGCTGGCGCTCCAGCTGGAGATCGTCCACCGCGTGGCCCGCGAGGTGCAGGAGAAGACCGGCCAGAAGATTCGCTACCAGGCGGGCACCATGATCGAGATCCCGAGGGCCGCGCTGGTGGCGGGCGAGATTGCTGCGCAGGCGGAGTTCTTCAGCTTCGGGACGAACGATCTGACGCAGACCGTGCTCGGGATGAGCCGGGACGACAGCGGCTCCTTCCTTCCCGCCTATCTGGAGCAGGAGATTCTGCGCGCGGACCCCTTTTCCTCCGTGGATCAGGCCGGCCTGGGACAGCTCATGCAGTGGGCGGTGGAGAGGGGCCGGCAGGCCCGCCCCGGGATCAAGCTGGGCATCTGCGGGGAGCACGGGGGCGACCCGGCCAGCGTGGAGTTCTGCCACCGGCTGGGTCTGGACTACGTGAGCTGCTCGCCGTTCCGGGTCCCGATCGCGCGGCTGGCCGCGGCCCAGGCGGTTCTGAAGGAGAAGCGATGAGATGACAGGGGCGCGGATCGGCCGAAGCTGTGCGCCTCCCGGCTTGGTGGCCATGGGCGGACTCGCTGGTCATCTCATCGCTTTCAGTTCTGCCGCGCGGGGGATGCCCGGCGCAGCACCTCCGCAGGCCGCGCGGGCAGGGTGTCCCGAGCCACAGGCGAGGGACGAGCGCGGCCGAGGACGGAGTGAGGCGCCTCGCTGGGGCGCCGAACGCTGCAAGCCGGGCGACCCGGCGCGGCGGAACTGCAGGGGTGGAGTGACGAAATGAGTGATCCGCTGAAGCTGTACCTCAAGGACATCAAGGACATCCCGCTCCTCACGCCGGAGGAAGAGGTGACCCTGGCGCGGAAGGTGCGCCGCGGGGATGCCGAGGCGCGCCGGAAGATGATCCAGTCGAACCTGCGGCTGGTGATCTCCATCGCCAAGCGCTACAGCAACCTGGGGCTTCCCATCTCCGACCTTATAGAGGAAGGCAACCTCGGCCTCATGCGGGCCGTGGAGAAGTTCAACCCGGGGAAGGGATTCCGCTTTTCCACCTACGGCGCCTGGTGGATCAAGCAGTACGTCCTGCGCTCGATCGCCAACCAGGGCAAGACGATCCGCATCCCGGTCTACATGGTGGACATCATCTCCCGCTACCGGAAGGCGACGGAGCGGCTCACCCAGAAGCTGGGGAGGCGCCCGGTCTCGGGCGAGCTGGCGCACGCCATGAAGCTGCCGGTCCGCAAGATCCGGGAGATCGAGCGGATGACCCTGCAGCCGGCCTCTCTGGACGCCCCCTTGGGCGAGGAGGGCACCACCGGGTACATTGACCTCATCGAGCAGAGTCAGGCGGCCTCGGCGAAGGACGAGCTGGCCGGTTTCCTCGCCCACGAGCAGGTGGCGGATCTCTTGAGCCGCCTCACCGACCGGGAGCGGGATGTCCTGAGCTTCCGCTACGGGCTCAAGGACGGGGTGACCTACACCCTGGGGGAGACCGCCGAGGTTCTGGGGATCACGCGGGAGCGGGTCCGGCAGATCCAGAACGCGGCGGAGAAGAAGCTGCACGCCTTCCTTGCCACACAGGAGAAGCAGAGTGCGCAGCCATCTGCTTGACCTGAAGGGCTTCGTCCGGGACGTGCCGGATTTCCCCAAGAAGGGGATCGTTTTCAAGGACCTCACCCCCATCTGGAAGGACCCGGCCGCCTTTACAGCCATGGTGGATCAGCTCTCCGCCCCGTACCGATCCGCCCGTGTCGGGGTGATCGCCGGCATCGAGTCCAGGGGCCTCATCCTGGGGGCGGCGCTGGCGCATGCCCTGGGAACCGGCCTGGTTCCGATCCGAAAGCAGGGGAAGCTGCCGTGGAGGACGGTCCAGGCCTCCTATTCGCTCGAGTACGGGCAGGCGACCACCGAGCTGCACGAGGATGCCTTTGAGGCGGGGACGCGGGTCCTGATCGTGGATGACCTCCTGGCGACGGGCGGGACCGCCGAGGCGGCGGTCCGGCTGGTCCGCAAGCTGAACGGCGAGATCGTGGGGTTGGCCTTTCTGGTCGAGCTGGCGTTCCTCAAGGGCCGCGAGCGGCTGGAGAAGCTGGGGGTTGAGGTTCTCTCGCTCATCCGCTATGATGCCCCCTAGAGCGGAAGGGAAGGAGAGCGCGCCGGGGTGGGTGCGACGCGGGGAAGCGCGCCTGGGCCGATTCGAACGGCCGACCCTCTCCTTAGGAGTGAGATGCTCTATCCATCTGAGCTACAGGCGCGGGAAGATGCCGCTTTCTATTTTATCCGATGATTGATCTGCACACGCATAGTTTCCTCAGCGATGGGGTCCTGATCCCTTCGGAGCTGGTCCGCCGCGCCCGGGTGAAAGGGTACCGGGCGATCGCCATCACCGACCACGTGGATGCCTCCAACGTCGAGTTCCTGGTGCCCCAGCTGGTGCACGTCTGCCAGCGGCTGAACGAGCACAGCGGCCTGGTCGTGGTGCCCGGGGTGGAGGTGACGCACGTCCCCCCGAGGGATCTGGCGGCGGTGGTCGCCTCCGCCCGATCCGCCGGGGCGCAGCTCGTGGTGGTGCACGGGGAGACCACGGTGGAGCCGGTCGCCCCCGGCACCAATCGGGCGGCCCTCGAGCTGGAGATCGATCTCCTGGCCCACCCGGGCCTCATCCGGCGGGAGGAGGCGAAGCTCGCCGCCAAACGCGGGATAGCCCTGGAGCTTTCCGCCCGGCGGGGGCACTCCCTCTCCAACGGCCATGTGGCCCGGATGGCGCTGGAGACCGGGGCCCGGCTCGTCCTCAACACCGATGCGCACGAGCCAGGCGACCTCCTCACGTTCCAGGAGGCCCGGCAGGTCGTCCTGGGAGCCGGGCTGGGGCCGCGGGAGGTGGAGAGGATCTATGCGGATGCCGCCCGCTTGGTGGAACGGCTCTCCGGCCGCCGCCCCGGCCCACGGAAAGCTGACGCGGTCCGAAAAAAGGCTTGACAGCCAAGGAATTTCTGTCATATCATTGCCCCAATTCAAGTCAGCCCTGGCGTTTTGCTGGTGGGGACTGGCCGAGGGGGAGAAGGAAGATTCAGAGAAGTTGAGAAGGGCCGGCTGTCACCCGAGCAGAAGCCGGGGCAACGGCGAATGGAAGGAAGTCGTTAGCTCCCCCGACTTTTCGCTGAGGTTTGCAAGCAAAGGGGAAGTTTGCAACTTTAGGTGAGTAAAGGAGGGAGGGTTAAATTACGATGGGACGATTACTACTCGTAGGACTTCTGGCGTTTGCCGTGGCCCTGGCTGGGACCGCGTACGCCGAAGTGCAGAGCATCAAGGTCGGCGGGGATATCGACATCAAGGCGATCTCCCAGAGCAACTACGACCTGAAGCTGACGCAGGAGAACCGGGGCGGTACCGTCGGCGGGGACGCCGCGGACTCGGACGATGACGATCTCCGGTTTGTCCTCTCCACGGTCCGTGTCCGCGTGGATGCGGATCTGACCGACAACGTCTCCACGTCGGTCCGGCTGCTCAACCAGCGGGTGTGGGATTCGATGGGGGCGACCGATGCGGATGATGAGAACAGCATCCACATTGACAACGCCTACGTCACGCTGAAGGAGTTCCTCTATTCCCCGCTGACGGTGATCGCGGGTCGCCAGAACCTGGTTTACGGCACCGGCTTCATCGTGGGGAATGGGCAGTTGGCGGATCCGACCGGCACCTTTGCCGGTTTGACCACGGGTGCCGCTCCCTTCAGCCAGGCCACGCACGGGCAGGAGTACAGCGCGTTCAATTCCTTCGACGCGATCCGGCTGATCCTCGACTACGCTCCCCTCACGGTGGAGGGCGTCTGGGCGAAGGTCAACGAGAGCGGCGTGGATGACGACGACGAGACCCTGTACGGCGCTGTGGTGAATTACAAGCTGGACCGCTGGGAAGCGGAGGTGGAGCCGTACTGGTTCTACAAGCAGGACGAGGCGGCCGCTTCTGCGACTGGCACCGCGGGTGGAGTCGTCACCGTCAACGATGCGACCTCGGCCGGCGCGCTGCGCACCTACGAGATCCAGCGGACTCATACGACGGGTCTCCGGGTGGCGGCCTCCCCGATCGAGAATCTGAAGCTCTCGGGTGAGGGGGCGCATCAGTTCGGTGAAATCATCGACCTCACCGCTGGTTCCGGCTATCAGGAGCGGGATCGGGACGCCTGGGGGGCGAACGTCTACGCCAACTACACGTGGGCGCAGGCCCCTTGGACTCCATCCACCGGGGTGGGTTGGACGTTCTTCTCCGGTGAGGAGACCAGCGGTGTGGCCACCGCGGCGGGCGGCGGTCCGTCGGGCGCGGATACGACTCCGGGCGATGATTTCGGCGCGTGGGATCCGGTGTACCGGGGTTCGTTCACCACGTACATCCAGGACTTCTTCTCTGGACGGGACGCGGCGCCGAACCTCTACGCCACGTTCGATGTCAACGACACCAACGCGACCACAAACCGGCATCTGATCTATGGGGATGTGAAGCTGTCCGCCATGGAGGATGTCACGCTGTGGGGACGTTGGACCCACGTGCGGTTCGATGAGGAGCCGAGACCGAGGCGGGACAGCCACGTCGGAGACGAGCTCGACGTCAAGGCCCTCTACGACTACACCGAGGACGTCCAGTTGGCTGCGTGGGGTGGGTGGTTCTTCCCCGGCAGCTACTACGACGAGCCGGAGTCCAACAGCCGCGGCAACCAGATGGCCTGGACGCTCGGCGCGGGTGGGTCGGTCAAGTTCTAAGCGTCCCATCACGTCGTAGCCAAGACGTGAGTGATTCAAGAAGGCCCCCGCCAGGGATCCTGGCGGGGGCCTTCCCTTTCAGGACTCGCCAGTCCCGCTCAGGGGGCTCCGGCGATGCGCCGCTCAGCACGCCCCACCGAGGCGTGCCTCGCTCCGGCTCTCGGCCTCGCTCGTCCCCGAGGGGTAGGAGCGCTGGGGACACCGTGGCCGCTCAGCCTCGAGACGGCGCCCTGCCGGACCCCCCAGAGCGGGACTTCCGCCTGTGCCTGAACCGAACGCCTCTGCTCATTCTATTTGTTGCATTGGTGCTGGCCGGATGCAGCGAGATCCAGGCCCCCACGGCGAAGGAGGTCCTCACCCACCCGCTGGGAACCGGTGCGCCCTTCGTGCGGGGAACAACGAAGGCGGGGGTTCTGGACGATTGGGGCCCTCCGGACCACGTGATTGCGCAGGGCGTGGATGAGCTGGGCAACGTCCGGGAGGAATGGATCTACCACGGCCGCGTGCAGGCGCTCCCCATCGACTACGAGTACGTCTCCAGGACCAAGCACCTCTTCTTTGAGGGAGAGAACCTCGTCCGCTGGACGACGGACGAGCCCGCCAAGTAATCCGCAAGTGTGGCGATCCGCTGCTTTCTCCCGCCTGAGCTCTTAGCCCCGGGACCGGTCCAAGTCACCGGAAGCCAGGCGCATCATCTCCTCCGCGTCCTGCGGGTCCGCCGGGGCGAGGCGCTGATCTGCCTGGACGGAGAGGGCCGGCAGGCCGAGGCCAAGGTGGAGGAGACGAGGCGAGGGGTTCTGGAGCTTTCGCTCGCCGAGCCGACGCGGGCCGCGCCGCCCCCGTGCGCGGTCACGCTGGCCGCCGCAGTTCCTGCCCAGGGCAAGCTCGAGACGATCGTGCATCAGGCGACCGAGCTGGGGGTCCGGACAGTCGCTCCGCTCTGGACGGAGCGCTGTGCGGGCCGCTTCAATCCGGACCGCTTCGCCGGAAGGATGGCTCGGCTCCAGGCGATCGCCGTCGAGGCGCTGAAGCAATCGGGAAACCCCTGGCTGCCGGCGATCCGGCCCCTCCGCCGCTGGAAGGAGATGGTCGGGGAATTCCCGCAGCACGAGCGTCTCCTCATCGCCACGGTGGAGGGGCCCCACGAGGAGCTGCGTCCGCTGGTTCAGCCGCGTCCCCGCTCGGTTCTTCTCCTGATCGGCCCGGAGGGTGATTTTTCTCCGCGGGAGGCCGAACAGGCCGCCCGCGCGGGCGCCCGCCGGATCGCCCTGGGTCCTTCGGTTCTCCGGTGCGAGACCGCCTGTGTTGCCGCCCTGGCCGTCCTCCAGCAGCTTCTGCGGGAGGGGCCTGCCGACGGGTAAAATTTCCCGCTGGCACCCTTGACAAATTGACAATCCGTATGCCACTCTTGAATTGAGAAGGCTGCAAACGGTACCAGTGAAAAAGGCAAACCACCGGTAACGGTGGGGCGCAAAGCCGCAGGCCCGTGTCAGGAAGGCAAGGGGAGGGAGCGGGCGGCTGGGCTGCCAAGGGGACCGCGAAAGACGCCTGGAGGCTTCATCACTGGTAGCCTGCGGGCGTTTTTTGTGTGGAGAAATGTGTCGGTTTAAAAAAGTCATGGAGGGATAGCAATGAGAACTGAATCCAATGATCCGCAGGCAGGCGCCAAGCAGATGCACCGGGTGGTCACGTTCCTGGACCGGAACCAGGTCGACTTCCTGGACAAGCTGGGCAAGGATGCCCTATTCTCGACGGGCGTCAAGTTTCCCAGGACCAGGATCATCTCGGCGCTCATTGACCTGCTGAGGAAGGCCAACGTGAACGGCGAGAGCCTGCGCACCGATCAGGATCTGGAGGAGCGCCTGCTGCAGAAGTTTGCCGGAGGCGGTTCCGAGGCCCGGCGGCTGGCGAACGAGCTCATGGAGGGGCAGAGCCGTGCGTCGTCCTCCGCTCGAGTACGGGGATAACTTTCCCGTTGCGACGGGGTCCTGGAACCCCGCGGTTCCGTGGAAATTTCCCCATCACGAGACCCAGCTCCAGCGGCGCTCCGCCTTGAGCGTAGCCCTCCCATGGGTCACGCTGGGGCTGGGGGTGACGCTGGGGATCCTGTGGATGAGCTGGCGTTTCGATGGAATGGCTCCGGCGCCGGGTTCCGCTCCCGAGGGCGCCGGTTCTGAGATCGGTCTGATGCGGCAGAAGCCGAGCCCGGTCCAGCCGCCTGCCAGCGGGGCGGTGCCGGGCAAGGCGGCGCCGCGGAGCCAGCCGGTGCGGGCCAAAAGCCACCTGGCCTGAGGCGTCCGATGCGCCTGGATACGCCGTACTACCCGATCCCGGCCTCTGGGCCGGAGGGGACTTTCGGAGCGATCACGGAGATCCTCCTCCGAACCCGCCTCAAGCTGCGCTGGGATGAGGAGCTGCAGCGCAACGATGAGGACGTCAACACCTACCTGGCGGGGCTGCTGACCTCCTACATCGATCCGGCGTACCTGGCGGCGGTCAGGGAGGTCCTCTCCAAATACGACGTGGACGTTCATCAGGCGGTCGGACGCGCGCAGGACCGCGTTCAGATCTACTGGATCTACAAGGTGAACGCCGACGACCTCCTGGTCTCGCTGGGGATCTTCCAGCGGCTCTGGGAGAGGGCCAAGGGGGAGATGGGCCGGCTTCAGCGGTACTACTCCTGCGCCTCGGAATACCAGAGGAGGATCTATGGGAAGCCCACCGCCGTTGGGGAGATCCAGACGAAGCTGTCGGACGGCCCGGAGCGGTATCTGGCCCTCCTCTCGCAGGCCCGGAGCGACTACCTCCATTTCGTAGAACAGTTGGGTTCAGATGAGATTAACGACCTTTCCAGCCGGGTTCGGCGATTCGAGAGGGAGCTTCCGATCCGGGAGAAGCAGGATGAGATGCTGGATGCCTACTCCGCCTGCCTTCGGGAGCCGGCCAATCTGGATCTGCGCAGGCGGCTGACCGAAATCCTGGAGGAGCTCAAGAAACTCGACCCTGACTTCGCGCCAAAGCTTGTCTCACCCCGCCTGAAGGGGCTGTAGATTATTTTCTGCAACCCTTGACACTCTGAGAAGTTGCAGAGTATACTTAGATAAAATCCCACCCCGAGATCGTGGCAGAGAGCCCTTTCAATAGGATTAACTGGGTCGACGTCGTAGCCGTAATCCTTTTATTTAGAATGGGTTACATAGGGATACGGCTTGGGCTCGGAAGCGAGCTGGTGAAGCTTGCCGGTCTGGCTGTCGGGTTCTTCGCAGGATTCCGGTATTACCAGGGCGTGGGGGACGTTTTGTCCCGGAAGCTGTATCTGGGAGTGGAGTGGGGAGCCGCAATGGCCCTGGCGGCCTTGGTTGCCGCGGGGTACTGGGGTGTCACGTGGACCCTCCGGACGCTCGAGCCCCTGGTTCAGGTCTCGTTCCATGAGCGCTTGAACCAGATCGGCGGGCTGCTGGGCGGGTTGCTGAGGGGTTTGCTGGTCAGCAGCGTGCTGCTGGTGCTCTTCCAACAGCTGCCGTCGGCGTACCTGCATGCCTCCATTGAGGAGCGGTCCTTGAGCGGGCGCGCCATCTCCCGGATGGCGCCGGCGGTTTACGACGGGGTTTCGGCATTTGCCGGGCGGCTGTTCGGGGCCTTTTCGGGGTCGGGATGATGGCGCAGGCGACAGCGCGGGAGATTCAGGATCGGCTGGACATCGTCGAGGTGATCGGCAGCACCGTGCCGCTGCGACGGGCAGGACAGAACTTCAAGGGGCTCTGCCCGTTCCACCCGGAGAAGACCCCGTCGTTTGTGATCTATCCGCAGAAGCAGTTCTTCATCTGCTACGGATGCGGGGCGGGAGGGGACCTGATCGCCTTCGTGATGAAGCACGAGCACCTCGAATTCCAGGAGGCCCTGGAGCTCTTGGCGCAGAAGGCGGGTGTGGAGGTCGCCCCCGCGGGACGGAGGGGATCGGGAAAGGAGCTCTCGGAGCTTTACCGCGCCCACGAGGTGGCCACCGGGCTGTACGAGCGCCTGCTGGCGGAATCCAGCGAAGCGGCGCCCGCGAGGGCCTACCTGGATCGGCGCGGCTTGAAGCCGGAGAGCTGGAAGGCGTTTCACCTCGGCTACGCGCCGAACCGATGGGATGCCCTTCTGGAAGCGGCCGAGAGGGAAGGGGTGCCGGGGCCGGTGCTGGAGCGGGCGGGGCTGGCGGTTCCGCGCGAGGGCAGGCAGGGCTGGTACGACCGGTTCCGGGATCGGCTGATCTTCCCCATCGCGGACCCGCGCGGGCGGGTGATCGGCTTCGGAGGCCGGGTGCTGGAGGACGCCGAGGGGCCGAAGTACATGAACTCTCCCGAGACGGAGCTGTACGTCAAGGGAAAGATCCTCTACGGCCTGAATCTGGCCGCGCCGGAGATCCGGCAGAAGGACTTCTGCATCGTGGTGGAGGGGTACATGGATCTGGTCACCCCCTACCAGCACGGGATCCGCAACGTGGCGGCCTCGATGGGGACGAGCCTCACCGAGTCCCAGGTGCGGCTCATCCGCCGTTTCACCCGGCATGTCGTCATGGTGTACGACGGCGATTACGCGGGGCAGGCGGCGACCTTGAGGGGGCTGGACCTGTTCCTCGAGGCGGAGATGCGGGTTCGGGTGGCGGTTCTTCCCGGCGGGGCCGATCCGGATTCGCTGATCCGCAGCCGCGGTGTGGAGGCCTTTGCGCAGGTCCTGCAGCAGTCGCAGGAGCTCTTTGATCACAAGCTGGGGTTTCTGGCCCGGCAGTTTGAGCCCCGCACGCTGGAGGGGAGGATCCGGATCTGCCAGGAGATGCTCCCCACCATCAAGCGGGTTCCGAACGCGCTCCGGCGCGGTGAGTACATCCGCCGCCTGGCTGAGCTGCTGGGCCTGGAGGAGGGCCCTCTCTGGGCGGAGCTGGCGCGGGTGAGGCTTGCACGGTCCCAGGCGGCCTGGAGGCCGGAGCGGTTGAGCGAGGTTCCGGCGGCGGCAAGGCCCGGGATGGATGCCGAGGGGCTGCTGGCGGGGTTGCTTCTTGAGGAGCCGGCCCGCATCGAGCAGGTGGTGGGTCGGCTGGAGCTGGACGACCTGCGGCTCCCGGAGGCCAGGAGGATCATGGGCTGGCTCCTGGAGCGGCGCAAGGCCGGCGCGCTTCCGGCGGATCATCGGGAGGTCTTGAGCGCGCTGCCGCGGGATCCCAGCGGAGAGACGCAGGCCCTGCTGGCGCGTTGGCTGGCATGGGCCGATTCCATGCAGGAGAAGGAGCGGGTGATGGATGGTGTGGTGGAGCGGATCCGGGAGGGACGGCGGCGGGCTTCGCTGCAGAGCCTGACGGCTTCGCTCCGTGAGGCGGAAGCGGCCGGAGACAGCGAGACGGCGGCCCAGCTTCTGTCGGAGATCAACCGGATGGTGAGGAAAACGCAGGTGCAAGGTGCGACGGCCCGAGAGCAGTAAGCCCTCTCAAAAGATTCAGGCGATGATGAAGCGGGATGAGCTGAAGAAGCTGATCGCTTTGGGCAAGGAGAAGGGTCGGCTGACCTATGAGGAGGTCAACGACATGCTGCCCGAAGACGTGACTTCCTCGGAGGAGATCGACGAGATCCTGACGATCCTCGGAAACGAGAAGATCCAGGTCGTCGAGTCCGAGGAGGAGAAGCCGGAATCCGCCCGGGAGGAGAAGGAGGAGGCGGATGGGGCCGAGTCGGCCGAGGTCCATCCCCTTTCCTCCGAACCGGCTCAGGAGGAGCGCGGTGAGGAGGAGGCCGAAGAGGTCCGATCGGAGCCGGTGGATGACCCGGTGCGGATGTACCTGCGCCAGATGGGGCAGATCCCGCTGCTTTCGCGGGAGAACGAGCTGCGGCTCGCCCGCGAGATCAAGGAGGCGGAGGCCCGCTTCCGGGAGGTGCTCTTCTCCTCCGTCTTCGGGCGCCGGGAGGTGCTGGAGCTCATCCAGCGGATGAAGGCCAGGAACATCAACCCCGAGGAGTACGTGACCGAGGACTTCCGGCGCAAGGAGCGGCTCCTGCCCAAGCTCCTCCGCCTCAGCCAGAGGATTCGCGCCACCCGGTCGGATGCGAGGCGGGTGCAGTACATCCTCCAGATGCGGCTCATGAGCCCCGTGGTCGAGGAGATCACCAGGAAGCTGAAATCCCACACGGCCGATCTCGGCCGTCTGGACCGGGAGATGGACCGGCTGCGTTCCCACCGGAAGAGCGGCTGGCGGGCGAGGATCATCGTGCTCAAGAAGAAGCAGCACGCCACGCAGCGGATCCTGGCCCAGCCCCGGAGGCAGCTGGACGAGCTTCTGACCCAGCTTCGCCGGCGGGAGGCGGTCTACGTCAAGGTCAAGAAGGCGCTGGTGGAGGCGAACCTGCGGCTGGTGGTCTCCATCGCCAAGAAGTACACGAACCGCGGCCTCTCCTTCCTGGACCTCATCCAGGAAGGGAACATCGGGCTCATGAAGGCGGTGGACAAGTTCGAGTACGAGCGGGGCTACAAATTCTCCACCTACGCCACGTGGTGGATTCGCCAGGCGATCACGCGGGCCATCGCCGACCAGGCCCGGACCATCCGGATCCCGGTCCACATGACGGAGACGATCAACAAGCTGATCCGGGTCTCGCGCCAGCTTGTCCAGGAGAACGGCAAGGAGCCCAGCCCCGAGGAGATCGCCTCCGCGATGCGGATGCCGGTGGAGAAGGTCCGCGGGATCCTCAAGATCGCCCAGGAGCCGATCTCCCTGCAGACGCCGATCGGGGACGACGGGGACACCCACTTCGGCGACTTCATCGAGGACAAGCGCGCGGTCTCCCCGGCCAACGCCACCGCCTATTCGATGCTGAAGGAGCAGATGGAGCAGGTGCTGGACACCCTCACCGACCGGGAGGCGCAGGTTCTGCGGCTCCGGTTCGGCATCGGCGACGGCTACCCCCGCACCCTGGAGGAGGTGGGCGCCATCTTCAAGGTGACCCGCGAGAGGGTCCGGCAGATCGAGGCCAAGGCCCTCCGGAAACTGCGGCATCCCACCCGCTCGCGGCGCCTTCGTTCCTTCCTCGAGCTGGGCGCGCTCGGAGAAGAGGGCGGCTGGTTCTAGTCCGGGCCATCGTGCCCGGCCCCGGCTGGACGTGATATCCTAGGGGTCGGGCCCGTAGCTCAGCGGTC
>CAYJQV010000026.1:0-21300 GCA_964372395.1 uncultured Planctomycetia bacterium | reverse complement strand
GACCGCTTCCAACACGACAAAGGGAGCCCTTTCCGCGGTAAGAGCCCGGTAGGCATTCACCCGACCGGAACCGATGGGACGACCCGGAAGGATCATCGGATAAGGATCGGCGGTGGCCATGATCCGCCCCTGCACCTCGGCCACCGGGTCGTCCGGAAACTGCTGTAGGACAAGCGCCGCCACCCCCGCCACATGGGGGCTCGCCATCGAGGTCCCTGCCAAGCGGGCGTAGCCCCGTGCCACCTGCAGCTCGGGAGTGCTCCCGAGGTCACTGTGTGTGGGAACCGCCGAGAGGATGTTCTCCAAACCCCCTGGCTCGTCTCCGTATCCGCCGCCGGGCGCACCCACGTCCACGACCCGCCCCCAGTTTGAGAAAAAGGCCCTCTCATCCCGCTGGGTCGTGGCCGCTACCGTGAGAACCTCCGGGATTCCCGCCGGGAAGAAATCTCTCGCATCCGCGTTGCTGTTGCCGGCCGCCACCACACAGACCACGCCCAGCGCCTGAGCCCGGAGAAACGCCTCCGTCAGCAGCTCGCTGGATCCCCACCCGCCCCAGGAGGCGTTCATCACATCGGCCCCGTTCTCAGCCGCATAGACCACGGCCCGCGCCAGGCCTACATCGTTCCCCCTGCCGCCGTCATCCAGCCCCTTGACCGGCAGGATCGTGGCCTGTGGCGCAATCCCGATGATGCCGATCCGGTTGTTCCCGGTCGCGGCGATGGTGCCGGCCACATGCGTCCCGTGGCCGTGCCGGTCCATGGGGTCGTTGTTGCCACGCCCGCCGGCCGTGAAATTCCAGCCGCGGATGTCATCTACAAAGCCGTTGCCATCGTCATCCACCCCGTTGCCCGGGATCTCGCCCGGGTTCACAAAGATCTGCTCCGCAAGGTCCGGGTGGTTGTAGTCCACCCCAGTGTCCACCACAGCCACCACCCCCCCGCACCCCTGGCTGCGAGGCCACGCCCGGTGCGCCTTTACCTTCTTGGCGCCCCAGAGATCCTCGTACGGCCGACCCTGGTCCCGCTGACCCCATGCCCCGGTGGACCACTGGCCGTCCTGATCGGGGTCCACGTACCTGTCGTTGGGAAGTGTCTCCGGAAAGGCGTCTGTCTTGCGGATGTAGTTGGGCTGCGCGTACTCCACGCCCGGATGCTTCCGGTAAACCGCCATCACCTTCAGAAGGTCGGCGGACTCGCCCTCCAACAGAAGGTCGGCGGACTCGTCCTCCAACAGAAGGTCGGCGGACTCGTCCTCCAACTCCAGCAGGTAGATCCCTTTCAGCACCGGGGCTTTTAAACCCTGCGGCGCTCTGGCCTGACGACGCTCCAGCCGGGCGATCCCCTCCTCAAAGACCTTGATCTGGCCGGCAAGCTGGGCCTTTTCCCGATCCAGACGCTCCCGGTACTCCTTCGCCTCCGGAGAATCGCCCTGCGCCCACCAGTACCAGCCGGTGTGCTCCTTCCCTGCCTCCAAAGAGGCCAAGCGCTCTCGTAGAGCAGCCAGCGTCTCCTGAGGAGAGGGATGCTCAGGGAAAAGCTCCTCCACATCTTTGACCTTGAACCTCCGGTTGAGGGCCTCAAGCGAAGCCAGGTCCTGACCTTCCTTTAACTTCACAATGAGCTGGCCGGGCACGTACTGGGGCTGATTCTCGAGCAGGGTCTCCGCTTCCGGGCCGATCGAGGGCGGAATCTGAACAATCTTTCTGGACGCCGGCGGATCTCCGGCTGAGCTGCCCACCAGCCCGAAACAGATGATCAGTACAACGGCAATTGCCCTGCGGGCAGGCGGAGAAAATCTTTGTAAAATGCTCTGAAAATGAGGCGAAAGAAAAGCGATCCGACGTCCCTTGTCAAGCAGACCAGCCAGTTCCAGGAATCTTCTGTGGATCGCTTAGACATATGGTTGCTCTTTGCCTACTGTAAGCTTACACGATTGCCAAGGGTGCGTGGGGAAAAATTACTCTCGCGCGGCCTGCGCCTGGACGTACCGGATCGGGATCCGGAACTGCCTGGGTTCCTCCCCCAGGGCAGCAGGAAAAGGGGGGAACGGTGAGATGACCCGCACGGCCCGGACAGCCAGGTCCGCCAGCCGCCGGCTGTCCGCCTGGATCACGCTTGGCTTGCCCTTCAGCTGCCCGTCGGGCCTCAAGGTGAATGCCACGACCACGGTCCCCTCCTCTGCGCCGGCCGGCTGGGTCTGGGCAACGGCCTGAATCGCTTCCATCAGCCATCCGTAGTAGCCTGCCCCGTCCACCGGCTGGATGGCGAACGCCGGCGGCGCGGGAGGGATCCCGCGGCGGCCGGTGACGATGTGCGGGGTAAGGAGGATCACGAGCTCTGTCCGCTTCACGGTGTCCTTGGTGGAGCGGAAGGGGAGCCCCAGGAGAGGAATGTCCCCCAGGACCGGGATCTTCTGGTGGTCCTGGGAATCCTCGTCCTTGATGAGGCCGCCCAGGATGACGGTGCCGCCGTCTTCCACCATGAGGACCGTTTCACTCTCCGAGCTCTCCACGATCGGGATCTCGTTCTTCTGGCCGGTGGTGAGCGTTCCGGTCCTGGAGCTCACCTCGGGACGGATCTTCATCTGCACGAAGCCATCCCGGGCGATGGTGGGGGTGACGTACAGCTTGACCCCAACGTCGATGAAGTTGACCGTCTCGGCGGTCACCGCCGTCCCGGTGCCGGTCTGGGAAACCTGTGTGGTGACGTACGGCTCCTTGGAGCCGACCAGGATCTTCGCCTCCTGGTTGTTGACGACGGTCAGCCGCGGCTCCGACAGCACACGGGTGTCTCCAAACGTCCGCAGGGCCTCCACCGCAACCTTCGCGTCCCCCGCCTGGGTCTTGGAAGCGTCCAGGTTGCTGAAGGTGATCTTCCCTCCGGTGGTGAGGTTCAGGGCATTGGGGCCCTTGATGTTGAGCTGCTTGCTGAAGAAATACTGCCAGTCGATCCCCAACTGGAACTTGTCAGAGAGGGTGATCTGCACGATCTTCGCGTCGATGAAGACCTCCAGCGGCCGCTCGTCGAAGGCCCGCACCATCCGCTCGATCTCGGCCAAACGCGCCGGGGTGTCTGTCACCGCCGCCTGATTGGTCCGCTCATCCACCGACACCTTGCCGATTCCCTTGGTCACCGCCTCCTGAAGGAGCGGACCCAGGTTCTTGACGGGGGCATAGTTCAAGCTGAAGACCCGGGTCTCCAGCGGCTGGTCCATCTGCCGGGCCAGCTCCTGCATCTGCGCAACCATGGCCGGGGTGTCCAGCAGGATCAGCGTGTTGGTCCCCTCATCCGCAACGACCCGGCCGATATTGGACTTGACCTGCGCGAGGGCCCTGGCCAGCTCCGCCGCCTTGGCGTAGCGCGGGACGACCGACTTGAGGATCCGCCGGTCCTGGTACGGCTGGCCGTAGAGGAGCTCGTACTCCCGCTGGGGCATGACGCTGAGGATCTGCCCGCGGCGCTCGTAGGCCAGCTCGCTCGCCGCGAGAACCACCTCAAACGCTTCCCATGGATCCACATCCCGGAGGAAGAGGGTCGCCTTGCCGGTCACGTTGCGGCCGGCGATCACGTTGAAGCCGGACTGCTCGGCCAGGATCTTGAGGACCTGGATCACGTCAATCCCTTCGAACTGGAGGGTCACCTTCTTGGGGGCGCCCTCCCCCTGGGGCGGCCGGGGCTCCTCCGCGCCGGCGGCGGAGGATCCACTGCAGGCGAGGATCGCCAGGATCAACGATCCGGCAAGAAGCGCGGGGCCAGCCGGCTTTCTAAGACTGGCCTTCGAGTCGGCTCTAAAGCCGCAGATCATAGGTGCCGGCCTCTGCCTCCACAGTCACCGCCCGCTCCCGAATCTCCTTGATCCGCAGATCCATCACCTCCTCACCCTCTGAGAGCCAGACGCCGCCGGAGCCGTCCTCCTTCTCCAGATACGCCCGCTTCGTCTCCCCTACGAAGACCGCCTTGAGCTTCCACTGAACCTCTTCCACCGCTATCGGGACCGCAGCGGCCTTCTTCTGAACCGGCTCCGCCGCCTCGAAAAGGCCGGAAGGCAGCGAGAGGGCGGGAACCTCAGGCAGGGGCTGGCGCAACTCCTCAAGACTCGGAGTCAGCGGATCCAGCGGCTTTCGCCAGCGCTGGACCCACTGCGCCAGATCCAGCGCGGCCGCCAGGAAGAGGATCGGCAGGACCCAGAGAAACAGCCGGTTTAACGAGACGAGCTGGCGGCTGCGGCGATCCATCCTGCTCAGGGACTGGATGCCGGTCTCCACGTCCTAGGGCCCTCTCCAGCGGAGGCGCAGCACACCCAGAACCTGTCCGCCCTCCAGGGGGCTGAGCTGCAGTCCCTCGAGCTCAACCCCCGGGATCGCCTCCGGGAGTGCCCGGAGGAGGTTGCTCAGCTGATCCAATTTCCCGGCGACCTTCGCGTCCAGAAGAAACGGGGCGGCCTTCCCCGCAGCCGCAGCCGCGCGGGCGGGACGAAACTCCCTGACCTCCAGGCCGGCCTCGCCCGCCGCGGCCTGGAATTTGACCAGCCCTTCCCATCCCAGCTCTTCCCCCGAGAGACGCCCGAAGGAACCCCACACCCGGTCGCGCAAAGCGCTCACTTCCTCGTCTACGGCCAGCCAGCCATGAAACCGGCGGAGCCGCTCCCGGGTTCCATCCAGCTCCTCGACCGACTTGCCCCACGCCCTGAGCGTTCGCTCGCCCACCGCGACACCGGCAATCCCCAGGAGGAAGCAGCCGACCATGAGAAACGCCTTCTGAGCCGATCTCTCCAGCTTCATGGCCCACCCTGCCCTTTCGCTTTCGGCTTCAGGACAAGTTCAAACTCCACCTTGCCGCGCAGCTGCGCCTTGGCCGAGCGTAAGCTCACCTCCTGCCAGAGCGGCTCCTGGCGCAGCGCCACAGCGTACCGGGTCACGGCCTTCAGATCGGGAGCCGTGCCGCGGACGACAAACGCGCGGCCCGCCTCGAACCCGAGGAACTGAAGCGTCATCCCGGATTCCAGCCGCTGCGTGCAGGAGGCGAGACAGATCATCTGATTCGCAAACTCCGCCCGCGCCGCAGCCACCCATCGCACGGAGGAGACCATCTTCTGGATGCGATCCACGCCGGGCTTGAGAAGGGCCGCTTCCTTTTCTCCCTGTCGCAGCAGCCACCACGTCGAGCCGCTGCGGGTCGCGGCCCAACCGGCCACCAGGACCAACGCAAGAAGGAAAAGGGCGGCGGTGCGCCGCAGCTCGCCGCGCACAATCGCCTGAGCCCGGCGGGTCCGGTTCTCCTCGGGCAGCAAATCCAACTGAAGCAATTGCGGCTGGCAGGCCGCTCCGAGCAGCTCGGAGAAAGAAACCTCGGCGGCCAGCTCCTGCGCGGTCGTGGCAAGGGATTCGCCGAAGGGGGACCGTTCCAGCGGATCCAGCAGAGAGACCGAGAGCCCGAGCTCCGCTTCCAGCCATCCGGAAAGGTCCGCGCCGAGACCTTCCCATGAACCGCTTAAGGTCACCTGCTCAACCGCAGGACCGGCCTGTTCCCGGGAATAGGCCTGCAGTGTTTGCCTGAGCAGATCCTCCAAACTCTCGCGGTCCATCCAGACGCCTGGCGCCTGCCGCATGTAGACGAGCGACCCCTGAACCAGCACCCCCAGCTCCAGGCCCTCGCTGGTTCGCTCGGCGACCAGCCAGACCTTGGGAACGGACTTGCCGGTCATCGGCCAGCAGGCGCGGTGCCAGGAGCCGAGCGCCTCGCTGGTAGCGGCGATTCCCGACAGCTCCACCCCGGCCGCCCGGCAGATCCGCAGCAGCCGGTCAATCACCGGCCGGTGCGCCGCCGCAGCCAGAACGCGCGTCGCCTCCCCGGCCGGGCCCAGGACCTTGACTGCGATCACGCATTCCTGAGCCGGAAACGGCAGGAGTCCCTCCAGCTGATAGCGGGCCATCGCGCGCAGCTCCGCCGGATCCTCGGAGGGGAGCGTCAAATATCGGGTGAGGACCTCCCCGGTGGGCAAGAGCGCAAAGAGCTCCTTCGCCGGAACCGGCAGGGCTTTGAGAAGCTCCCGCAGCTCGTCGGCCACTTTGGGCTCCGGCAAGCCCTCGATCCGGCGGGCCTTCATCGCCAGCAGGGAGAGCCGGGCCGTGCCCGCCTTCCCCCCCTCCGGCGCCCGGCCCGCCTGAAGCACCTTGACCCAGGGCCCCTGGAAGCTGACGGCGGTGAAGAGATCCGCCACGCGGCTAACTTTCATTCCACCCCCGGATGGTGCCGGATCGTTCCAGGACCGCGATCACCTTCTTTCGAATCCCGTGCCGGGCAGATTCCCCATGGGCCTCGACGTGGAACAGGGAACTCGTCACACCCAGCATCGGAGGGCTCTGCTCGGCCAGCAGGGCGAAGGTGGCGCGGTCCTCCGGCGAGAGGGCGAAGCCGGCCCCGAAGAATCCGCGCAGAGCGGTTTCCACCCCCTCAGCCGTGGGCTGCAGGAAGGTCCCGTCGTCTTCATTCCCCAACAGGCCGTCGGCGCCTGTCCGGAACTGTCCGATCTGCTGGCCGAGCCCGGGAGAGAAGCCCAGGGCCGCAAGAACCGGCTGGGGAGCGGTATTCAGATTCACAGGGCCGACGCCGTGGACCGTCGCCAGAGGGATGAGATCTTCAAGGGAACCCGAGTTGAATCCGGGCAGGGTGCGCAGCTCCTCCAGGTGGACAAGGAGAGTTCCCGCGGTCCGGCGCCGCTCCAGCTCCTCCGCCGCCGTGGCGGAGAATCCGGGAAGGCGGTTCAGAACAGAAACCGGCGCTGCGTTGATCGGAATGGTGGACTGTTCATCGGAAACGGTCCATCGGAAGGTACCCGCTCTCCACGGAATCGCCTCGTCCGGGAAATGAGCCCACGGCTCCTTGAGGGAATCGAAGGAAGGGTTGTCGAAGGAAAGCCGGGAAGCCAGGGCCTGGATCCCTGCGAAGGCCAGATGCCGGGCCTGGCGTGCCTCGGCCGTGCGCTCGGCCCAGCGAAGCTGGAGAGAAACACGCATTGCCTGGAGAACGACGACACCGGTGAGGGTGGCCGCCGTCCAGACCGTCAGCAGGAGAACCGCACCCCGCTGGCTATGAGGACGCAGGCGGACTCGCCAGCACCCCATGTGGGATCCAAAACTCGCGCGTCACCGAGTGAATCCCTCCTTTGGGATCGTCCACCCGAACCATCACCCGAATCAGTCGGGGGACCTGGGCCGGCTGACCGGAGCCGCTCCACGATCCCACCCATTGGAGCGTTCTCTGGCCCCCCGCTTCTTCGAGGGCGCCGTACTCCACGGAAAAGCCGACCAGACCATGCAGGACGCTCTTGCGCTGCGGGACCTCGCCCGCCTCCTCCGGGAAAGAGGCCCGCTCCCGGATCAGCGTTTGCCCGCCGGCGCCGCCGGCCAGTTGATAGCTGACCCACTCAAGGTCCGTGGCGTCCTCCGCGCGGGCGAAGCCGAGTGCGCTCGCCGTCCCGTCGAAAGGCCTGGACGCAAGGGAGAGGGAATTCCGCAGATCCTCCCCCAAGCCCTCCAAGCCCTTCTCGACCTCAAAGAGCTGCTGGAGCCGGCCATCGCCCCTCTGCCAGGCGGTCAATCCTCGGCCGAGAAACACCACCGCCGCCGTCGAAACCAGGGCGACCATGCCGGCCGCCAGAACCAATTCTAGCAGAGTGAAACCGGAAAGACAAACGGATCGCCTCATTGGCCGGCAGGACTCTCCTGCGCCGGGGCAAACGCCGTGGTGATCTCCGTCTTGCCGGACTGGCCTCCCGCCGACCAGGTCACCTGCGCAACCGCCTCATCGAGGGCGACATCCTTGACCGGCTGCGGGCTCAACGTGACACGGCGCAGCTCGAGCTGGGCGCTCTGCCCATCCCTCGGGGCAGGCTCGGGCAGCTCCACCCCTCCCTGCCGGCGCAACGTCTCTCGGGTGAGAAGCTCTTCGGCCAGATCGTTCGCCAGAGCGGACTCACGCAACCGATCCAGGACGGCCAGATGCCGGCCCAAGCCGGCGCCCACCAGGGTGAGACTGACGAGAAGCAGTGCTGCGGCGGTCAGAACCTCAATCAGGGTGAAGCCGGCGGGGCGCCTCACGCCCCTGTCTTCGCCCAGTTCCCGATGTCGTCGCTCGTGCCCTCGGCGCCATCGGGTCCGACTGAGAAAAGATCGTAATCCAGCGGATTCTTGGTCCCGGGGAAGACGTAGCGGTAGGAACGTCCCCAGGGATCGATCGGATCCTGCTTCAGATACGGCCCCCGCCAGTTGCTGGCGTTCGCCGGCTGGGAACGCAGCCCCGCCAGCCCCTCCTCGTTCGTCGGGTAGCGGCCGATGTCCAGCTCGAACAGGTCCAGCGCCAGCGCGATGTTGGCCTGGACATCCGCCTGTGCCCGCGCCCGGCGCGCCTGCTCCGTGCGTCCCGTCAGGCGGGGCAACACCATGGCCACCAGCACCCCGAGGATGGTGACCACGATGAGAAGCTCGACCAGCGTGAAGCCGCGCCGGCGACTCATCCGACCGAAAAGTTGATCTGGAAGATGGGCAACAGCATTGAGAAGACAATTGTACCAACAATCAGGCCCACCACAAGGATCAGAACCGGCTCGATCAGGGTGCTTAAAACCCGGACCCCCCGGTCCACCTCCTGACGGTACCGATCCCCTGCCTGGCGGAAGGAGCGGGCCAGATCGCCTTGGGCCTCCCCCATCGCCACCAGCGTCAGCAGAAACGCCTCTCTCAACCCAGTCCGGCGAAGACTGGAGGAAAGGGGGATCCCCTCCATCACATCCCGGTAGGCCTGCTGAATCTGCGCCTGAAGGCCGGGCCGTCCGATCGTGGCCGCCACGAGGCGAAGAGATTCGGGCAGCGGCAATCCATGCTCGAGGAGCAGCCCCAGCGTGGCGGAAAGACGCGCGATCTCCGCCTGAAGGAGCAGCCGGCCAAACCAGGGCAGACGGGCCAGCGCGTTGGCGAGCGCCTGGAGGATGATCCTTCCCTTGCCTTTCCGACGGATCAACCAGCCCCCGGCCGCCGCGAGGACCACGACGAAGAGAATCGCCCAGATGAAGAGCCGGCCCGACTGGATCAGCCACCGCGTCATCCAGGGAACCGCCTGGCCCGTCTCCGTGAAGAGCAGGGACAGCTTGGGCACAACCACCCAGAGAAGCACCGCCACCGTTCCCAGCCCGACGAGGAGAACGAACAGGGGGTAGACCATCGCCGATCGGACCTTGGAGATGAGCTCCTCCTCCGATTCCGCTTGGCCCGCGATCCCCTCCAGGACCTGCTCCAGGGCGCCGCTCACCTCTCCGGCCTGAACAAGACTCACCACCACGGGGGGAAATCCTCCGAGCCGGTTCATCCCCTCGGCCAGGGCCATGCCCGACACCACCGCCTCCTCCAGGAATTTCGCCGCCGTCCCCACGGGCCTGCCCTTCTCCTGCTCCGCCACCAGGCGCATCGCCTGGGTGAGCGACAGCCCCGCGCCCAATCCCTGCCCGACGGTCCTGGCCCAGAGGGCGAGCTCCAATTGATTCAGGGGACGGCTCCGCTGCGCTGCAGTCCGAGTCGCCGGACCGGCTTCGAGCGGGACCACCTCCAGAGGGTAAAGCCCGGACTGCTTCAGATACGCCACGGCGGCGGACAGATCGGCGGCCTCGACCACACCCGAGGCCTCGCTGCGGAGCCCCTGCTTGGCGCGGTAGGAAAACTGCACGAAGATTCCTCTTTAAGCCTCCTCCATCTCCGTAACCCGCATGACCTCCTCCAAGCGGGTCAGGCCCTGGCGGACCTTCTCCATGCCGTCTCCCCGGAGCGTGCGCATGCCCTTCGTGCGGGCCAGCTTCATGATCTCGCCGGAGGAGGCCCGCCGGAGGATGAGGGAACGCAGGTCATCGTCCAGGACGAGGAACTCAAAGATCGCGGTCCGGCCCCGGTATCCGGTCTGTCGGCAGGGGTTGCAGCCGCTGCCGCGGCACTGCGGGCAGATCAGCCGCACCAGCCGCTGGGCGATCGCGCACTCGAGGGAGGAGGCGACCAGGTACGGCTCGATCCCCATGTCGAGCAGGCGGGTGATGCAGCCGGCGGCGTTGTTGGTGTGCAGCGTCGAGAAGACCAGGTGGCCTGTCAGGGCGGTCCGGATCGCCGTCTCGGCCGTCTCGAAATCGCGCACCTCCCCCACCATGATGACATCCGGATCGTGCCGGAGGATGGAGCGCAGGGCGTTGGCGAAGGTAAAGTCGATCTTGGGATGCACCTGCATCTGGCTGATCCCCGGCATGATGTACTCGATCGGGTCCTCGATGGTGACGATCTTGCGCTTCCGGTCGTTGATCCGGGAGAGGCACGCGTAAAGCGTCGTCGTCTTGCCTGCTCCCGTCGGACCGCTCACGAAGATGATCCCATGCGGCCTGCCCAACATCCTTTCGAGGACCTCCAGGTGGTCCGGCATGAGGCCGAGCTGCTCGAGCCCCACGAAGACGTTGGTGGAGAGGAGCCGGATCATCACCGACTCGCCGTACGGGGTCGGCAGGACGGAAATCCGCAAGTCCAGGTCCCGCCCTCCCACCTTCACCTTCGCCCGCCCGTCCTGCGGCAGGCGGTGCTCCGCCACATTGAGATTGGCCATCACCTTGATCCGGGAGACGATGGCGGGATGGAACCGCCGGATCTCCGCGGGCACGGGGATGTCGTAGAGCACCCCGTCAATCCGGTAGCGGATCATGAGCTGCTTCTCGTAGGGCTCCAGATGAATGTCCGTGGAGCGGTCCCGGACCGCCTCCAGCATGAGCTGATTGACGAACTTGATGGTGGAGGCCTCCCCGCCGATCTTGTCCAGGTCGGCCACCGCCTCGCTGAACTCCGGCGTCTCCGGAAGGCTCGACGTCGCCACCATCGCCTCGACCATCTCCGCCCCGACGCCGTAATGCTGGCGGATCGCCTCCGACAGCTCCTGGAAGCCGACCAGCACCGGCTCCACCCGAACGCGGGCGAGCATCTGCAACTCGTCCAGAACCTTCGTGTCCAGGGGGTCCGCCATGGCGAGAAGGACCACCTCACCCCGCCGCTCCACGGGGAGCACTTGGTATCGGCACGCGAGCCGGGCCGGGATCTGCTGCAGAAGCGCCGGATCCACAGGTTGCTTCTTGAGGGAGAAGTAGCTGATCCCGAGCTGGCGCGCCAGGACCGGAAGGAGCTTCTCCTCCGGGGCGACCCCCATCCGGGCCAGCGCAGCGCACAGGGGCTCCCCCTTGCGGCCCTTCTGCTCAGAAAGGGCCGCCTCGAGCTGCTCCGGTGTGATCACGCCAGCCTCGATGAGAAGCTGGCCGATCTGCGCGTTGTGTCGTTTCTGGGCCATGGCTCAAACTCCGCGATCCCTAACCAAAAGTGTGGCTGTTCCGTGCACACCTTGTCAAGGGACAAGAATCATCGGGGAGGAAGCCGCGCGGGCCCTCCCCTCGCGGGGTCTAGAGGGATTCGAGGAACTTGTAGCCGACGTTGCGGACCGCATTTATTGAGGATAATACCCTTTCTTTTACCCTCTTTAGAGGGTACTACCCTTTCTTGCCGCTTCGCCAACGGGCGCCGGGGCCACGCCCCAGGCACCTCACCTTTCCCGCTTTTTGAAGATCGCGCAGGACCTTGCGGACCAGGTCGGGACCCACCCCCAGGCAGGCCCGCTCCAGCTCAGCGAGGGTGAACTCCCCCGAAAACCTCCGGACCGCCGCCTCCACGAGCTCCGTTTTGGCCCCCCAGCGGGTCTTCATCTGGGAGGCCCTTTCCTCGAACTCGCGGTAGGCGGTCTTGAGGATGAACAGCAGATAGCCGATGTAGGGCCAGGGGTCGTGCCGTCCCTCATGCCAGCGGCGGGAGCTCTGCTCCAGCGTCTCGTAGTAGCGCTCCTTGTTCTGCTCGATCAGGCGTTCCAGGCTGACGTACCGGCCCACCTCGTAACCCACCTGATAGCACTGCAGAAGAAGGAGCAGGCGGGAGACGCGCCCGTTGCCGTCACGGAAGGGATGGATGCAGAGGAAATCAAGGTTCGAGGCCCCCAGCGCAACCAGAGGATGGACCCATCGCTCTTCCAGACACCGGCCCCACAGTCCGGTGAGCTCCCGCATGGCCCGGGGAGTCTCTTGGGCCGGGACGGTTTTGAACCGCACCCGGCGCCGGCCGTCGGGGCTTCTCTCGATGATGTCGGTGTCCTTCTCCTTGTACCGGCCGGCGTCCCAGATCTCCCCGCGGATCTGGCGATGGAGCTTCCGGATCGTCGTCTCTGAAAAGGAGAGTTTCCCCCCTCGCTCGTGGATGAGTCTCAGGGCGTCCCGATATCCCCGAACCTCCTCCTCATTCCGGTCCCTTAGAAGCGGCTTGCCGAAAACGAGCGTGCCGATGCGGCGCTGGTCCACCACCACCCCCTCGATCCGGTTGGAGGAGACGGCGCTCTCAATCAGGGCGTGCTCCCGCAGGGCCTTGAGCTTCTGTGGAGCCTGACGGGTGAAGAGATCTTGTTTCCCGCGCGCTTCGGCCAGATCGGCCAGATACCATGCCGCTGACATCGGGATAGATTCCGGTTTCAAAGCAAACTGCTGAAGGGTTTTCATAGAGGCAGTGGGCGTCCTAGATTTCTTCGAGGAACTTGTAGCCGACGTTGCGGACGGTGTCGATGAGGGTGGCGTACTTGGGGCCCAGCTTGGCCCGCAGGCGCCGGACATGGACGTCCACGGTCCTGGTGCCGCCGATGAAGTTGTGGCCCCAGACCTGGTTGAGGAGCTGATCGCGGCTGAAGACGCGGCCCGGGTGGGTGGCGAGGAACTTGAAGAGCTCGAACTCCTTGTAGGTGAGCTCCAGCGGCTCTGCATCGAGCGTCACCTCGTACCGGTCCACGTTGAGCTCCAGGGCGCCGATCCGGATTCCACCGCCGGGGGCCAGATGGTTGAGGCGGCCCAGGACGAACCGGATGCGCGCCTCCAGCATATCGGGGCTCACCGGGGCGACAAGGAAATCCTGAAGACCGTCCAGCCCGCGCAGCTCCCCCATCTGGCTTTCCTTCACCAGAACCATCCAGGGCAGCTCCCGGCCGAAGGAGAGCCGCCGGACCTTCTGCACCGGCTCCAGGAGCCGGGCGGCCCCGGTGGCATCCACCAGCCCGAGGAGGAACCTCCCCTTGGCCTCCTCCTCGAGCCGCTCGAGCTCGTCGGCCTCCACCGCCACCACCTGAAAGCCCTTCTTCAGAAGGTGGCTGCGGTACCGGCGAAGCTCCGCCCCCTGGGTTCCGACCAGAAGGATCGCGTCCATGCTACGACTCCTCCCGGTAGGCGTGCGTGATCGGCATCCGGCGGTCCTTGCCGAAAGCGAGGGGGGTGATCTTGATCCCCACTGGCGCCTGCCTGCGCTTGTACTCGTTGGCGTCAATCATCCGCTGCACCCGGCGCACCAGGCCCCCGGGGGCCTTCAGGCGCCGGCGGATCTCGGGAATCGGCCGACGCTCCTCCACGTAGGCGCGGATCACTGCGTCCAGGATGCCGTACGGAGGCAGGATATCCTGGTCCCTCTGGTTGGGCTTGAGCTCCGCCGTCGGGGCACGCCGGATCACCGAATCCGGGATCACCTTCTTGCGGAAGAGCCGGTTTGCGGTCCGGGCCAGGCGATACACCCATGT
Source organism: uncultured Planctomycetia bacterium (assembly GCA_964372395.1). Lineage (GTDB taxonomy): Bacteria > Omnitrophota > Gorgyraeia > 1-14-0-20-64-10 > 1-14-0-20-64-10 > CAYFHV01. Next base: position 7,639 of record CAYJQV010000026.1, on the reverse strand, counting down.
CTTGGGAAGGTCCTTGATCACGGCAAATCCGCCCACCATGTCCCCGTACAGGGTGCAGTAGCCGGTGGAGAGCTCCGATTTGTTCCCCGTGGCCAGCACCAGCCAGTGGAACTTGTTGGAAAGCGCCATGAGGATCGTCCCGCGGATCCTCGCCTGCAGGTTCTCCTCCGTGGTGTCCGGGCGGGTGCGGCCGATCGCCTCCTGCAGGGACGAGAGCGCGGCCTGGAACATCCGTTCAATCGGAATCTCCATGAAACCCACCCCGAGCGTCCGCGCGGCCCGCCGGGCATCCTGCCGGGTCCCGGAAGAGGAGTAGCGGGAAGGCATGGAGACGGCCGTGACAGAACGCTCACCCAGCGCGGCCACGGCAATCGCGGCGGTGAGGTTCGAATCGATGCCCCCGCTCATCCCGACCATCCCATGGGAAAAGCCATTCTTTCTCACGTAGTCCCGGAGGCCCAGCACAAGGGCCTCAAAGATCTCCCGGTCCGCCGGCAGGGGCCGGCTGGAAACAGCCCTCTTTCCTGCCCGGCGCGCCGGCCTCCACGGAATCTGCAGAACCGACAGCCTCCCCCCGCCCGCCGGCTCCCTTCCGTCCGCCGTCGCAGGAGAAATGCGTCGTGGCGCAACGGGCAGATCCACGAGGAAGAGGCCTTCCTTAAACTGGGGCGCACGGAACCGGACCCGGCCCTGGGGATCCAGCACGAGGCTGGCCCCGTCAAAGACCAGCTCATCCTGCCCGCCGACCAGGTTCACGTAGCAGATCCAGCTCCGATACTGCCGCGCGCGCCGCGAGAGGAGTCGCTCCCGCTCCTTCAGCTTGCCCGCATGATAAGGAGAGGCGGAGATGTTGACAAGGATCCCGGCGCCGCCGTCGGTCTCGGCCCGGCAGGGGCTCTCCTCCACCCAGATGTCCTCGCAGATCGAAATCCCCATGAGAAGATCGGTACCAGGTACCTTTCGGGTACCCGGCACCAGTCTTAAGAGCAGCGGTTGCTCGCCCGCCGTAAAGTACCTTTTCTCGTCAAAGACCCCGTAGTTGGGGAGCGCGATCTTCCGGTACCGGCCCACCCACCGGCCGTTGTGGAGGATTGCCGCCGCGTTGTAAAGCCGCCCCCCGCCGTCCCGGTCCGCAAGGCCGGCCACCGCGGTGATCCCCCGCGTCCGCCGGGCGAGCCGCTCTGCGGCCGCGAGGTTGTCCCGCACAAAGGAGCGCTTGAACAGGAGATCCTCCGGCGGATAACCGGTGACCGCCATCTCCGGAAAGATGACCAGATCCGCTCCGGACCGGCGGGCCCGATTGGTCCACTCCCCCATCCGGCGGACGTTTTCCTCCAGGGCCCCCACCGTCACGTTGATCTGACCGATCGCCACCCGGATCTTCATCGGCTAGAATGCGACAATGCTCACCCCGGCCGCGTCCGCTTCCGCCACCATCTGCGGAAGATCAAAGAGCAGGCACCGGCCCGCCTCCACCCCCAGGCAGCGGGCGCCCGCCTCCTTCATGGCGCGGAGCGTCTCCGCCCCCAGCACCGGGATGTCAAAACGCATGTCGTGGCCCGGCTCACAGGCCTTGACCACCACGCATCCGGCCCCCGCCACCTGCCCGGCCCTGCGCACCGCCGCATCCGTCCCCTCCATCGCCTCCACCGCCACCACCGCCTTGCGGCGGAGGACCAGCGTCTGGCCGATGCCGAGCTGCGCCAGCTGCCTCGCCAGCGGCAGGCCGGCCTCTGCGTCCGCCCGCTCCTCCGCGAGCGGTGCGCGCCGGGTGAGCGTCCCCGCCTGGGGGATCCAGTGCTTGAGGAACGCCGCGGAGTCCAGCACGCGGAAGCCCTGCGATTCGAGGAACTGAACCGCCATCCTCATCGCGGAATTCCCCGAGCGATCGGGCAGCAAGCGCAGGAGCTGCTGCATGACGCCGTCGAAGCGATCCTCCCCTAGAAGCAGCCGCTCCGGCTTGACCTGCCCCGCCAGGATGAGCTCCTTCACCGATTCCTGCTTCAGGAGGGCCGGCACCTGCCCCACCTCAGCGAGGGAAACCCAGTGCATGCGGCTCACCTCCCGCTCCAGGCCGGGATCGGTCTCTTCCTTCAACCCCACCGCCACGACCTCGTACCCCTGTGACCTCGCCGCCCGGGCGACGTGGATGGGAAAGGAGCGATTGCCTGCAATCAGTCCGAGGCGTGGCAACGCAGGGACGGTCCGCTCGCCTGCACCCGGCGCCGGGTGCACTAGAGCTTCTCTTCGCCCTCCAGGAGGGCGAACATGAGATCCGCTTCGGCCGCCAGCTTCCCCTCGACGTAGGCGCGGGTCCGCATCTGCCCGGTTTTGGAGCGGAGGCGCAGGATCTCCGCCTCCAGCGTCAGGGTATCCCCCGGGAGGACGCTCCGCCGGAACTTCGCCCGCTCGAGCGCCACGAAGTAGGCGTACTTGCCCAGGTTCTCCGGCTTGTTGAGGAGGAGCAGGCCGCACAGCTGGGCCAGCGCCTCGATGATCAGCACCCCCGGCATCACCGGCCGCTTCGGAAAGTGGCCTTCGAAGAAGGGCTCGTTGACGCTGACGTTCTTCAGCCCCACCGCCCGCCGGTCGGGAACCAGCTCGATCACCCGGTCCACCAGAAGGAACGGGTAGCGGTGGGGGAGGATCCTCTGGATCGCCTGCGCGTCGAGGAAGGTCGCCTCCGGCTCGACGTGCTGGGCCCGGATGCCGCTCTCCCGCGCCCGCTCCAGCAGCTGGCGCAGGCGCTGGACGAGCCGCAGGTTCAGGGCATGCCCGGACCGGATCGCGACGACATGGCCGAGGATCGGGTGCCCCATGAGGGTGAGATCCCCGATGAGGTCCAGCACCTTGTGCCGGACAAACTCATCGGGGAAGCGCAGGTGATTGTTGATGACCCGGCCGCCGGCCTCCACCACCACGGTGTTCTCGTACGTGGCCCCCTTGCCCAGGCCGATCTTCCGGAGAGCGTCCACCTCCTGCGCGAGGCAGAAGGTCCGCGACGGCGCCAGCTCCCGCTCGAAGAGCTCCGGGGTGACGGGAGCGGTGAAGAACTGCGCGGACAGCCCCGGCACCGCGTAGCTCAGCGTGTAGGAGATCCGAAAGCTGTCGCACGGGAAGATCGCCACGGACGCGGAGCCCTCCTCGACCCAGACCGGCTCCCGGACCGGGATCGGCCGCCGGGAGGCGCCCTGCTCCTGGAGGCCCACCCGCTTGAAGACCTCCATGAAGGGATGGGCGGATCCGTCCAGCCCCGGCACCTCCTCGCCGCTCAGCTCCACCAGCAGGTTGTCAATGCCGGATCCGAAACAGCCGGCCATCAGGTGCTCGATCGTGTGCACCTCGACCGCGCCGTTGCCCACCGATGTCCGGCGCGCACGCCGGGAGGCCTCCAGGATCGCGGGGACGGAGGCGGTCACCGGCTTCGAGCCGGCCAGGTCGGTCCGGACGAAGGTGATCCCGCTGTCCGGCGGAGCCGGCTTGAACTCCACACGGACCGTCTGGCCGGTGTGAAGGCCCACGCCCTCGACACGCGCCGGCTTGCGGATCGTCTGCTGCCGGGCGAGGGGCGAAATCACCTCCAACTCCTGAAAGGCCATCTCAGACATGGCTGGGACGCCTCTCCAGCTCCTCGATGCGCCGTTGGAGCTCCTCCAGCCTCCGCGTGAGTTCCGGCAGACGCTGAACGGAGGCGTTGATGCGCTTGGCCCGGGCGAGCGGCTTGGCGGGGCAGCCCCAGACGTTCGTGTTGGCCGGCACCGACTTGGTCACACCGGACTGGGCCCCCACCATCACGTTGTCGCCGACCGTGATGTGGCCGACGATCCCGCACTGACCGGCCAGAACGACATTCGATCCCAGCGTGGTGGAGCCGGAGATCCCGGCCTGGGCGACGACGATGCAGTTGGAACCCAGCACCACGTTGTGGGCGATCTGGACCAGGTTGTCGATCTTCGTCCCGCGGCCCACGAGCGTCTTGCCGAAACGGGCCCGATCGATGGTGACGTTGGCGCCGATCTCCACGTCATCCTCGATCACCACGGTTCCCAACTGGGGGATCTTGTGATGGATCCCCTTGACCGTGGCGAATCCGAACCCGTCGGATCCCACCACCGTGCCGGAGTGGATGATTACCCGGTGTCCGATCTCGGCCCTCTCCCGGATGGAGACGTTCGGGTAGATCAGGCAGTCGTTCCCGATCCGCGCCTGCCGCCCGATCGCGCAGCCGGAATGAATGACTGTCCGGTCGCCGATCGCCACGTCGTCCTCGATCACCGCAAAGGGGAGGATCGTCACCCCCCTGCCCAGGCGGACCCGCCGGCCCACCACCGCCTTGGAGCTGACGCCGCGGGGCTTGGCCTGCACGGACGGGTTCATGAGCTGCGCCAGCTTCGCAAAGGCCAGCGAGGGGTTGTCGGTCCGGATGATCGGAAGGCGCGCCTTCTCGATCTCCCCCGAGGTGATGATGGCGGAGGCCCGCGTGGTCTCCAGGAGGGGCAGGTACTTGGAGTTCGCAACGAAGGTCAGATCCCCCGGCTTCGCCTCCCGGATCCCGCAGATGCCGGTGATGGGGGTGTCGCCGTCGCCCACCACGATGCCCCCGACCCAGCGGGCGATCTCCCGCAGGGGACGGGCGCGGGTGCCGTCCCAGACCGGCGCCGCCTGCTTCCTTCTAGGAGCGTTTCTTGCCATAGCCCTGGTTGAGGATGGCGACGATGTCGCTGGTGACGTCGATGGATTCCACGCCGTACAGCACCGCCCGATCGATCAGGATCAGATCAAACCCCTTCTCCTTGGCATAGGAGGCGACGACCGCCTCGATCTCCTTCAGGATCCCCTCCACCGCCGTGTCCCGCTCCGATCGGAAGGAATCCCGCGTCTGCTGATCAAAGAGCGCCAGGCCCCGGAGTTTTTCCTCGATCTCCTTCTGCTTCTCCAGCCGGCTGCCCTCGTTGAGCAGCAGCAGCTCGTCCCTCATGTCCCGGATCTCGGAAACCCTCTTCTCCCGCTCCGACTGTTTGCTCTCGGACAACTGCTTCAGCTGGCCCTCCGAGCTCTGCGTCGCCTTGTACTCCCGGAAGACCCGCTCCAGGTCCACCAGCCCGATCTTGCGGACCGCGGGAATCTCCCCCTCCGCCCGCGCCGGCGCCGATCCGGAGAGGAGCAGGAGCAGCAGGCCCAGCCCCATCGCCGTCCCGAAAAGCCACGTCTTGAAGTTTCGTCTCACCATGAGGGTGTCCTTGAAAAGCGGCTGCTAGAAGCTGCGGCTTGCGGAGAAATGGATCCTGCCGCTCTTGCGCTCACCCCGGTCCGGGTTGAGCGGCCAACCGTAATCCAGCTTGACCGGGCCGAACGGGGTCTTGATCCGCACACCGGCCCCCACCCCCGTCTTGAATCCTTCCTGCAGGAACTCCCCCACACGATTCCAGACGTTTCCCGCATCGACGAAGGTGGCCGCCTTGAGGAACTCCACCACCGGTACCGTGTACTCGGCATTGAAAACCGCCAGCGCCTCCCCGCCGATCGGATCCCCCGTGACCGGATCCCTCGGCCCCACGCGCCGCTCCTTGAACCCGCGGATCGAGTCGGCCCCGCCCGCAAAGAACCGCTCGAAGATCGGCACCGCCTGCGTATCCGACAGCTCGTTGGCCAGGCCGAAGGTGCCGCGGAACTCCAGCACCTGGTTCTCCAGAAACGGCTCAAAGAAGACGGCCCCTGAGCCGGTCCATTTCCAGAAGTCCTTGTCTCCCCCCAGGGCCGTCCCGGCCAGCTCCACCCCATTCTCCACGAGAAACCCGCGGCGGGGATTGAAGACGTTGTCCCGCGTGTCCCGCACATGGAACAGCCGGACGCTCGAGACCATGTTCTTCCCGAGCTCGTCCTGGAGGGCCGCGGTGGCCGTGTCGGCCACGTCGCTCACGCGGACGTCCTCCAGCCGGTACGTGAGCCCCACCCGGTCGAAATCGCCGATGGAATGGCCCAGGCGCAGCGCCCCTCCCGCCCGACGGAGCTCAAAGCTGTAACCCAGGCCGCGCGTGCGCGTCGTGTTGAACAGGTCGAATCCGAACGAGTACGGCCTGTTGAAGATCCACGGCTCCGTGAAGGAAAGCTCGAGATTCCGGCGGCGGGTTCCCGCCATCACGCGGAAGCTGAGCTCCTGGCCTCCGCCCACGAAGGTCGGCCAGTTGAACAGATCGAAGTTGCGCTGGACGATCTCGGCAAAGCCGATGAAGGCGTCCACGGAGCTGAACCCGCCTCCGAAGGAGAACTCCCCGGTCTTTGCCTCCTTGACGCTCACCACCAGATCCCTCCGGTCGGGGCGGTCGGAGGGAACGGTCTCCATGTTCACCTCCTCAAAGTAGCCCAGGTTGTACAGCCGCTCCTTCGAGCGGCGGAGCTTGTCGCCGTCGAATCGCTCCCCGGGATGGATCCGCAGCTCCCGCCGGATGACCAGGTCCCGCGTCTTGATGTTTCCCTGGATCGAGATCTTGCCCACGTAGGCGATGGATCCTTCGGTGACCCGGTACGTCACATCGACCCGCTGGGTCTGCGGGTTCAGCGCCGTGCTGTGCTCCACGTCCGCCGCCATGTACCCCTTGGAAAAATAGGCCGACTGGAGCCGGCCGATCTCCTCAAGGATCCGCTGCTGGCTGAAGGGATCGCCCCCGGTCATCTCGAGCCTGCCGCGCAGCTCCTCCTCGGGAATCTCCCTGGCCCCCCGGATGAAGATCTCCCCCACCCGGTACTGGGGCCCCTCCTGGATCTGGACCTTCACCGTGAGCCACCGGCTCTGCTCATCGTAGGAGGCGTCCACGGACACCTGCACATCGCTGTACCCTTCGGACAGGTAGAGGACCTTGATCCGCTCGGCGTCCTCGTTGAGGACCTCCGGACGATAGTAACCCGAGGTGATCCACCACCATGCCTGCTTGGTCGCCATCGCCCGGAGCAGACGGCGCCGGGAGATGGCGTCGTTGCCCTCGAAGAGGATCCTCCGGACCCGGATCTTCCGGCCTTCCTGGACGGTGAAGAAAACCGACGCGCGGTTCGTGGCCTCCTCGACCTTGACGTCCGTGGAAACGTCGGCCAGATAGAACCCCTTGGTCCGGTAAAGCTGCTTGATCCGCTCCACGTCCTGCTTCATCTCCCGCCGGTCCAGAAGCTCCTGCTCCTTGGTCTTCACGGTCTCGCGCAGCTTCTCCTCCCGGAAATGACGGTTGCCGGTGATGACCACCCGGGTGACCAGCGGGCGCTCCTGCAGGCGGAACCGCACCATGGAGCCGTCCCGGTAGGGCCGGATCTCCGCCGAGACGTCCGTGAAGAAACCGGTGCCGTACAGCCGTTTGATGTCCTCATCCACCGTCTGCTGGCTGAGCAGATCGCCGGGCCGCGTCTTGATCTTCGTCAGGATCGTTGAGGTCGAGACGATCTTGTTCCCCTCCACCTCCACCGCCGTGACCTTGCTCTCTTCAGTCTGGGAAAAGGCGGGTCCACCGACGGCCAGCAGGAGCAGAGCGAGAGCGGGGATGAAGCGCTTCATCCTCATAATTTCGAGTAATTTAGCACAGCCGCCCGCGAAAGACAACCACTAGAGCCGGTTTCAAAACCGGCGCTAGGCCGAGCGGCTGGAAAGGGACTC
>CAYJQV010000025.1:0-21468 GCA_964372395.1 uncultured Planctomycetia bacterium | reverse complement strand
GGCAGCCCAGCCCCCTCGCGCACCCCTGAGGGCTGGGAATCTGCACGGTCCGGGCGGCGAGTTCGCCCTCTCGACCTATTTTACAACATCCCTCGCGGCCTTCGCCACGAACCGAGCTAACCTGAATGGCGACAGGTCGATGGAGCAATCCCCTCGGGTGATGAGCTCCGCAATGAGCCGGCCGGTCAGCGGCGCCAGAAGGATGCCGTTGCGGAAGTGACCCGAGGCAACGAGCAGCCCCTGAAGCGGGGTGGTCCCCAGGATCGGAAGGTGGTCCGGGGTATCCGGCCGCAGGCCGGCCCAGGCGGACGTCACCGGGATGGAGGAAAGGCCCGGGCAGATCTCGCACGCCCCCTCCCGGATCGCCTGTCGGCCTTCCCCGGTGACCGATTTGTCGAATCCGACGTATTCAACCGTGGTCCCGGCCAGAAGCTGCCTCGGGAATCGCTGGACCAGGTAGGCCCGCGCGGAGCGGACCACGCTGCGCAGGACCGGCTGCTGGACGGAAAACTGGATGATCTGCCCGCGGCACGGGATCGAGGGGATCTCCCAAGGCAAGGTTGAATCGAGCGCGGCCCACGGGCCCGCGCAGTTGACGACCCAGTCGGCCTGCACCCGCCCCTGCCGGGTCTGGACCCCGACCACCTGATCCCGCTCCACGAGGAACCTCTCCACCGGCAGCCCAAGTCTGAGAACGCCGCCTGACTGCTCGAACAGGCGCTGGTACGCCGCCCCCATTCGCGTCACATCCACCCGGGCCACATGAGGCCACCAGACACCGCCCCGTACCCTCGAGCTCACCGCCGGCTCCGCCTCCGTGACCTGGCGCCGGTCCAGCCGATCCACCACCAGCCCTGCCTCCTCCTGCCAGCGGCGCTGCCGATCCAGCTCGGCCGCATCCTCATCGGTGAAGGCGATCCCCATCATCCCGCAGGCGCGATAACCGAGATCCAGCCCGCTGGCGGACTCCAGCCGGCGGATCATCCCGGCCACCAGCGGAAAGCCGGTCCGAAGCAGCTCCAGCATGGGGCCCGGACCGTCCGCAACCTGAGGATCGAGAATCCCCGCCGCCGCCCCGGAGGCCTCCTGGGCCGCCTGCGGCTGGCGCTCGAACAGCTCCACCCGAAGGCCCCGGCGCGCCAGCTCCTCGCCCACCGCCAGGCCGATCATCCCCGCCCCGATCACCACGGCGTCCGGCATCGCCCTAGCCGCCCGCTCCGTCGCCCTCGCGCTTTTCCTCGCCCAGCAACTGAGCGACCCCCGCGTCCCCGATCCGGCCGCAGAATGCGTTGAACGATTCCCCGCCGGATCTCTTCTGCCGATACTCCAGCAGCAGCCGCTCCAGCCGGAACTTCACCTGCGCCGCCGGGATCTTCCGGATCACGAAGTGGTTGAACGCCCGGTCCCGGCCCAGCTGCCCACCGACCGCGACGTCATAGCTCTCCCGCATCCCGTCGCCCACCTTGACCTTCGATCCCTGCAGGCCGATGTGGGCGATCGGCGACTGGGCGCAGGTGTTAGGGCAGCCGGTGATGTGGATCCGGAGCGGCTCCTCCAGAGTGACCCTCTTCTCCAGATACTCCACGATCTCCCGCGCGCGGGCCTTGGTCTCGGTGACCGCCAGCTTGCAGAACTCGATCCCCGTGCAGGTCACCACCCCCCGATGAATCGGCGAGGCGCTCACCCTCAGCCCCACCGCCTCCAGACCCTCCAGCACCGGAACCACCTTCTCCTTCGGCACGTTGAGGAGGAGCAGATTCTGCCGCACCGTCAGCCGGATCGTCCCGTCCCCGTGCCGCTCCGCCAGGTCGGCAACCTTGCGCATCTGCGCCCCGGAGATCCGCCCGACGAGGACCGGCACCCCGACGTAGAAGAGGCCCGGCTGTTTCTGCTCATGGACGCCCACATGGTCCCGGTATGCGTCGGGAGGATCCTCCACCGGCCCGGCCTCTTCGAGAGGAAAATCCAGCTTCGCCTGCAGCGCCTGCCGGAACCGCTCCACCCCCCAGTCCGCAATCAGGTACTTCAGCCGCGCCCGTGCCCGCGCCTTCCGGTACTCCGGGCTGTCCCGGTAGATCTCGGTGATCGCCCGGATCGCGGGCAGCACCTGCTCCGGGGTGACAAAGGCGTTAAGCCGCTGGCCGAAGTACCATTTGGTGGAGAGCCCCCCTCCCACCCGCACGTCGAACCCGGGCTGCGGCCCGCCGCCGGCCTGCCGCAGCACGCCGACGAAGCTGACGCATTGGACCTCCGGCTGCTGGCACTGCTCCCGGCAGGCGGCGATCGAGATCTTGTATTTCCGGGGGAGGTTGGCAAACTCCGGGTTTCCGAGGAAGTGGTCGCTCACCTGTCTCAAGATCGGGGTGGCGTCGAAGAGCTCCTGCGCATCCACGCCCGCCACGGAGCAGCCCACCACGTTGCGCATCACATCCCCGCAGGCGCCCAGGGTCGAGATCCCCGCGGACTGGAGCATCTGCAGGATCTCCGGGGCCTCCTCCGTCTTGATCCAGTGGAGCTGGAAGTCCTGCCGGGTGGTGATGTCGGCGAAGTCCCGGTTGCGCTCGGTGGCGATCTCGGCGACCGTGCGCAGCTGCGCGGCTGTGAGGCCGCCTCCCGGGTTCTTGAGCCGCAGCATGAAGTAACCGGGCTCATGCCGGTGGGTGTAGAGCCCGTACCACTTGGCGAGGAACTGGTCGTCTTCGGTGAGCGAGGTGAACCCCTCCCTGGCCGCGGCCTCGATCTTCTCGCGGATCAGGTAAGGATTGCCGATCCGGTCCTTGGCCGCTTCAGCGGAGTGGCTCACCGTGGGCGATTCCCCGCCCCGCAGGGCGGTCAGTGCCGGCCGCGCAGCCGGCGTTACACCAGCTTGTTGCCGGGCTTCTTGGGAGGGTCGTTGCTGGGCCGAGGCGTAACCTTCGCGTTGCCCTTGTAGGTAGGAGCGAGATCCTTGTTGACCTTGGCGTACTCCTGGTCGAAGTCCTCGGATTCCACGATCGCCGCCACGGGACAGACCGGCAGGCAGGCCCCGCAGGTGATGCAGATCTCCGGGTCGATCACCATGAACTTCTCCCCCTTGTAATCGCCGGGGTAGATGCAGTCCACGGGACAAACCTCGACGCACTGGGCGTACTGCTCGCCTAGGCACTTCGCCGTGATGACGTAGGACATCGAATCGGTCTCCTCCTTTAAGCTTGCATCCAGGGAAGTCCCGCGATTCCCTCGAAGTTTTCATCCAGGAGAATCCCGCGTATCAGCGGGAAGCGGGGCCTCCCTGAGCTTGGCTCCGGGTCAGATCTCCACTTCGACGTTGGGTCCGTTCACCCGAACGGGGTACGACTGGACGTCCGATCCGGCGGGTGGGCTTACGACCTTGCCGGTCTTGATGCTGAACCGGGCCCCATGCCAGGGGCATTCCACCTCCTCCCCCTCCACCGTCCCCTCGGCCAGAGGTCCGCCGACGTGAGTGCAGGTGTTGTCAATCGCGTAGAAGGTGCCGCCCACGTTGTAGATGGCGAGCGTGTGCCCTTCCACCTCCACCTGCTTCGCCCCGCCCGGCGCAATCTCCGAGACGGTTGCTACGTTGACGAATTTTCCCAAGGTATCCTCCCGCTGTTGTTCGGAGTCATCACTGCGCCTGCCCCTCTACTTTTTCATAGACCCAGCGCGTAGTCAAGTGCGGTTGGGGCCGCAGCCACAACTGGCTGGTCCAGAGGAAAGTGCCCGCCGGCAGCGCCAAGCCCAGCAGCTCGCCCCGAAGGCCGGGCATCATCTGCTCGCAGGCCGCGCCCGCCACGTTGGCCAGCGCGACCGGGATGAGCACCTTCCAGGCCAAACCCATCAGCTGATCGATCCGAAATCTCGGGAACGTCCCCCGGATCCAGATCATAACGAAAACCAGCAGGAAGGTCTTCAGCCCCATCCAGAAGATCGGCTCCACCCCTGCCGGGACGAGCGGAACGTGCGGCCCCTTCCACCCCGCGAGGAAAAGGGCCGCCAGGAGCCCGGCCGTGGCCAGTGTGCTCAGGAACTCCGCCATGTAGAAGAGGGCGAACTTCATCCCGCTGTACTCGGTGTGAAAGCCGGCCACGATCTCCGATTCCGCCTCAGGCAGGTCGAACGGAGTCCGGTTCACCTCCGCCAGCCCGGCCGTCATCACAAGGAAGAAGCCGACCAGTCCCCAGGGCGTCAGGATGAACCAGCGGCCGGACTGCGCCTCCACGATCTCCAACAAGCTCAGGGATCCCGCCACCATGGGGACCACGACCAGCGCCAGGACCAGAGGAACCTCGTAGGCGATGAGCTGCGCGGCGTTGCGGATCGCCCCCAGCAGGGAAAACTTATTCCGCGAACCCCAGCCGGCCATGAAGAGGGCCAGGGTGGTGGCGGATCCCACCGCCAGGAAGAAGAGAAGCCCGGTGGTCAGGGGCGCAGCCACCCAGCCCGGTCCCACCGGCAGGACGGTAAACAGGAAAAGGGACGGCACCACGATGACGACCGGGGCCAGGAAATGGCAGACCCAGTCCGCCCCGGTGGGAACGATGTCCTCCTTGGTGAGCATCTTGATCCCGTCGGCGATCGGCTGGAGAAGCCCGTAGAGCCCCACCCGGTTGGGCCCGAACCGGTCCTGGATCCGGGCGATCACCTTCCGCTCCAGCCAGGTGAGGTACATCATCCCGATGGGGGCCGCCACCAGGATCACCAGCCCGGGCAGAAAGAGCCGGAGGATTGTCTGGAGCCATCCCGGCAGAAGATCTAATCCCACTCCAGGCCTCCCACCTGCCACGCGTAGATGAGCCCCAGCGCGATCACCCCCACAAATGCCCCGATGGCCGCCAGGCCAGCCGCGCCCGCCTCCCTGAAGATGACGGCCCAGGGAAAGAGGAAGAGCGCCTCCACGTCAAAGACCACGAAGAGGATCGCGAAGATGTAGTACTGGATCCGGAACTGGACCCAGGAATCCCCTTCCCCCTCGGTCCCGCACTCGTACGGCTCCCCCTTGACCCTGCCCGGCTTCCTGGGTGCCACGAAACGGGCCAGCACGATCGGCAGGAGCGGGACCACCAGCGCCGCGAGAAAAAAGATGCCAAGGAACAGGTAGTTCAGCTCATACATCGCCTGCCTCCGGCTTGCCCTGGCCTGCTCCGGCCGTCTCCGGCTTCTTGGCCTTCGCCGCCCGGCGCGCCTCCTCCTCCGCCCAGGCCTTGGGGTGCGTGCGGGCGTAGTATTCGGTCGAGACATGGAGCCGGTCAATGTCGAAGATGTGGGAGGTGTGGCGCTCCTCCGACCCGAGCTCAAAGGTGTGATCCATCTTGATCGCGTCGAAGGGGCAGAACTCGGCGCAGAGCCCGCAGTTCATGCAGACATCCACGTCAATGGTAAACTCCGAGGCCTTGGGCTTGGGCTTGCCGGCCGGGTCCTTGGCCTGAACGATCCAGATGCACTGGGGCGGGCAGACCTTGGCGCAGATCCCGCAGGCGGTGCAAAGCTCCGTCTCCTGCTTCCACTTCTCCCCCTCCTTGCCGTCGAAGATGAGGACCGGCAGGACCCGGAAGCGCTCCGGCAGCTTCAGGCGCTCCTCAGGATACTGGACCGTGAAGATCCCCCCTTCCCCCGCCCGCTGCTGAACCTGCCCGCGCAGCCGATTCCGGAATGTCCGGCGAAGCCCCACCGCGTAGCTGGCCAGGAAATGCCCCATCGTGATCGCCAGCCCCCGGAGCAGCTCCAGCCCGTAGATTCTCACGCCACCGCTTCCTCTGGAAGGAGGGGCATATTGGCGTGCTGCCGAAACGCGGGTACTCCCCGGATGGGAAACTTCCTTGAAGTTTCTGTCTGGGAGAGTGCCGCGCAAGCGGCGCCTCCCCAATGGGACCATCCGTTCGCCCTCCGGCTTCGCTCGGGGCGAACGGCTCTGGGGAAGGGGGGATCCGAGGGGGGAAACGTGTCGAGTTTCCCCCCTCGAACGAGCCACGACGGCTGAACATGAGACGCAAAACGCCACCTGGAATGATCTGCCGGATGGTGCTGAAAACGGCTGAATGCGAGATTCAGTGGCTCGTTCATCGGTCGGTTTCCCCCAGCACGATGTCGATGGAGCCCAGGATCGCCACCACGTCGGCCACCAGGTGGCCCTGGCACATGAGCCCCAGCGCTGTGAGGTTAATAAAGGAAGGGGCCCGGATGTGGTACCGGTACGGATGGTCGGTTCCGTCGGAGACAATGTAGAACCCCAACTCCCCTTTGGGGTTTTCCACCCGGCCGTACCCCTCCCCCGCGGGCACCCGGATGTTCCAGGCCTTCTTGCCCGCCTGGACCTCGCCAGCGGGGATCTCCTGCATCGCCTGCTTCAGGATCCTCAGGCTCTGCCGCATCTCAGCAATCCGGATCCGATACCGGGCGTAGACGTCCCCCTCCGGGAAGGCCGGGATCTCGAAGTCAAACCGGTCGTAGATGGAGTACGGCTCGGCCCGCCGGACATCGTACGCGACGCCGGAGCCGCGCAGGACCGGCCCGGCCGCGGAGAAGGCGATCGCCGCATCGCGCGGCAGGACGCCAACACCCCGGCAGCGGTTTAACAGGATGTCGTTGCGGGTCAGATACCGGTCAATCTGATCGATCGCCCGGGGCAGCCGGTTCTGGATGAGATCCCGGGCCGCCGGCATGAACTCCTCTGGCAGATCGGCCATCACCCCGCCGAAGCGCATGTAGTTGCACATCATGCGGGAGCCGGAGGCCATCTCGAAGAGGTCCAGGATGAGCTCCCGCTCCTCGATGGCGTACAGGGCCGGGGTGAAGAAGGCCCCCAGGTCGTTCAGGAGAAAGCCGATCGCCCAGAAATGGTTCAGGATCCGGGTGAGCTCCGCCATGATCACCCGGATGTACTCCGCCCGCTCCGGCGGGCGGATCCCCATCATCTTCTCCACGGCCACGGCGTAGCCCAGGTTGTTCCCCATCGAGCAGATGTAGTCGAGCCGGTCGGTGTAGGGGAAGTTCATGAGGTAGGTGTTCCGCTCCCCGATCTTCTCGTGGTTGCGGTGCATGTAGCCGACCACCGGCTCCAGGGCGATGATCCGCTCCCCCTCGACCACGACCCGCATCCGGAAGACGCCGTGCGTGGAGGGGTGCTGCGGCCCAAGGTTCACGGTCAGCGTGTCGGTCTTCAGACTCTTGAGCGCCTCGGAGGTGATCGGGCGCCAAGGTTCGGGGACCGGCTTCCAGGCCGCGGGATCGAAGCCTGCTGGATAGGTCACGTTGTCCGCAAAGGGAACCCGCTCCTCCGCCCGCTGGTGGTTGCCCTCCCTCCAGCGGCTGGGGAAGATCTTGCCCGGCGCCTCGTAGTACGGCTCCAGGTAATCCTTGCGCATGGGATGCCCCTCGAACCCCTCCCACATGAGGATCCTTTTCAGGTTCGGGTGCCCTCTGAAGCGGACGCCGAAGAGATCCCACACTTCCCTCTCCTGGAAGTCAGCCCCGGGCCAGATCGAAGTGACCGTCGGCACCTCGGGGACCCCCTTGCCGGACCGCACCTTCAGCGCGAGCAGGGAGCCTGGCCGGCGGGTGGAGTCCAGGTGATAGACCACCTCATAGATCTCCTCGAAATCCACGCAGGTGAGATTCGTCAGGTAGTCGAACGCAAGATCCGGCTGGTCCTTCAGCGCCCTGGCGACGTTTGGAAGGATCAGCGGATCCACGAGGAGCGCCCTGCCGCAGGGAGTCACCGCGCCCTCGCTGGTCAGGCGGTTGAGGCGGCCGGCCAGCTCCACCGCCTTCGGATCTGCCCCCTCTGCCTCGGTCGGCGTGGCCTTAAAGGCCGGCACGAACTTCGGAAGGGCGGCCGGTCCGGCCGGCGCCGGTTCCGCGCAGATCCTCTTGATTTCCTCCGCCCGGCGGACGTCAAAGAGATCCGGCCCCAGCTCCGGGACCGGGATCTCCGCGCCCTCCTCCTTCCGGTACCAGCGGACCTTGCGGGCGTCTTGGCCCGAGATCTGCTTCTGGAGGGTGATCAGCGCGTGGAGGAGCGCCTGAGGCGTGGGCGGGCATCCCGGTATGTAGACATCCACCGGCAGGAATTTATCGATCCCGGAGACGACGTTGTATCCTTCCTTGAACGGCCCGCCGGCGGTGGCGCAGGCCCCCATGGAGATGACGTATTTCGGCTCCGCCATCTGGTTGTAGAGCCGCACGATCATCGGGACCATCTTCTTCGTGACCGTTCCGGAGACGATCATGAGATCGGCCTGGCGGGGCGAGGCCCGGAACAGCTCCGCCCCGAAGCGGGCGATGTCGAAACGGCTGGCCGCCGTGCAGATCATCTCGATGGCGCAGCAGGCCAGCCCGAACTGGAGCGGCCAGATCGAATTGCGCCGCCCCCAGTTGTAGATCGGATTGACCAGCTCCAGCAGCTTGTCCCAGGTGGTCACCACGATGTGGCGGCGCACCTCCTGCTCGAGGATTTGCTCCTCGCTCTCCGTTGGGGTCAGACCCCGCGGGGTCTGACCCCGTTTGGTTTCCTGCTTTTCGCTCACGTGGAAATCCCTCTGGGGTCAGACCCTCTGGGGTCTGACCCCAGAGGGTCTGACCCCATGATTTTTACCGGAGGGCGGCCAGGATCTCCTGGTTGCTGCGGGCGACCTTGATCTCCTGCACCTTCTTGAAGCTCACCTTGCCCTGCTTGTCGATCACCACGGTGGCCCGCTTGGAACAGTTGAGATCCTCCAGGAACAGCCCGTACTTCCTGGAGACCTCCCGCTGCTGATCCGACAGGAGCGAATGCTTCAGACCCAGCTTCTCCCTCCAGGCCTTGTGGGAGAAGAAAGAATCGCAGCTCACACCGAAAACCACCGTCTCCTTCCCCTCAAACTTGGCCAGATCCTCCGTCAGCGCACAGTTCTCATTCGTGCAGACCGGGCTCCAGTCGAACGGGTAGAAGGCCAGCACCACGTTCTTCCTGCCCCGGAAGCTCGACAGCGTCACCGGGTTGGCGTTCTCGTCCTTCAGCGTAAAATCGGGGGCCACATCCCCCGCCTCAATCTCACGGGCCACCAGCATCCCAGCCACTTGGGTCACTCCTTTCTCTTTCACCCGCCTCCGGTCAGGATAGTGAATGAGCCGCAGGACGGGACGGTTGTTTCGCAGATGCTGTCGGACGATCACCGGCACATCCTTCAATGTGAAGCGGGAGTACCAGATGCCGTCCGGCTCGACGTAAAGATTCGGGGCGATGTTGCACAGGCCGAAACAGCCGCGGGCGATCACCTCGACCCGCCCCTCCAGCCCCGCCCTGCGGATGGACCGGGTCAGCGCCTCCATGAACTCCTTGGATCCCTTCTTCGGGCAGGTCAGACCCCCCACATCAATAAAAACGCGGCGCACCGGTCTTATTCTACCGGATTCGCGCCGCCCGTGAAAGGAAAACGCCTGAAACAGCTCTGCCACGATGAGATCGGCGCCGGCTCATGAACCTACGCCAGGCGCCGGAAGGCGCGGACCGCTCCCGCCAGCGCCAGTCCGGAGAAGGCCGCCAGGATGCTCAAGCTGACGGCCGGGGCATAGCGGGATACCCCATAGAACCCCGCCCGCAGGAGATCCACTCCGTAGGTCATGGGGTTGAACTGCGCCAGAAGGCGGAACACGGGTGGCGAGGAATCCATCGGGAAAACCGCCCCGCTTAAGAAGAACATCGGCATGATGACGAAGTTGGCCAGGGTGCCGAAACCCTCAAAAGAGGTCATCCGGGAGGCAATCAGCAGCCCAAGCGCCGTGAGGGGAAAGGCGATGAGCAGCATGACCGGAACGATGAGCAGAAGCCGCCACGGCTCGAAGGAGACCGGCAGGAAGGGCGCAAGCGCCAGCACGATGCAGCCCTGAAGGCAGGCGACCGTGGCTCCGCTGGCCGACTTGCCCAGGGCGATGGAGGTGCGGGGGATCGGGGCCACCAGCATCTCCTTGAGGAAGCCGAACTCCCTGTCCCAGATGATGGAGATGGCCGAGAGAAACGCTGAGAAGATGAGGTTCATCGCCACAATCCCCGGCAGGAGGTACTCGACGTAGCGGACCCCGCCGAATCCGGGAAAGGCGGAGCCCATCCCAAGCCCGAGCACGAAGAGCCAGAGGATCGGGCGGGCGATGGATCCTCCGATCTGGCTGCGGTCACGGCCGAGGCGCAGAAGCTCCCGCTTCCAGATCATCGCGACCGCCTGAAAATCAAGAAACGGGGTTGCCACGCCGGCCTCCGCCCTCCTCGCAATGAGCGCTCTTCAGGCCCAGCTGCGCATCTTCCGGATCCTGCTGCGGCCCACCTCGGTCTCCGAGGCGCCGTTGTCCCGCAGGCCGTGGCCGGTCAGCGCGAGGAACACCTCTTCCAGGTTTCGCGCGCGCCGCTGTGCGATCAGCTCCTGCGGGCGCCCCAGCTCGATCAGCCGGCCCTGGTCGAGGATCGCCACCCGGTCGCACGCCTGCGCCTCCTCCATGGAGTGGGTGGTAAGGAAGAGGGTCATCCGGTCCCTGGAGCGCAGATGCGCCAGCATCTGCCAGATCCGATGCCGGGTCTGAGGATCCAGCCCCAATGTCGGCTCATCGAGGAACAACACCTTCGGCCGGTGCATGAGGCCCCGGGCCACCTCCAGCCGGCGCTTCATCCCGCCCGAAAATGTCCGGACGATGGAATCGCGGCGGTCCCACAGCTCCACAAACTCCAGCACCTCCTGGATCCGCTGTCGTCGAAGCGCCTTCGGCATGTGGTAGATCATGCCGTGAAACTCCAGGTTCTCCCAGGCGGTGAGCCGCTCGTCCAGACTCGGCTCCTGGAAGATGACTCCGATCTTCTCGCGCACCTGGACGGCCTGGCGCTGGCAGTCGCAGCCGGCCACCCGCGCCTCTCCCGAGGTCGGCGAGAGAAGGGTGCACAGGATGTGAATCGTGGTGGTCTTGCCCGCCCCGTTGGGGCCGAGGAAGCCGAACAGCTCGCCCGGCTGGACCTGGATCGAAAGGTCGGAAACCGCCGTCAGCCCATTGAACCGCTTGACCAGATGAGAAACCTCAATCGCGGGGAGCGGGGAATCCATTGACCCCGCGGGGTCCGACCCTGCGGGGTCAGACCCCATTGGGGCTGATCCCGTCTGATTTTTCCACGTAGGCGTGGATCTCCTCGCCATGCTGCTCGATGCCGAGCAGCGCGTGAGGTTCAAACCGCAGCCAGGCCTCCAGATCGGGCCCGAACCATTCGTCTGTGGCGATCACCTCCAGGATCTGGCCGGCCTGCAGGAAACGGAGCGCCTCGGCGGTCTTGCGAACGGGGACCGGGCAGAGGAGCCCGTAACAATCCAGAACGCTGTCAGGATGCAGCCGGGGCATCGACCTGAGCCTTCAACTTCCCGGCAACGGTGAAGAAGGCTCGCGCCGCCGGCGAGTCGGGATGCGTGACAACGATCGGCTTACCCGAGTCCGAACCGGCACGGACCTCGGGAAGGAGGGGAACCTCGCCCAGGAAGGGGATCTTCAGCTCCGATGCGGCCCGCGCTCCACCGCCCCTGGAAAAGATGTCCGTGGCCTGGCCGCAGTGCGGGCAGACGAATGTGGCCATGTTCTCCACGATGCCGAGGATCGGCACCTTGACCTTCTCGAACATGGCGATCGCCTTGCGGACGTCCAGGAGAGAAACCTCCTGCGGGGTCGTCACCACCAGCGCTCCGGTGAGCGCCACCGCCTGGGAAAGGGAGATCTGCGCGTCGGAAGTCCCGGGAGGCAAATCCACGATGAGATAATCCAGCTCCCCCCACTCCACCTCCTTGAGGAACTTGTTGATGGCGTGGTGGAGCATGGGGCCGCGCCAGATCACCGCCTCCCCCTCCTTGACCAGGAATGCCATGGAGATCACCTTCACGCCAAAGGCCTCCGCCGGAACCAGCCGGCCCTCTCTGAGGGGAGGGAGGCTCCCCGCTCCGATCATGATCGGCACGTTGGGGCCGGTGATGTCGGCGTCCATGAGGCCGACCCTGGCCCCCTCCCTGGCCAGGGCCACAGCCACGTTGACGGCGACGGTGGTCTTGCCCACCCCGCCCTTGCCGCTTGCCACGGCGATGACGTTCCGGATGCCAGGGGTCACGATCCCTCCGCCTTCAGGACGAGCTTTCCGAAAAAGTTCCGGCTCTCCATGACCTGCTGCGCCTTCGCCGCCTCTTTGAGCGGAAATGTGGCACTCACCACCGGCTTGAGCCGACCGCGATTCACCCAACGAAGCACCTCGTCCAGCTCCCGGCGGCTCCCCATGTAACACCCCAGGATACTGAGCTCTTTGGTAAAGAAGAAACGCAGATCCAGCTCGACCTTCGGACCGGAGGTCGCCCCGCACGTGACCAGCCGGCCTCCCTTCTGCAGACAGCGGATGGAGCCGGCCCAGGTGGCGGGCCCGATGTGCTCGAAGACGAGATGCACCCCCTTGCCCTTCGTGGCCTTCAGCACCTCCTGGGCGAAGTCGACCTTGCTGTAATTCCACACCTGATCCGCGCCGAGGGCCCGGGCCTTTTTGAGCTTCTCATCGGAGCCGGCCGTGGCAAAGACCGTGGCGCCCTTCAGCTTCGCGACCTGGATCGCGGCCGATCCAACCCCGGAGCCCGCTCCGTGGATCAGGACCCTCTCCCGGGGCCTCAGCTCCGCGCGGGTGACGAGCATGTGCCAGGCGGTGAGGAAAACGAGCGGGACGGCGGCCCACTCCTCCGGCCTCCAACGGTCGGAGACGGGGATGCAGTTCTTTCCCGGAACGCTGGCGTATTCGGCGTAGCCGCCGTTCGTCTGAAGCCCGATGATCCTGAACTCCGGGCAGAGGGATTCCCGGCCGATCCGGCACCTCGTGCAGCGGCCGCAGCTCAGACCCGGGGCCACCAGGACCCGCTGGCCCACCCGGATCCCCCGGACACCCGGCCCTTTGCCGACCACCAGGCCCACGATCTCGGACCCGCTGACGTGCGGCATCGGGATCTGGACCCCCGGCAGGCCCTGGCGCACCCAGAGGTCGAGGTGATTCAGGGCGCAGGCCTCCACCCGGATCATCGCCTCCCCGCCGCTCATGTTGGGGGTGGGGAGCTCTCCGTACTGGAGCACCTCGGCGCCGCCGTGCTGCTGGAAGAAGACCGCTTTCATCTCTGCGTCACCTCACCGTCTTACCCTATGATACAGGACGCAACCGACCAGGACAAACACCAGGAGCGCGCCGATGGCCAGCCGATAACGCCAGATTCCCATGGGAGCGGCAACCCAGAGCGCCGCCCCCCAAACCGCCGGACCCACCAGGCCGGCCAGGCGGCTGACCAATCCGAACCGGCCGAACGCCTCCCCCGCCCTCGCCTCACCCATCCACTCGACCAGCAGAACCCGGGAGGTCACCCAGGTGCCCCCAAGCGCTGTTCCCGCCAGGGCCCCCACGACCCAGAAAACCGCGCGGTGGAAACTCACCAGCGCCAGCGTCAGCGTGACCGCCCAGAGCGTCCAGACCCAGCCCAAGCTGGCGTACCCGCCCCAGCGGTCCGTGAGCCGGCCCCACCCCAGCGATCCGGCGATCGCAAACAGGGTGGAGACGATGAGGAACCAGTGAAGCTCCCCGTCCGACATCCCGACCGCCTTCTTCGCGTAGACCGACATGAAGAGCAGGACCGCGCTCACCGCGCAGAGACCCCAGAAGGAGGCGCGCAGGAAACGGTGCACCAGGAGCTCGGAACCCTCCGCTCGTTCTCGATGCGCCGGCAGGCCTGGCTCCGGCCGGTCCGGCTGCGGCCCCGGGCCGTCCGGCCGGCTCCCCTCGCGGATGAAGAAGCTGGGCAGCGCCAGGACGAAGAAGAGGATCGCCGTCGCCAGAAAGGCGGATTGCCTGCCCCACCGCGCGACCACCGGGGCCACCGCGGTGATCCCGATGAGTGTGCCGACATAGCCGAGGGCCACTCCCCATCCGGAAATCCGCCCCAGGACCTGCGCCGGCGCCACCGCCGGCAGAAGGGCGTTGTAGAAGATCCCGGCGAGCTGATAGGAGAAATTCGCCAGGGAGAAGATCCCGAGCGCGAGGACCGCAGAATCCACGAAGCTGAGCGACCCGGTCCAGGCGACACAGGAGAGCGTCCAGAGGACCAGCCCCGCCACCCGCCCTTCGCGTCGGGCATCGGCCCGGCGCCCGAGCCGCGGCATCAGCAGGGCGGCCGCCAGGGTGGATCCGCCAAAGGTCAGCGCGAAGGGAAACTCCGCCATCCCGCGCTCGGCGGTCAGCCAAACCGGAAAATGGTAGCTGGTCATGTGGATCGCGAAGATGGTGTTGGCCAGGTCGTAGAGGCACCAGGAGATGGTCGCGCGCGTCAAGAGGGCTCCCGCTGTGTCAAGGTCATTCCGTCCGTTGGCATTATAATCCGCCTCTGTTAGAATCGTGGGCGTGAATCTTCTCGTCAGCGGATCCAGCGGGCTCATCGGAACGGCGGTGGTTTCCCATCTGCGCGCCAAGGGGGCGGCCGTCAGCCGGCTGGTGCGGGCGCGGCATTTCTCGCGGGAGCCGGAGGTTCTCTGGAACCCGGTTGCACGGATCCTGGATTTCAAGGCGCTGGAAGGGCTCGACGCCGTGGTTCACCTGGCCGGCGATCCGATCGCCGCCGGGCGCTGGACCCCGGAGAAGAAGGCCTCCATCCGGGACAGCCGGGTCAAGGGGACCCGCTTTCTCTGCGAGTCACTGGCCCGGACGGACCATCCTCCCCAGCTCCTGGTCTGCGCCTCGGCCATCGGGATCTACGGAAACCGGGGAGAGACCATCCTGACGGAGGAAAGCCCGCCGGGAACCGGATTCCTGGCGGAGGTCGGTCAGGAGTGGGAGCGGGCGTGCGAGCCGGCGCTGCTCAAGGGATGCCGGGTGGTGAACCTCCGGTTCGGCATTGTGCTCAGCCCCAGGGGAGGGGCTCTCAAGATGATGCTCCCGCCCTTTCGACTGGGACTGGGCGGCCGGCTGGGCACCGGCAAGCAGTGGATGAGCTGGGTTGCCCTGGCGGATGTCGTCCAGGCCGTGGAGCACGCGCTGAACACGGAGTCCCTGCAGGGCCCGGTCAACGTCGTCTCCCCGAATCCGGTGACCAACAGCGAGTTCACCAGCATCCTGGGCCGCGTCCTCCGTCGCCCTGCCGCCTTCCCCGTCCCGGCCTTCGCGGCCCGGCTCGCCTTCGGCGAGCTCGCGGACGAGGCGCTCCTCGCCTCCACGCGGGTGGAGCCGAAGCGTCTGAAGCTGAGCGGATTCCGTTTCAAGCATCCCGAGCTGGAGCCCGCTCTGTGTGACCTGCTCCTCTGCTCTAGGCGAGGGGTGTCGTAGCGGTGCGGCAGGGGGCGAGCCGGCGGCCCGGGAAATCGGGTGCCACCCGATCCACCACGTCCTCGGCGATCCTGCGGAAGGTGGTGAATTTCCCGCCCAGGACCGTCAGCAGGCCCCCGGGGTCCTCATGGATCCGGTGCGAGCGGGTGACCGCCCACGGGTCCTTCTTCTCCTGGGCGATGAGCGGCCGCACGCCGGCGAACGTGGAAAGGATCTTTCCCTCCTCGAACCGAAAGCTTGGCAGGGCCCGGTTCACCGCCTCCAACAGATAGGCGATCTCCTCCGGCTCCGCCCTCGCCTCCCCCGGATCACCGGAATAATCGGTGTCGGTCGTCCCGATGAGCGTCCTCCCATTCCACGGAATCAGGAAAAGGATCCGGCCGTCCCGCTCGGAAGAAACCACCAGCGCCTCCTTGAAGCCGGCATCGGGATAGACCAGATGGATCCCCTTGGACATCCGAACCAGCGGGCGGGCATCCGGATCGGACAGGCGGCGGACCGAATCGGCCCAGGGGCCGGTGGCGTTGACGATCCGCCGGGCCCGAACCCAGGTTCGGCTGCGGGTCAAACCGTCCTCCACCTCCGCCGCAGCGACACCTCCTTCCCTGCGCAACCCGGTGACCCTCGCTTGAGGGCACAGCACCGCCCCGGCGGCTTCTGCCGTCTTCAGGACCGCCAGAACCAGACCGACATCGTCCATCTGGGCATCGGTGTAAAGCACCGCTCGCCGGTAGCCGGCCTCCACCAGCCGCGGCTCCTGCTGCCGCAGCTCCTCCCCGCCGAGGAAACGGTACCGGCCGATCCGTTTCCTTCCGGCAAGGAGATCGTAAAGGAGGACACCCAGGCAGACCAGCGGCCACGGCCGCGGCCGGACGCCGCGCACCGGAATCAGGAACGGAAGCGGCTTGACAAGCTGCGGAGCGATGGAGAGGAGGATGCCGCGCTCCTGAAGCGCTTCCCGGACCAGCCGGAAGTCGAGCTGCTCCAGGTAGCGGATCCCGCCGTGAATCAGCTTCGTTGTCTTGGAGGAGGTCCCGCCGGCGAACTCGCCCTGCTCGACCAGGGCGCACGAGAGCCCTCTTGAGGAAGCATCCCAGGCGATCCCGGCGCCGACGATCCCGCCGCCGATGATCAGCAGATCAAAGGGCGTGCCCTTTGGTTCGGAGAGATCGCGCCTCATTTCACATGGCTCGTCTCACGGCCTGATGCCAGCCTTGCATGGCTGTCTCGCGCCGGCGGCGACTCCAGGCAGGCCGGAAGATCCGATCCGTTCCCCGCATCCGGACAAGATCCTTCTGACTCCATAGGCCCACGCCCAACCCGGCCAGCTGGGCCGCACCCAAGGCCGTTGTCTCAACGATCCTCGGCCGGATCACCGGGACGCCGGAGAGGTCCGCCTGGAACTGCATGAGGAAGTTGTTCCTCACCGCCCCGCCGTCCACCCGAAGCAACCTCAAGCGGATGCGGCTGTCCTGTTCCATCGCGCGGACGAGCTCCTGGGACTGATAGGCGATCGCCTCCAGCGCGGCCCGCACCAGGTGCGCCCGCCGTGTCCCCCGCGTCAAGCCGCAGATCAAGCCCCGTGCATCGGCCCTCCAGTAGGGAGCCCCCAGCCCGACGAAGGCAGGAACCAGGTGGACACCCCCCGTGTCCGGAACCGAGCGGGCCAGCGCCTCCGACTCCGAGGCGGAGCGCAGGATCCCGAGCCCGTCCCGCAGCCACTGAATGGCGGCCCCCGCGATGAAGACCGAGCCCTCCAGGGCGTACGACGGCTGGCCTTTCGCATCGCACGCCGCCGTGCTGATGAGGCCGTGCCGGGACGGGATGAGGCGCCTGCCCGTCTGCATGAGGAGAAAGCACCCGGTGCCGTAGGTGTTCTTGGCCTGCCCCGGCCGCGTGCAGCCCTGGCCGAACAGCGCCGCCTGCTGATCCCCCGCGATGCCGGCGATCGGAATCCCCGCGGGGAGGGGCCCCGCCCGCCCCGTGACGCCAAACCGACGGCTGGAGGGATGGATCTCCGGCAGCACGGAGGCAGGCACCCCGAGCAGATCGAGCATCGGGCGAGACCAGGAGAAGGATCGGAGATCCATGAGCAGCGTCCGGGAGGCGTTGGTGAAATCGGTTGCATGGACCTGCCCGCCGGTCAGCCTCCAGAGGAGCCAGGCATCCGGCGTTCCGAAGGCGAGCCGGCCCGCGCGGGCCGCGCGCCGGATGCCCGGGCTGTGCCTCAGCAGCCAGGTGAGCTTCGTTCCGGAGAAATACGGATCGAGAACCAGGCCGGTGGTGCGCCTCACCTCCGGCTCGCGGCGCTTCAGCGCTCTGCAGATCTCCGCCGTGCGCCGGTCCTGCCAGACGATGGCCCGGTGGACGGGCCGGCCGCTCTTGCGGTCCCAGAGGATCGTGGTCTCCCGCTGGTTCGTGATCCCGATGGCCGCAATCCGCGAGGCCCGGAGGCGGGCATGATCGAGCGCCTGGCGGACGACGCGCAGGGTGGAGCTCCAGATCTCCTCCGGATCGTGCTCCACCCAGCCCGGCCTGGGGAAGTGCTGGGTCAACTCCTGGTAGGCCTCTGCGACCGGCCGGCCATGCCGGTTGTAGAGGATGGCACGGGTCCCCGTCGTTCCCTGGTCGATCGCCAGGATCACTGCAGGGCTTCGACGATGGCGCGGCCGAATTCCTCGGCGGCCTCCGGGCCGGAGCCGGTGATCAGCTTGCCGTCCTTCTCCACCGCGCGGCCGGTGTATACAACACCCTTGGACTTGAAATCGCCGACGGCATCCTTCCAGATGGTCGCCTTGCGGCCCTTGAGGAGCCCGGCGTTGGCCAGCGTCATCGGGGCCAGGCAGATCGCGGAGGTGGGCTTCCCCGCGGAAAAGGCCGAACGGGCCAGCGCATGCGCTGCGGGGCTGTCCCAGTATTCGGTCGCTCCCATCCCTCCCACAAAGATGACCGCGTCGTACTCCTCGATCCGCGCATCCTTGACCAGGAGATCGGGCCTGACCTTCATCCCCAGCATGCCGACCGCCTCCTTCAGACTCGAGGAGGCCACGGTCACCTGGACCCCTGCGCCCTCCAGAATCGCCCGCGGCCTCTGATACTCCTCATCCCGAAACTGCTGCGAGGCGATCACCATCAGGACCTTCTTTCCCGTCAGCGCTGCCATATCGGCCTCCATTTTCAGACGAGGGATTCTCCCCCATCGACTACAATCGTCTGGCCCGTGATGTGGTCGGATGCGGAGGAGGCCAGGAAGATCACCACCCCGGCCAGGTCCCCGGGCTGACCGGTCCGGCGCAGCGGGATCCGGGACACATAGGCCTCCAGCGCCTCCTGCTCCTGTCCCTCGCGATACCGCCTGGTCATGTCCGTCTCGAAGAAACCGGGCGCGATCGCATTGACCTGGATGCCGGCGGGTCCCAGCTCCAGGGCGGTGACCCGCGTCATCTGGATGATCGCGGCCTTGCTGGCGGCATACGCCAGCGACTGCGGGCTGGCTTTGAAAGCGAGGATGGAGGCCTGATTGATGATCTTCCCCGAGCGCTGCTTGAGCATGATCCTGGCCACCGCCTTCGCCACCAGGAAGACGCCGGTGACATTCACGCGCATCACCTTCTCCAAATCCTCGCTCGACAGGCGGACCAGATACCCGCCTTCCCAGACCCCGGCGTTGTTGACCAGGATGTCGATCCGGCCGAAGGCCTTCTGCACCGCCTCCACCATCCCCTGGACCTGCCGTTCGTCGCTCACGTCCGCCGCGAACGCGGCGACCTTCCGGCCCAGGCGCCCGATTTCCCCCGCAACGCCTTCAAGCGCCTCGGCGGTCCGCGCGTTCACGGCCACATCGCAGCCTGCGCCCGCCAGCGCAAGCGCCATCGCCTTACCCAACCCGCGCGAGGCCCCGGTGACCAGCGCCGCCTTCCCGGTCAGGTCAAAGAGCCGGTCGGTCATGAGGGATGCTCCGCGAGATACCGCTCGCAGTCGAGCGCCGCCATGCAGCCCCAGCCGGCGGCAGTCACCGCCTGCTTATACCGGATGTCGTGGATGTCTCCGCAGCCAAAGACCCCTTCCACCGAGGTTTGCGTCCCCTTCTTGAGCACGAGGTACCCCTTTGCATCCAGCTCCACCTGCCCCTTCAGGAAACCGGTGTTCGGCTGGTGGCCGATCGCGACAAAGACCCCCTCGCAGGGGAGATCGCTCTCCTGGCCGGTCTTGAGATTCTTCAGGCGCACGCCGGTCACCCTCTTCCTGGACGGATCGTGAATGCCGGCCACCACCGTATCCCAGATCCAGTGAATCTTTGGGTCGGCCTTGGCCCGCTCCTGCATGATCTTCGAAGCCCTCAGGGTGTCCCGCCGGTGGATGACGGTGACCTTCGTGGCAAAGCGCGTCAGAAACGTCGCCTCTTCCATCGCGGTGTCTCCGCCGCCGACGACAACCACCTCCTTGCCCTTGTGGAAGAACCCGTCGCAGGTAGCACAGCTCGAGAGCCCGTGGCCGAGCAGCGCTTTCTCCGAGGCAAGCCCCAGGTATTTGGCCGAGGCGCCTGTGGCGACGATCAGGGCCCTCGTCTCGAAGCGCTTCTCCTCCACCTCGACGGCGAAGGGGCGCCTGGTCACATCCACCCGAGTGGCATCGCCGGAGATGAAGCGGGTTCCGAAGCGGGCGGCCTGCTGCTTCATCTTCTCCATGAGCTCGGGGCCCTGGATCCCCTCCGGGAAGCCGGGGTAATTGCCCACATCGGTGGTGGTGGCGAGCTGGCCGCCCATGAGGGCCCCCTCCACCAGGAGGGGCTTGAGCATCGCCCGGGCCGTGTAGATGGCGGCCGTCAGCCCGGCGCAGCCGGAGCCCAGGATGATGACGTTCTCCATGGAAGCTACATTCTACCCCGAAAGATCGGCGCCAGCAGCGCCACCAGACGCGCGTGCAGGGCCGGGTTGGCCGCGCAGATGTGCCCGGTCTTGAGATACGAGTCCCCGCCGAAGAAGTCGCTCACCTTCCCGCCGGCCTCCTGGATGAGCAGGGCCCCCGCGGCCATGTCCCAGGAGGAGAGGGAGAGCTCCCAGAAGCCGTCCATCCGCCCGCAGGCGGTGTAGGCCAGATCCACCGCCGCCGATCCCGCCCGCCGGATCGAGCCGGTCTCGGAGAAGACCCGCCGGAAGGACTCCAGGTAGACGTCGATCAGCTCCTTCGCACGGAACGGGAAACCGGTCGCCAGCAGCGATTGCCCGAATGTCTCCACCCTGGAGACGCGGATCCGCTTGCCGTTGAGCCGGGCCCCCCGGCCGCGCTCGGCCGTGAAGAGCTCCTCCCGAACCGGATCGTACACCACCCCCGCCTCCAGCGCCCCATCCCGCGCCAGCGCCACCGACACCGCGAAGATGGGAAAGGAATGCATGTAGTTGACGGTCCCGTCCAGCGGATCGACCAGCCACTCGAACCGGGCCCGCCCCGCGGACCGGCCCGATTCCTCCGCCCGGATCGCGTGGTCCGGGAAGGCCTTCCGGATGAGCGCCAGGATCGCCCGCTCCGAGGCGTGATCCACATCGGTGACCCAGTCGTAGGGGCCCTTCTTCCGCACCTGCCCCTGCCTCAGCTTGCCCCAGGACTTCATCAGCACCCGCCCGCCTGCCCGCGCCGCCTCCACCGCCGTCTCCAGGAAAGGACTGGCCCTCATCCCGGCAGCTTCCGGAGGGAGGCGATCAGCGCCTGGCTGGCCGGCGGAAAATGGAACTGCGCAAGCTGGGCGGGAAGCACCCAGCGCCATTCCGCGCATTCAATGGAGCGGGGCTGACCCCCGGCCAACCGACAGTCAAAACAGTGCAGCCGGATGGTCCGGCCGGGGTAGCGGTGCTCCAGGACCAGCCGCTCCTGCCCGACCTCGACTCGGACCCCAAGCTCCTCCCGGATCTCCCGCTCCAGCGCGGCCGGCATTCCCTCTCCCTCGTTCACCTTCCCACCGGGAAACTCCCAGTACCCGCCGAAGGAGTCCTCCCACCGGCGCCGGGCGATGAGCACCTTTCCGTCCCGATGGATGACGGCGACCGCCACGTCGACGATCCAGGAACCGGATTTCTTAGAGACCGTTTCAAAACGCGCCCGCGGCGTCCCGGCGGCGGGTCGCCCGGTTCCGGCACGCTCGGCGC
>CAYJQV010000024.1:0-21590 GCA_964372395.1 uncultured Planctomycetia bacterium | reverse complement strand
GCGCCCGCGCCGGCTCATTCGCATCGCCTTGCCCGCTCCTTGGCCACAAGCTCGCTCGCGCGGAACAGCGATTCGAAGGTCCCGCAGTCCGACCACCAGCCCTCCAGCAGGTCATAGGCCATCTGTCCCCGCCGGATGTAGGCGTTGTTGACGTCGGTGATCTCCATCTCGCCCCGGCCGGAGGGTTTGAGCGTCTTGATGATGTCGAACACCTGCCCGTCGTACATGTACACGCCGGTCACCACCGTGTCCGACTGCGGCCGCCTGGGCTTCTCCACGATCCGGACAACGCGGCCGCCCCGCACGGTCGCCACACCGAACCGCTCCGGATCCGGCACCCGTTTGAGCAGGATCCGCGCCCCGATGGGTTGGCGCCGGAACGCCTCCACATACCGCGCGATCCCCCGCTGGAGGATGTTGTCTCCCAGGATCACCGCCAGCTTCTCCCCATCGGCGAAATGCTCCGCCAGGCCCAGCGCCTCCGCAATCCCGCCCTCCCCCTTCTGATACGTGTAGTTCACGTGCTTCAGGCCGAACGCCGCGCCGTTTCCGACGAGGCGCAGGAAATCCCCCGAGTTGTTCCCCCCCGTGACGATCAGGATGTCCCGGATCCCCGCCTCCACCAGCGCCTGGAGGGGAAAGAAGATCATGGGCCTGTCGTAGACCGGGAGAAGGTGCTTGTTGGTCACGTTCGTGAGCGGTCGCAGGCGGGAGCCC
Organism: uncultured Planctomycetia bacterium; assembly: GCA_964372395.1. GTDB lineage: Bacteria > Omnitrophota > Gorgyraeia > 1-14-0-20-64-10 > 1-14-0-20-64-10 > CAYFHV01. The sequence continues at coordinate 20,873 of CAYJQV010000024.1, read as the reverse complement.
AGGCCGCCGGCCAGGATCACTCCTTTCACCTGACCGCCTCCTCCTCAACGCGCCAGTCGAAGGGGATCCTCGGATCGTACGGATCCGCCCGGTACTCATCCGGCGTCGTGTGGTTGTACGGAAACGTCGGCACGTTCATGATCATGGTCTCTGTCTCCGGATCCAATCCCTTGAATCCGTGGTAGACCCCGATCGGGATCTTGATCAGGACCGGATCCTCCGGCGTCAGGAGAAACTCATTCACCCGCCCGTGTGTCGGGGAGCCCTCGCGCGCATCATACAACCCCACCCTGGCCTTTCCCATCAGGCAGGCCCAGTGGTCGGCCTGGAGCTTGTGATAGTGCCACGCCTTCACCACTCGCCATTTCGCCGTGGTGACGTACACCTGCCCGAAACGCTCGAAGATCGGCTCGTCGCTGCGCAGGATCTCCATGAGGCGCCCCCGGTCGTCCGGGATCACCTTGAGCGGTTTCACCTGAACCCCTGCGATCAGCGGCCTCCCTCTCCCATCGGTCATCCCGTTTCCCCCGGCTTCCCGCGCCCGATCGCGCTGTAGCGGAAACCCAGCCGCCTCATCTTCCCGGGATCGTACAGGTTCCGCCCGTCCACCACGACCGGCTGCTTCATGAGCCGCTTCACCCGCTTCAGATCCAGCTCCTGAAACTCCTTCCACTCGGTGAGCACCACGAGGCAGTCGCATCCCTTGGCCAGCCGGTAGGGATCTGCAGCCAACGCGACCCCGTTGAGCAGCCCCCTGGCGGCCTCGTTCGCCCTGGGATCGAAGGCGCGCACCCGCGCACCGGCCTTGAGGAGGGATTCAATCACCTCCAGCGACGGGGCGAAGCGGAGGTCGTCGGTGTCGGGCTTGAAGGCAAGCCCCAGAACCCCGACCGTCTTGTCCTTCACATTCCAGAGCTGCTCCTCCACCTTTTTGAGGATGAGCTTGCGCTGCTCCTCGTTGATCCGCCGGACCTCCTTGAGGAGCCGGAAGTCGTATCCCCGCTTCTCCGCAATCCGGATGAATGCCTCGATGTCCTTGGCCAAGCAGAAACCGCCGTAGCCCGCGCCGGCCCGCAGGAAGGCCCCGCCGATCCGCCGGTCCAGCCCCATCCCGTACGCCACCTGCTCCACGTCCGCCCCCACCCGTTCACACAGGCTCGCCACGGCGTTCACGTAGGAGATCTTCGTCGCAAGGAAGGCGTTCGACGCATGTTTGATGAGCTCCGCGCTGGCGATGTCGGTCACGACGAGCGGCGCGCGGAACGGCTTGTACAGCGAGGTGAGCGTTTTTCTCGCCCGCTCCGACTCCACCCCCAGCACGATCCGGTCCGGCTTCATGAAGTCCCCGATCGCCGAGCCCTCCCTCAGGAACTCGGGATTCGAGGCCACGTCGAACGGAACCTGGCGGCGGACGAAGCTCCTCAGCGTCCGCTCGATCCACCTGCCGGTCTCCACAGGCACCGTGGACTTCTCCACGATGAGGCGATAGCCGGTCATCGCCTGCGCCACCTGCCGGACGACCGACTCCACGCCGGTCAGGTCCGCGTCGCCGGATTCCAGCGGAGGGGTCCCGACGGCGATGAAGATCACCTCCGACTGCCGGACCCCCTCCGCGACGGAGCCGGTAAAGGAAAGGCGCCTCTGCCTTAAGTTCCGGCGGACCATGGGCTCCAGTCCCGGCTCGTAGAACGGGACCTTTCCCCGCTTCAGGGAGTCGATCTTCTTCCGGTTGCTGTCAACACAGGTCACCCGGTGGTGCAGCTCGGCGAAACAGGCCCCGGTGACCAGGCCGACATGCCCGGCTCCGATGATGCAGATCTTCATCCGGCAGGACTGTCCGTGAAAGGGAGCATTATATCACCTACGGCGCCGCGCTTCCCCCGACGGCGAAGTTCCGTCCCGCCTTGGGCTGGTGATAGTTCCGCTTGAACTCCAGGGGAAGCTCCGGCGCGGCCTTCAGCCGGAAGAGGATCAGCACCGTCTCCCCCTGCTGACGCCGCACGTTGTAGATGAGCTCCACGGTCCATTCGTGGAGGTCCCGGCGGAGCCGGTACTCGTATTCGGGGACAGCGTAGACCTTCTTCACCGTCCGGGACTCGGTGGGGCTGGTCTCGGTGATGAAGCGCTTCACATCCAGCGCCTGGTACAGCCCCGCCCTCCATTTCCGGCCCAGGTTGAACTCCGTCTCAAAGGTGAGCTGTGCGCTGGTGTTGCGCTGGTACCGCCAGCCCAGTCCCACCGCCCAGGGAACCTCATTGGATTCTTTCTCATCGCTCGAGAGGTACTCGCCCACCCGGGGACCGGCCATGCCTTTGTTCAGCTCCGGATGCGCCACCAGGTCGGCGTTGATGGTGGTGAACTTCCGGATGTGCGGATCCCAGGCGGCGTCGGACTCCACACGGAGCCAGGGGTACGGCAGCATCTCCAGATCCGCCGTCCAATTGCCCCACTCCCCTCCGCGGCCGGCAGATCCCTCGATGTCGTAGGGCGTCGACACCAGGAACCGCGCCAGATCCACCGTGGTCCAGCTGCCGCCCAGCAGGCGCTTCGTCTGCAGCTTGTTCTCGATCCCCGGGGTCAGGGTGTGGCTCTTCGCCCGCCCGTCGGAACGGAGCAGCCTGTCCGCCGAGAGGGTGGGCTTGGCCTGGTATTCGTAGGTCAGCGTCGGCGTCACCACATGCCGCGCCCGGTTCAAATCCAGCCCGAGGAAATCCGTTTGCGCGTCGAAGACGCGGAAGAATTTGGTGCTCAGATCAAACCCCGCCCCCGCCTGCTGGCGGAACTGCGGCGCGGTCTCCTTCGCTCCCCGCGAGAAGCTCGACTGCCGGAACCGGAAGAAGGGCCGCAGGTTCAGCCATCGGAACAGCCGCAGCGGATGGAAGATCTCCTGCTCGGTCTTGAGGGTGAGGAGCGACTCCTTCGTCCCGTCCCGCGGGGCACCCACGTTCGAATGCTCGTAGGTGAACGAGGAGCGGTAGTACCAGCCGCGCCGGCTTTCACCCCGAAGCTCACTCGGCAGCCGCCCGGCCTCTTCGGCCCGTGGCCTCAAGCTGGGCAGCCAGGGCAGCTCCATCGGCCGGATGTCGAAATGAATGAAGGGGAGCTGCTGGGTGACGGTCTCGTAGCGGTTGACCCGCTTGCGCATGAGGAAGGTCAGCCCATACCAGGGCCCGCCGCGGATGATCTGGAGGTAGCTCTCCGGGATGCTCCGGTTCTCCTCCATCTCCCGCAGGAAGAAATCCTGGACCACGTTGGCATCCTTCGCATGGTTGTACTCCAGCGTCGCCCGCGTGTCGCGGTCCATCTGCCAGACGTGCCTGAGCTGGAACCGGTACCGCTCCCGCTCCTTGCTGGGCTGGTCATCGTCCGGGCTGAAGAACCTGCTGTAGAAGTGCTCCCGGGCGAGGGATCGCTCCAGCGTGTAATATTCCCGGAAGAGCCCCTTGCCGCCGAACGGAAGCGTGTACTTCAGATCGATCCCGGTGGCCAGGTCGAGCCGCTCCCGGTAGTCCACGTGGAAGCGGCCCTGCAGGTTCTCGTGGATGTACACGCGCCAGGCGGTGAGCAGGAAAAGGCCCCACTGTTTGTCCTTCCCCGGGATGATCGTCACCCGCGGCCGCTTGTCGTCCAGCGGATGCGTATAGGAGGGAAGGTAGAGGACCGGCATGTCCCCCACGTACATGACCGCGTTGCGAAGGACCACGCGGTCGTCCAGGTAGACCCGCACCTCCCTCGCCTGCAGGCGGGTGTGCGGCTTCTCGAAATCGCAGCTCGTCAGGTACCCCGCCCGGTGGACAAACCCATCCGGAGCAAACTTCTCCGCCCGGTCCCCCTTGGAGAACCACGGGCCGGCCTGGCCCTCGCCGGAGAGGACGGTTCCTTTCCGGGTCCGGAAGTTGTAGAGAATCTCCTCTCCCTTGAGCAGCCCATCCAGCTGAAAGAGGTGAACCCGCCCGCGCAGGTAGGCGTCCTTGGTCGTCATGTAGATGGTCGCCTGCTCGCAGGTGACCTTCGCGTCCCGGTAGATCGCCTCCACGTGCCCCGAAGCGACCACCTTGTTCAGGGCGTCGAAATACTCCACCTGATCCGCCCGGACGGTGACCGGTTCCTCGCCCGCCGCAAGCGCCGCTCCGGAGGAGGCCCCGACGCACGCCAGGGACAGCAACGCCGCAGCCGTCAGCCGCCGCCTGGCGCCCGGATCGAGCGGACTCATTTCCTGGAACCGGCGCCCCGGGCTTCCTGAACGAGAAGGGCCGCGCCGATCACCCCTGCGGCAGAGCCGAGCCGCGCAGGAACAATGGGGATCGAAGGCAGCCCGCGCATGGCCCGCGCCCGGACCGTCCGCCGGACGGGATCGAGGATCCAGCGGCCCGCCCTGGCCAGCCCGCCCCCGATCACAATCCGGTCGGGGCAGACAAGATGAATGACCTCCACCAGGGCCAGCCCGATCCGCTCGCCCGCCCTTCTCCAGGTCGCGCGCGCGAAACGGTCGCCCCGCGCGCAGGCCTGATCGATGAGCTCCGGCGTGATCCTAGAAAGCCGGCCGCCCGCAAGATCCCGCAACAGGCTCTTCTGTCCGCCCTGCAGGCGGCGGTGGACCTCCCGAAGGATGTCCCGGTTGCCCACATACCGCTCCAGGCAGGCCCGGCCTCCGCAGGAGCACCGCGGACCCTCTTCCCCGATCGGCAGGTGGCCGATCTCCGCGGCGTAGCCGAACCGGCTGCGGTACAGGTGCCCACCCAGAACCAGCCCCCCGCCCACCCCGGTTCCCAGGGTCAGGCAGAGAAGGTTCCGGCTTCCCCGCCCCGCCCCGTACCGCCACTCCGCCAGCGTCACCGCATGGACATCGTTGTCCACGCAGACCGGCACCCCCAATCGCCGCCGCAGCCGGGATTGCAGCGGAGCACCGCTCCATCCCGGCAGGTTGGCGCAGGAACCGACCACGCCCTGCGGGTAACGGACGAGCCCCGGGATCCCCACCCCCACGCCGCGCAGCCGCTCCCTTCGCCCCCGGGTGAGGATCCGGATCGCCTCCGCCAGACCCCGTTCCATCCGGAGCGGGCTCCTCCACTCCGCCGTGGAAAAGAGCCTCCAGGAGATGACCCTTCGGCCCTCAACCAGGCCCATCTTGACGAACGTGCCGCCGACGTCAACTCCCAGGATCATCCCCCGCTGGCTCCTTCCCCTCGCCGCCCGCCGCCACCGTGCGGTTCCGTCCCAACGACTTGGCACGATACATCGCTTGATCCCCCTGCTCCAGCAGCTGCTGCGCAACGGCCGCGTCCTTCGGGTAGAGGGCGACACCGACCGAGACGGTCGTCCGGATGGTCTCGTCGTACGCGCGGATCGAGCACCCCTCCACCGCCCTGCGGATCCGATCCGCAATCTGAAGCGCCAGGGGATACCCGGCGTCCGGCAGGAGGACTCCGAACTCCTCCCCCCCGTACCGGCCCACCAGATCCATCTCCCGAACCGATCCGCGGATCAGACGGGCGACCTCCCGCAGCACCACGTCGCCGACCAGATGTCCGTAGGCATCGTTCACCAGCTTGAACCGGTCCAGGTCCACCATGAGGAAGGCCAGTGTCGTCTGCCGCCGGGATGCGCGATCAACCTCCTCCGCAAGCCGCTGGATGAAGACCCTGCGCACCAGAAGCCCTGTCAGCCCATCCCGAGTGGCGGATTCCTGAACCTGCCGGTACAGGCCAATGCGCTGCAGGCCCAGGGCAAGCTGGCCGCTGGCGATCCCCCACCGCTCCCGCGCCGCGAAGTCGGTCCCGGAAAGCGGCATCACCTGGATGAGCCGCTCCACGGAAACATCCCCCTCGTCCACGAAGCCGCGCACCTTCCCAAGATAGGCAGCCCTCTCCGCCTGGCTGGAGACCGGCATCCATTCCTCCAACGCCCGCTCCGTGATCCCGAGCGCCTCCTCGCTGTCCAGCGTGCCCAGGAACTCCTTGGAGAGCCGATAGAGATCGCTGATCTCGTGGATCGCCTGCTCCAGAACCGAGATCCTCCCCTGCAGATCCTGCTGCTGCTCCTGCAGCTCCTGCACCCGGCGCCGCAGATCCGCGGCCTCCGAAGCGCCCGCTTCGGAGCGTTCCCTGAACTGCCGCTCCCGTGAAGCGATCAGCCAAGGGATCAGGAGAAAGGCCAGCCAGGGACCCAGGAGGATCCAGGCCTGCCCCTGCCGGAAGAGGAGGATGAGCAGACCTGCTCCCAGACTGAGCAGTGCCACCCGGAGCGAATGGGCGGAACTCCAGAGGAAGCCGGCGCCCGCCACGGGGATGGCCATCCCGCTGAGCCAGATGGTGGGATGACCCGGCCCCGCCGCCGCCCCGGCCGCCAATGCCGCCCAGAAGAGGATCAGCCAGAGGCGCAAACCCGATTCCGCCCCTCGTTCTTCGCCCGATAGAGCCGGCGGTCGGCCGCCTGGAGGAGCTCCTCGGGCCGCCCGCCGTCTTCGGGGCAGACAGCCACCCCCACTGAAACGGTGACCCGGGTGACCGTTCTTCTCAGCTCAACCGGGCAGGTCTCGACACGCGATCGGATCTCCTCCGCCCGCCGCATCCCCTCGGGCAGCCCCGCTCCTCTGAGCAGGCAGACAAACTCTTCGCCGCCGAAACGGGCCAGCGCATCCTCGGGCCGCCTGGTCCGCCGCAGGATCTCCCCGATCCCGCGCAGCAGCTTGTCGCCCGCCGAATGGCCGAATTCGTCATTGTATTCCTTAAACCGGTCGATGTCGATGAGCAGGACGGCGCCCCGGCGGGGGGCTTCGCCGTCCTTCAGGAAGCCCTGCAGCTCCTTGAGGAAGTACTCCTTCACCCCGAGGCCGGTCAGGTCGTCCGTCATCGCCAGCTGCGCCATCCGCCCGTACAGCCGGCTGTTCTCGATCCCCAACGAGGCCAGATCCCCGGCGATCCGGATCAGCCGCAGCTCGTCCGGGCCGAGGCCCCGCACCGCCGAGCTCTCCAACCGCAGCACGCCCAGGGCCCGGTCCCTGCTGACCAACGGCACGGTCAGGAGTGCCCTGACAGGCCTCTCCAGTTGTCCCGATACCTGTTCGAACCGGAAATCGTGCGCCACGTCCTCGATGAGAAGGGGCTGGCCCTGCCGCATCACCCAGCTATCGAATGCGTCTCCGTGCTTTGCCTTCACGGGCGGCCCCTCGCGGCGCCGCCAGACCTTCTTCAGCTCCAGCTCCAGCGATTCGGCGCTCACCAGGTAGAGCAGGATCTGATCCAGCCCACCGCCGACCAGCTGCGCAGTGCCCTGAACAATGCAGTCGGCCAGCTCCTCCTCCCCCAGCGCCAGGTTCAGCGCGTTGGCAAGCTGCCTGAGCTTCTGGTAGCGCTTCAGCCGCTCCCCCGTGGCCGCCTCGAGCTCACCCGCGTGTTTGAGCTCATCCACCCGCGTGTTGATCTCTTCACTCAGCCGCTCCTCCCGGACCGCCCCCTCCTGCAGGACCGCCTTCCAACGCTCAACGCCCCGATGGGCCGCCCACCCGAACAGCAGGAACAGGACCGGCATCCACGCCAGCTCCGCCTCCCTTGCCGCCAGGCCGCTCAAGCCCACCCAGAGCCCCATCCAAATGAGCGCCCCGAGCCCCCACAGGGGGCCCAGCCAGGCGAAGGACCAGAGGAACAGCACGAAACAGGCGTTGGCAATCCAGAAGAGAAGCGGAAGGACGTCGGCGGGACGGGCAACGGGGCCCAGGGGGGCTGCCGCGATGAGGGCAAGACTGAGGGCCGCAAGCGACAGCCAGTAGCCCGGCTTCTTGAAGCCGGCTCTAAACGATCGCCTCCTCTGAGTCGGGGTCAAAGAAATGCGCCTTTGTCATATCGAAGACCACGTCCATGTCCTGGCCGGCCCGCGGGCGCTCATGTCCCCCGACTCGGGCAACGACGGAGTGGGAGCCCAGGATCAGGTGCAGGTACACCTCGGAGCCGATCGGCTCGACGACCTCCACGGTCGCCGTCACGGTGTTCTCCGGGGGGGCGTACTGCACGTAGAGCTTGTCGTAGATGTCCTCGGGCCGGATGCCCAGCAAGACCTTGCGGCCGGCATGCGAAGCGATCCTCGGGACCACCTCGTCCGCGACCTTGACCTTGCAGGGCCCCTCCTCAAAAAAGGTCTTCCCGTTGCGCTGGATAATCCGGCCCCGGACGAAGTTCATCGGGGGGGAACCGATGAAGCTCGCCACCATCCGGTTCACCGGTTTCGCGTACAGGGTGGCGGGATCCGCCACCTGCTGGATCACCCCCTGGTGCATCACCGCGATCCGGTTGCCCAGGGTCATCGCCTCCATCTGGTCGTGGGTGACGTACATCATCGTGGACTGGAGCCGCAGATGGAGCTTGTTGAGCTCCGTCCGCATCTGGCCCCTGAGCTTCGCATCCAGGTTCGAGAGCGGCTCATCGAACAGGAAGACGAGCGGCTTGCGGACAATGGCCCGCCCCAGCGCGACGCGCTGCCGCTCGCCGCCGGAAAGCTCCCGGGGCCTCCGCTCGAGAAGCTTCGGGATCCCCAGGATCTCCGCCGCCTCCTTGACCCGGTTGGAAATCTCCCACTTCGGGTAGCCCCTCAGCGACAGGCCGAAGGCCATGTTCTCGAAGGCGGTCATGTGCGGGTAGAGGGCGTAGCTCTGGAAGACCATCGCGATGTCCCGGTCCTTCGCGGGCACGTTGTTGACCAGCCGGTCCCCGATGTAGATCTTGCCGGAGGTGATCTCCTCCAGCCCCGCGACCATCCTCAGGGTCGTGGATTTCCCGCACCCGGAGGGACCCACCAGGACCACGAACTCCTTGGACTCCACGTCCAGGCTGATCTGGTCCACCGCCTTGACCTCGCCGGGTTCGTAGACCTTGGTGACGTTCTCGATTCGGACCTGGGCCATAAGCCGTTATTATACCGTGCGCAGGTAGTCGAGGAGCGAGGCGATGGTGGGTTTGAGCTGCTTGCGGTGCACGACCTTGTCCACCAGCCCGTGCTCCAGAAGAAACTCCGACCTCTGGAATCCCTCGGGAAGCCGCTGGCGGATCGTCTGCTCGATCACCCTCGGCCCCGTGAACCCCAGGAGGGCCCTCGGCTCCGCCAGCATGAAGTCGCCCAGGCTGGCGTAGCTGGCCATGACCCCCGCCATCGTCGGATTGGTGAGGACCGAGATGAAGGGCACCCCCGCCGCGTGGTGCTCCGCCAGCGCGACGGAGGTCTTCGACATCTGCATCAGCGAGAACATCCCCTCGTACATCCTCGCCCCTCCTCCCGAACCCGAGACGATGGCCAGCGGGATCCGGTGCCGGGTGGATCGCTCAATGGCCCGGGTGATCTTCTCCCCCACCACCGAGCCCATCGAGCCCATGATGAAACGGGAGTCCGTGACGACGAAGACGACCGCCCTGCCCTCCAGCCTTCCCTCCCCCGAGACCGCGGCCTCCGGCAGCCCGGTGGCTGCCTGATCCAGCTGGATCTTCTCGACGTACGTCTTCGGCCCCTTGAACCCCAGCGGATCGGTGGACCGCAGCTGGCTGTCCAGCTCGCGAAAGGTCCCCGCATCGATCATCTGCTGGATCCGCTCCTGGGCCGTCAGGGTGAAGTGGTACTGGCACTTCGGGCAAACCTTGAGGTTCTCCTCCAGGGCCTTGTTGTAGATGATCTCCCCGCAGTCCTCACACTTCGTCCACAGCCCTTCGGGGATGTCCCGCTTCTTGACGCGGACGACGGTGTATTTCGGCCTTCCGAAGATCGGCATCTAACGGGGCTCGAACAGGTACTCCACCAGGCCGGCCACCGGCTTGGGGTAGAAGTAGGTGCTCTTGCCCGGCAGACGCAGCTTCCTGCGGGCCCGGTGGACAACCTCCCCCAGGCGGGGCGGCTGCATGAGGAAGAGCGCCCCCGCGCGGCTTCGCCGGACCCAGCCCGTCCCTTCCCGCGCATCCTGCGTGTAACGGATCTCCAGGCCCCCCCCAAACCACCGGGGAAGGATCTCCTCATGCAGCCACTCCACATCCAGCCGGCCCGGCGTCCGGGCCTCTCCCTCGAGAACCATCCCCTCCCCGTTGCCCGCATAGAAACCGATTCCCATCCGGCCCCGCCGGCGAAGCTCGAGCAGAAGCGACTCCGCCTCCCGGAGGCTGCCCGTGCGGCGGCCCTTTCCGTTCCGAAGCAGCATTTCGTGGAACCTTCGGAGCCTTTTCTGCGGGACATTCCGGAGCACCCGGTGGGTCGGAAGCAGTCCCGGCTCCTCCTTTCTGACCGAGGCAAGGAAGAACATGGCAAAACGCTCCGGCTCCGCCCCCCCGCCTCGCCGTCCCCTCTTCAGCCAAAAGGCCTTCGCCGCCTCAAATCGGTGGTGGCCGTCGGCGATGACCAGCTCCCGCTTCCTCAGCAGCGCCTGAAGCACGCGGATCCGCCGAGGATCGCTCACCCGCCAGAGCCGATGCCGAACCCCCTCCAGGCCGGCCTGCGCCACCGGACGGCCCCGCGCCGCCTGGCCGATCCACCGCCGGAAGGAACCCCTCTCGTCCGGTATCAGCCCGAAGATCGGGCTCAGGGAGGCCCGCACCGCTTCCAGCAGGCGCAGGCGGTCCTCCTTGGGCCCTTCCCTCGTCTCCTCGTGGGGGTAGATGCGCGGCGAATCGAGCCGGACCAGCGCGACCACACCCCATCGCCGGATTCTCCTGCCGAGCATCCTGTACTCCTGCAGATACGGATAGAGGCTCGGCTCCGGATCCGCCCTCAACACCCCTTTCTCCATCCAGCGCTTCAGGGTTCGCCTGGCCCGCACATACCGGTTGTTCCTGTCGTCGTCCTTGCCGGATTCCATTCCGAAAACCACCCTCACGAAGTTGAAGGGATGGCTCCGGTAGTAGCACCGCTGGCCCTCCGGTGAGATCACATCGTAGGGAGGGGTGACCACCCGCGAGAGGAACCGGCTCTCGCTGCGGGTGTACCGGAGACCCTTAAACGGCTCGATGAGGGGCATGGGCACCCGCCTCGTCCTGGCGGGTGAGGAGGAGCGGGAAGACGATGTCGCTCGTGCAGCACGGCACCATCACCGCCACCACAAGCAAGAGAAAGACAAACGGGGCAAAACGGAACCAGTCGGTCATTCCGAAGGAGATGAGGTAGAGCCCCGACGCCGCGCTGGAGAGCAAGACGTGTCCCCCGTGGGCCAGGTGGGTTGACTGACGCACCGGCGGAAGGAGAAACCCGACGAACACCCCCGCCAGGATGAAGGGCCAAACCAGCATCGGATGCTCCACAAAGCAGATGTGCGCCTGCATGGGCGCCCCCATGAACCATCCGCCCAGCAGCGGGAAGACGGCGTCGCTGGCCCCGCAGGGCAGCGCGGTCCCCACAATCCCGATGAGGATCGCCTTGGCGCGCCGGCGGTCGTACCTCCAGAAGATGGCGGTCGTGGCGATGGCGCTCAGGAAGAGATGAAAGAAATGCATGGTGTGGAAAAGGTTCTGCGCTGCCGAGGGCAGGACCGATTGCCGGTCCATGAGGCGGGCCAGGAAGGTGAGAACGCCGAGCAGGCCGAGGGCAGTCGCAGCGGCCAGCAGGGTATAGGGCAGGTGCTCACGGAATTCCTCAACCGTGGCCCTCCAGCGGGCCCTCATGACTCTTTCTGTGAGCCGCACCCCTTCGCCGCACAGGCGGTGCTGCCGGACTTGGCCTCTCCCTCTGCCTTTTTCTTGTAGCCGGAAGAACGATAATCGGTGGCGTAGAAACCGCTGCCTTTGAACAGCAGCCCTGCCCCTGCCGATATGAGACGCCTCGCCGGCTTCCTGCACTCAGGGCAGGAGGCCGCGGGCCGGGCCGTGATCGGCTGAAAACGCTCGAACCGGTGGCCGCAGGCTCTGCACTCGTACTCGTACGTCGGCATCGCTCAATCGCCTCCCTCATCGCTTAAACGGTCGAATTCTTCAAGCCGTTTCCTCTCCGCCGGGGAGAGCCGCGCCGGGATCTCCACCTGCAGGCGGACGAGCAGATCCCCCCGCCCACCGCCCCGGAGGGACGGCAGCCCCCTTCCCCTCAATCGGAAGAGCTGGCCCGGCTGCGTTCCGGCCGGTATCTTCATGGAGACCGGGCCGGTCAGCGTCGGAACCTGCACCTCGCAGCCCAGCGCCGCCTGGGTCATCCGGATCGGCATCTCGCAGGTGAGGTCGTTCCCATCGCGGCGGAGGAACTCGTGGCGCTTGACCCGGATGAGGACGTAGAGGTCTCCGCGCGCACCACCTCTCAGGCCGGCCTCTCCCTCTCCCGAGAGCTTCAATCGCATCCCCGAGTCCACCCCCGCCGGCACCTTGACCGTCAGCTTCCGCTCCGCGGAGGTCAGGCCCTCGCCACGGCAGGAAGGGCAGGCGTCCTTCAGGATCTCTCCCTCCCCCCGACAGCGGGAGCACGGGGTGGCCATCGTGAAAAAGCCCTGCGTGAACCTCCTCTGGCCGGTCCCCTGGCAGTCCGGGCAGGGCTGACGCCCATCCGCCCTCCTCGTCCCCCTTCCTCCGCAGTCGCGGCAAAGCTCCCTTCTGCGGAACTGGATGCCGTGCTCGCTCCCCTGAAGCACGTCCTTGAGCTCCAAATCCAGGACGTACTCCAGGTCCGCCCCGTCGCGGCCCGCCCCCCGCCGCCCTCCCCGTCCGCGCAGCCCAAAGAGGCCTCCCAGCCCGAAAGAGCTGAACAGATCCTCCAGCCCCGCCCCGAACAGGTCGCTGAGATCCTCAAAATGGGAAAAGTCTTCCCACGTGAAGTTGCCGTGGCGGAACGCTCCCGAGAGCCCTTCGTGGCCGTACTGGTCGTAGGTTGCCCGCTTCTGCGCATCCCCCAGCACCTCGTACGCCTCCGAGATTTCCTTGAAGCGCTCCTCGGCCTCCTGCTTGTTCGACGAATTCCGGTCCGGATGGTGCTTGAGCGCCAGGCGGCGGAACGCCTGCTTGATCTCGTCGGCGGAAGCCCCCCGCGAGACACCCAGCACCTCGTAGTAATCCCGCTTCGCTACCGGCATCGAACCCTCGTCACCCCCGCGAAACCTGTCCTCGACTGTCCCCCTGAAAAGGGGGATCGAGGAGCGGGGATCCGATCCTCACTTTCGTGAGGATGACGTTCGGCCAACGGACTTGCGTCATTCTGTTCCGCAAGTCCGGGCCTCACGTCACTTCTTCTCGTCGTCGGGCTTGAATTCGGCGTCGATGACATCTTCCCCGCCCTGCCCGGATTTCTTGCCGGGACCGCCGCTCGGCCCGTTCCCGCCCGGCTGCCCTTCTCCCTGCCCCTTGGCCGCCGCGGCCTTGTACACCCCTTCCCCCAGCTTGTGGGAAGCCCGCGTGAGCTCCTCCATCGCCCGCTCGATCGCCGCCGAGTCCGAGCCCTTCAGCGCCTCCCTCAGCTGCTTGAGCCCCTCCTCCACCTGAGCCCGCTCGCCTGCCGCCGCCTTGTCGCCGAACTCCTTCAGCGCCCGCTCCGTGTTGTAGGCGAGGGTATCCGCCCGGTTCTTCAGCTCAACCGCCTCCTTCCGCCGCTGGTCCTCCCGGGCAAACTTCCGCGCCTCCTCGACCATCCGGTCGATCTCCGCCTTGTCCAGCTTCCGGGGAGCGGTGATCCGAATCGACTGCTCCTTGCCGGTTCCCCTGTCCTTCGCGGAGACGTGGACGATCCCGTTCGCATCGATGTCGAAGGTGACCTCGATCTGCGGGACACCGCGCGGGGCCGGCGGGATCCCGACCAGGTCGAATCGGCCCAGCTCCACGTTGTCGCTGGCCATCGGGCGCTCCCCCTGCAGCACCCGGACCGTGACCGCCGGCTGGCTGTCCTCCGCCGTGGAGAAGACCTGCGATTTCCGCGTCGGGATCGTGGTGTTTCGCTCAATGAGCTGGGTGAACACCCCTCCCAGCGTCTCGATCCCCAGCGAGAGCGGCGTCACGTCCAGGAGCTGGATGTCCTTGATCTCCCCCTTGAGCGCCGCCGCCTGTATGGCCGCCCCCATCGCGACACACTCCATCGGGTCGATCCCCCGGACCACCTTCTTCGGGCCCACCAGCTCCTCCACGAATTTCTGGACCATCGGCATCCGCGTCGGGCCGCCGACCAGGATCACCTTCCCGATCCGGCCGGCGGTGAGCTTCGCATCGGCCAGCGCCTGCTCCAGCGGGTGCCGGCAGCGATCGATGATCGGCCGGATCAGCTCCTCCAGCTTCGCCCGCGTGACCGTCATCGTCAGGTGCTTCGGGCCCCCCGCATCCGCCGTGATGAAGGGCAGGTTCAGATCGGTCTGGAGCACGTTGGAGAGCTCGATCTTGGCCTTCTCCGCCGCCTCCCGGACCCTCTGGTGCGCCATCCGGTCGTTCCTGAGATCGATGCCGGTCTCCCGCTTGAATTCCGCCGCAATGTGGTCAATGAGGGCGTTGTCCATATCGGTGCCGCCCAGCTGCGTGTCGCCGCTGGTGGCCAGCACCTCGAAGCCGGAGGTCTTCTCTTCCTTAACGTAGTACATCTCCATGATCGTCACGTCGAGGGTGCCCCCTCCCAGGTCGAAGACCAGGATCTTCTGCTCCTGCTCCGCCTTGTCGATGCCGTACGCCAGGCAGGCCGCGGTCGGCTCGTTGATGATGCGCAGCACCTTCAGCCCCGCGATCTCCCCCGCATCCTTCGTTGCCTGCCGCTGGTTGTCATTGAAGTACGCGGGGACCGTGATGACCGCCTCCGCGATCGGGCTGTTGAGGAACGCCTCCGAATCCTGCCGGATCTTCTGGAGGATGAAGGCCGAGATCTGCTGCGGGGTGTAATCCTTGCCATGAATGCGGTACACGTGGTCGGTCCCCATCTTCCTCTTGGCGGCCAGAACCGTTCCTTCAGGGTTCACCGCCGCCTGCCGCCGGGCCGGCTCGCCCACCAGCCGCTGGCCGTCCTTCGTGAAGGCCACGTAAGAGGGGAAGGCCTTCCCCCCGACCGTCATCCCCTCCGCCGAGGGGATGATCGCCGGCCGCCCGCCCTCCACCACTGCCGCCGCTGAGTTGGATGTCCCCAGATCAATCCCGATTGCCCTTGCCATCTGACTAACCTCCTTTCGGACGCACCGACACCTTGACCACCGAAGGGCGAAGCACCCTCCCGTTCATGACGTAACCCCGCCTGAGCTCCGCAATCACCGTGGACTCCGGGACAGAATCGCTGGCCTCATGGGCCACAGCCTCGTGCCGCATCGGATCGAACGGCTGCCCCACCGCCTCTATGGCGGTCAGCCCGTACGACTCCAGCAGCTCCTCGAGCCGCCGGTGGATCATCCCCACCCCCGTGCGGAAGCTCCCTGGGTCTGCCGGGGCCTCCCCGCCGGAGGAGAGGGCCCGGCCCAGATCGTCCAAGACCTCCAGGAGCTGCCGGACCAGATCGGCGTTTGCGTTTTCTTGAATCTCGGCGTGCTCCTTCACCCACCGCTTCTTCGCGTTCTCGAAGTCCGCCTGAAGCCGGAGCATCTGGTCCCGCATCCGCCGGATCTCCTCCTGCGGGTCCGCCTTGTGCTCCGGGCTCTTCTTCTCCGCCTTCAGCGGTCCTGAAGAAGCCGGGTCAGACACTGTCCCATCCTTTGGACCAGGCCGGTCACGCGGGGATAATCCATCCGGGTCGGCCCCAGCACGCCGATCGTCCCCACCATTCCCCCTCTCAATCGGTACGGCGCGGCGACGATGCTGCAATCGACCAGCGAGGTGCCCCGGTTCTCCGAACCGATGTGGAGCTTCACATCGTCCGCCCACAGGTCCCGCTGCAGGATCGAGATGAGCTCCGATTTGCTCTCCAGCCCCTTCAGGAGCCTGCGCGTCCGCGCCACATCCCTGAATTCCGGCGCCTCCAGGATCCAGCTCGTCCCCTCGAGAACCACCGAGGGCTCCTCCTGGAACAGCGTCCTCACCAGGCGTCCCACGTCTGTGGAATCCTTCCACCGCTCGAGCTCCGGCTCAGCGGCCTCATGAATTCCCGCCCGCAGGCTCTCCGCCGCCTGCGCGAGCTGCATCCCCTCCAGCTCTCTCTGAAGGAAGCCGACCAGCGCCTCCAGCTCCTCCGCGCCGGCAGCTTCCTCCAGCTCCCAAACAGCGTGCCTCACCATCCCCTCCCCCGAGACCAGAACCGCCACCATCTCCCTCGGTCCCAGCGGAATCAGCTCCATCCTCCGGAAGGAGCCGTGCAGGAGCTGCGGCACGAGAGCCACACCGGCCTTCTGAGTCATCTCCGAAAGGATTGCCGAGGCCTCCTCCAGCAAATCCGCCGGCTCCCGCTCCCTCGATTCCTGAAGCCGCCCGATCCGCTCCTCGTCCTCTCCCCCGACCCGGTCTCTCTCCATCAGCAGATCCACGTAGTATCGGTATCCCTGGTCAGTCGGAACCCGCCCTGCCGAGGTGTGCGGGTGCGTGAGGAGCCCCTGTTCCTCCAGCTCCGCCATCACGTTCCTGATCGTCGCAGAGCTCACTCCAAGCGGGTACCTCCCCAGGAGGAACTCCGAACCTACGGGGACTCCGAACTCCGCGTAGGTGAGGATGGTCGCCTCAAGGATCTTATGGTTTCTCTCGCGACTGTTCATTTTACAGTATTAGCACTCCTAATGTTTGAGTGCTAACAATAGAAGTTTACCACCATGACTTGGTCTGTCAATGACTTCCTTTGGCCGATTCAGTGATTCGGCAGGAGGCCAGCCTTAGCCAACTGACCCAGCAGACGATGCGGGAGTCTTGCTTTGAACTCCACCGCCTGCTCCCCGTCATGCCGCTGGAGGACCTGACCTTCCTTGTAGATTCGCGTGACCCACGCGCCCTGACCCGGAGGGACCCGGATGAGCACCTCCTCCATCCGGTTGGCGAGCACGCTGTCGATTCGCCCCACCAGCTGATCCAATCCTTCCCCAGTCGCCGCCGAAACCGGCACCCCCTCCGGGAAGCGGCGGCTCGCCCCCCGCCTCTCCTCTGGGCCCAGCAGGTCCACCTTGTTCAAGGCCAGCACAGAGGGTTTCCCCTCGGCCCCCAGAAGCTCGAGGACCTCCTGCACCGCAGAGGCCCTTTCCTCAGGGAGTGACCCGGATGCGTCCAGCACGTGCAGCAGGAGATCGCTCTGGGTCACCTCCTCCAGCGTCGCACGGAACGCATCCACCAGGTGATGCGGCAGCTCCCTCAAGAAGCCGACCGTGTCGGTCAGCAGGATCTGCTGATGGCTCGGCAGCAGCAGCCGGCGCGTCAGAGGGTCCAGTGTCGTGAAGAGCTGGTCCCTCGCTTCCGCCCCCGCCCGCGTGAGGACGTTGAGCAGACTGCTCTTGCCGGCGTTGGTGTATCCGATGATCGCGATGGAAGGGATCGCTTCCTTCTCCCTCTTGCGCCGGGCAATCTCTCTCCGTTCCTGGATCTCCTGCAGCTCCCGGCGCAGCCGGCCGATCCTCACGCGGATCCGGCGGCGGTCCACCTCCAGCTTCTGCTCTCCCGGACCCCGTGTCCCGATCCCGCCTCCCAGCCGCGACAGCAGGATCCCCTTGCCCGCCAGCCGCGGGAGCAGATACTCCAACTGCGCAAGCTCCACCTGCACCCGACCCTCCTGCGAATGCGCCCGCCGGGCAAAGATGTCCAGGATCAGCTGCGTCCGGTCGATCACCTTGATTCCCAGAAGGTCCTCCAGGTTCCTCTGCTGCGCGGAGCTCAGGTCCTT
The DNA here is from genome assembly GCA_964372395.1 of uncultured Planctomycetia bacterium. Classification (GTDB taxonomy): domain Bacteria; phylum Omnitrophota; class Gorgyraeia; order 1-14-0-20-64-10; family 1-14-0-20-64-10; genus CAYFHV01. The sequence goes on along the minus strand of CAYJQV010000024.1, from coordinate 3,188 downwards.
CCCGAACACCACCGCCTCCGCTCCGGAGGCATGGCACCGGGCATGGATCTGCTCGCCGCCGCCCTTCCCGATCAGGAGCGCCGCAGTCGCGCGACTGCGCCGCACCGTGACCTCCTCCAGGACTTCCAGGCGGCCCGAGCGGGCCAATTCACGCAGCTCCGCGGCACTCTCCGCCTCGGGCCAGCCGCTGCGCCGGTTCCGATCCCGAATCTCCACATTCACCAGGAACGCCTTTTCCATCCTATGCCGAGGAGAGGATCCTCTCCGCCAGCTCCTCCGCGGGGCGCGGCCCCGCCTGCACCCAAACGATCCGACGATCCTGCCGGAACCAGGCCCATTGGCGCCTGGCGTACCGCCGCGTCCGCTGCTGGATCCGGCGGCGCGTCTCGGGCCAGTCGAGCCTGCCCTCCAGGAAATCGAACAGCTCCTCGTAGCCGAGCGCTGCCCGGGCCGTCCGGCTGAGGGGCCTGGCCGACAAGCGCCGTGCCTCCTCCAGCCACCCCCCATCCAGCCACCGGTCCACCCGCTCCTCCACCCTGCGGTAAAGCCAGTCCCGGTCCGCCGTCAGGCCGATCATCCGGATCCCGCTCGCCGGATCGAAAGGCCGGGGGGTCTCCTTCTGCCAGACGGTCATCGGCTTGCTCGTTGCAAGAAACACCTCCAGGGCACGCACGATCCTCCGGAGATCGTTGGGATGGATCCTCGCACCCGCCTCCGGGTCCACCGCCTGCAGCCGGGCGTGCAGCTTCTCCGACCCCGCGCGGGCTCCCTCCTCCAGAAGCTCCTCCCGCAGAAGCGCATTCCCTCCCGGCGCCTCGCAGAGCCCGTCCAGCAGGGCCCGCAGGTAGAGGCCGGAGCCCCCGACCAGGAGCGGCAGCCTCCCGCGGCCCCGAATCTCCTCGAGACAGGGCCGGACGGAGCGGACGTAGCGGGCCACGTCAAACTCCTCCTCCGGATCGGCCAGGTCCAGCCCGTGGTGCGGGATCTCCTGTCGAACCGAGGCCGGGGGTTTGCTGGTCCCCACGTCCATCCCGCGGTAAACCTGCATGGAGTCGACCACGACGATCTCGGAGGGAATCCGCCGCGCGATCGCCGCCGCAACATCGCTCTTGCCGACGCCGGTGGGCCCTGCAATCGCCAGCAGCACCGTGGTGCTAGGGGAGGAGCTTGGCAGGAAAACCTTCCTTCCGGAGCTGCTCGGCCTGCGCCTGGGCCTCTTGCCGGCGCTCGAATCGGCCCACCCGCACCCGATGAAAAACCTTGCCCTGCGTGGAGGTCCGGCTCAATTCCGGCTCGTACCCGCGCCGCCGCAGCTCCGACTCCAGCTTGACGGCGTTGGCACGATTCACAAAGGCGCCGACCTGCACCGTGAAGAAGAAATCCCCGCGATCGAGGGTCTCCTGCGCCCAGGCCGCTTCCGCAGTACCGGGCGCTTCCTTGAGCACGCGCTCGAACGACCGCCGGGCCTGGCCCCACTGTCCCAGGCCGGTCTGCGCCTTGCCCAGACGGAAAACGGCCTGCGGCAGCAGGGCTGTGCCCTGGCCCCCGGAGGCGAGGCGCTCGTACGCTTCCGCCGCCTTCTCCGGATCACCAGATCCTGCCCAGGAGTCCCCGATCGCCAGCCAGGCGTGCGGAGCCAGGGAACTCTCCGGATACTCCTGCACCAATCGGCCCAAGCTGGACCGGGTCGTTTCCCAATCCCTGAGCTTCAGCGCCGACACGCCATGCAGGTACAGCATCTCATCCGTCCGCTCCGCTCCCGCCCCGAGCTGGCGAGCCGCGCCCGTCAACACCGTCTCGTATTCCCCCCGCAGGAAGGCCGCCTGCAGTCCCGAGAGATCCTCCGCGGCGAAGGCGATCCCGGGTCCCAGGAGCCGGCCGCCCATCAAAACCCCGATGCCAAAGAGGGCCCCCGCTACTTTCCCCAGAAGGCTCTGGCCCCGCACCCCGCCCACCCGCACCCCCACCAGATCGCCGGGCCCGGCCGAATCCGCCGGGAAGTACACCTTCCGGTTCGTCCGGCTCCGCCCTCTTCCCTCCGATTCCACCAGAACCTCCACCTCCTGCCCGACCAGGGCCTCCACCCGCCGCCGCGAGATCTCTTCCTGCAGGGTCAGCAATCTCTGGTGCCGCCGGCTCTTCACCTCCTCCGGCACGTCGTCCTGCCACCGGGAGGCCGCGGCAAACGGCCGGGCCGAATAGGAGAAGACGAACGCCGAATCGAACTGCGCCTCTTGCGTCAGGCGGACCGTCGCCTCGAAATCCGTCTCGGTCTCTCCCGGGAATCCGACGATGAGATCGGTGGTCACCGCCACCCCCGGAACGGTCCGGCGCAGCAGCCGCAGTTTATCCAGATACTCCTCCGCCGTGTACCCCCGCCGCATCCTCTCCAGCACCGCATCCGAACCGGACTGCACCGGCAGGTGCAGATGCTCGCAGACATGCTCCAGCTCCCCCATCGCCTGGAAGAGCTCCTCGGCGGCGTCCCAGGGGTGCGAGGTGATGAACCGGATCCGCTCGATCCCTTCCACCCGGTTCACCTTCGCCAGAAGATCGGCGAAACTGACCCCGCGCGCGGCCTTCCCCCGCTCGCCAGGCAGCCGCCTGCCGTAGGAGTTCACGTTCTGCCCCAGCAGCATCACCTCCCGGTATCCCCGCTCCGCCAGTCCGCGCACCTCTGCGACGATCTGCTCCGCCGGGCGGCTGATCTCCGGCCCGCGCGTGTACGGCACGACACAGTAGGTGCAGACCTTGTCGCACCCCTCCATGATGGTGACCAGGGCGCTCACCTTTCCCGCGTGAAAGGAGATGGTCTGGAACTCCCGCCGGCCCTTCTCCTGAATCGCCATCATCGGCCGCCGCTCCTCGTAGATCGACTCGATGAGCTCAGGAACCTCGTAGAGCTGGGCCGGCCCTGCGATAAAGTCCACATGCGGCATCCGCCTGAAGATCTCTCCCCGCTGGGCCTTGGCCATGCAGCCCATCACCCCGATGATGAGCTCCGGCCGGGCCGCCTTCATCGCCCGCACCCGGCCCAGCTCCGACCAAACCTTGTCCTCGGCGTGGCTGCGCACCGAGCAGGTGTTGTACAGGACGACATCCGCCTCCTGCTCCGACTCCGTCAGCCTGTACCCCCGCTCCAGCAGGAGCCCGGTGACTTCTTCCGAGTCTCGCACGTTCATCTGGCA
>CAYJQV010000023.1:0-21982 GCA_964372395.1 uncultured Planctomycetia bacterium | reverse complement strand
GCGCCCCACATAGGCCCGGAAAGAAGTGGTGATCGCGTACCGCCTCGCCTCGGGCGCATTCTTGATCCCCGCCTCGATCTCGGAGATCGTCAGGACCCCAAACGCCCAGGCCTCCTTCTCACCCTGCGACGCCTCGCGGCCCAGCAGCCTCTGATAGAGCCGGCCCACCGCCTCCACGCGCTGCCCCAGCCGGATGAACTCATCCTCGATCTGGCGGAGGGTCTTCGGCTGGGAGATCCACCCAGCCACTTCCTGCGCTGTTCCCGCCCGGCCGATGTACCTCTGGAAGTAGCTCTGCACCATCCGGCTCCTGCCCTCGGGAGTCGTCTCCACGAGCTGCTCGGCGATCTGGTCCACCGTGAGGGGCTGGGCAACCCAGTGCGCCACCTCCGCATCGGTCGCCTCCCGCCCCAGCAGGGTCCGGTAGAAGTCCCGCACCGCAAAGGCCCTTCCCTCGGGCGACTCCCGGATCCGGTTACGCAGCTCCGGCACCTCGTGCGGCGTGGCCACCCAGTTCGCCACCTCCTGCGGTGTGCCCTCCCGGCCGAGGAGCGTCCGGTAGAACTGCTCCACCGCGCGGGTCCTGCCCTCGTAGCTCTCCCGGATCTGGTGGTCGATCTCCGCCAGGTTCAGCGGCGAAGCCACCCAGCCCGCCAGCTCGGTCGGGGTCGGGTCCCGCTTCAGGTGGAGACGGAACGAGTCGGTGATCGCCGCCCGCCTGGACGCGACCACCTCCGCGGACTGCGCCGGCGGCTGGTCGGCAAAGGCGTAGGTCCGGGCGGTGGTGACGGCCTCCGTCACCTTCCAGACGTTCGGGTACCGGTCGAAGGAGCTGTAGCGGTTCTCGGTCCAGGAATGAATGTAGTCCCCCGGCGGCTCGAGGTTGATGGAGACCACCCCGATCCGCTGATCGGGGGAATGCTCCATCTCCGGCGTCACGTCGAGGGAGCTGAAGCGCTCGTGCGGGTCATCCGTGCTGCCGTTGCCGTTCAGGTCGTAGCGCACCTCCAGGAGCGGCCGGCGCCCGTTGAGGAAGTGGATCACCTTCAGGACATCCTGGGAGGTCCGCACGCCGTCCCCGTCCACGTCCCCGGAGCCGGAGCCGGGTTGGATCGGAAGCCCCTGGTTGAGGGCCGCGGTGATGAGCTCCAGGTCCAGCTCCTCGACCCGCCCGTTGCCGTCCATGTCGGCGCGGGAGAGCTCCTCCGGCGTGAGCGGCGAGCTGCTCAGGAAGTTCCCGCTCGCATCCACCGCCCACCGCAGCGGATCCCGCATGGCGAGCGTCCGGCCGGTGATCGGGTCGTACACCGTCTCCACGGCCCGGGCGGAGACCTGCGAGGACCCCAGGTGGTTGAAGGTGCGGCTCTCGCTGATGGTGAGCGGCGTCCTCACCCGGTTGGCGATCACCGAGTACTGGTTGCGGCTGACGTTCTCTGAGAACCCGAACTGGCCGCGAAGCTCCTGCGCCAGGGTCCGTGCGGCCAGGTCCTGCGAGAGGCTGACCGAGGAGGCGTTCACCGCCTGCAGGCGCTCGTTCGGATCCGCGGTGTCCCCGTCTCCGTTCAGGTCGAGCTGCGCCTCCAGCGTCACGTCGACCTCCTCGCCGCCCACCAGATCGGTGTTGAAGGCCCCGGTCAGATGCGTGAGCTTCCAGCGGTCGGTGCCGTTGTAGGCGTAGCGGATGAAGCCCGCGGTCCGGTTGATCTGCCCATCCGTCAGGAGGCCGCCCGCGGCGGTAGTGACCTTGGTCGGCAGGGGCCGCGCCCGGATCACGGTGTAGTCGGCCTGGCTGAGCGTGGCATTGACCGAGCCGTGGCCGTCGAACCAGATGATGAGGGTCCCCGCGGCCCTCTCCTGCGGATCCGCGGTGTCGCCGTCGCCGTTCAAGTCGAAGGCCTCGGTCGGGGTGGACAGGTACGGCAGGTCGTCGATGAAGCCGTCGCGGTTCAGGTCGAACCCGATGATCGACTCGCTCACCGCCCCGCCGTTGAGGGCGTTGATCAGCGCCAGGGCATCCTGCGGGCTCGCCTGGCCCCGGTCATTCACGGTACCACCGGTGAAGACGTGAACTTCCGTTGTGCCGCTGCCGGTGGCGCTCTTCTGGAACACGACGAGATCCAGCTCCCCGTTCCGGTTCCAGTCGGCCAGCTCGACCTCGAAGTTATCCCCCACCTCGTGCTGGCCCGTCCCTGTGTGAAGCAGCGGCGTCCGGAATCTCCGGCCCTCGGCATCCGGCGCCCCGCTGTAGACGTGCAGCTCCAGCGTCCCGCTGCCGGTGGCGCTCTTCTGGAACACCACCAGGTCCAGCACCCCGTCCCGGTTCCAGTCCGCCAGCTCCACCTCGAAGTTTGCCCCCACCTCGTGCTGGCCCGAGCCCGAATGCACCAGCGGCGTCTGGTATCGGCGCCCCGCCGCATCCGGCTGCCCATCGAAGACGTGCACCTCCAAAGAGCCGCTCCCGGTCCCGCTCTTCTGCAGCGCCACCAGATCCAGCACGCCGTCGCCGTTCCAGTCGGCCAGCTCGACCTCGAAGTTATCCCCCACCTCGTGCTGGCCCGTCCCTGTGTGAAGCAGCGGCGTCCGGAATCTCCGGCCCTCGGCATCCGGCGCCCCGCTGTAGACGTGCAGCTCCAGCGTCCCGCTGCCGGTGGCGCTCTTCTGGAACACCACCAGGTCCAGCACCCCGTCCCGGTTCCAGTCCGCCAGCTCCACCTCGAAGTTTGCCCCCACCTCGTGCTGGCCCGAGCCCGAATGCACCAGCGGCGTCTGGTATCGGCGCCCCGCCGCATCCGGCTGCCCATCGAAGACGTGCACCTCCAAAGAGCCGCTCCCGGTCCCGCTCTTCTGCAGCGCCACCAGATCCAGCACGCCGTCGCCGTTCCAGTCGGCCAGCGCCAGATCAACGTTCCCGCCTGTCTCATGCAAGCCCGTTCCCGTGTGAAGCAGCGCGGCCGTCGGAGGCAGCGGCTGCCCTTTATTGAGCGCCGCCGTCAGCCGGTCGGCGGAGATGATCAGTCCGAGGGCGTCCGTGAGGAAGTTCAGGTCCTCCTCCTCCGTCAGGCGGCCGTCGTGGTTCGTGTCGGCCCGCTGGAGCTGCGTCAGGATCGCCGGATCGGTCGTCAGCATCCGGGTGTCCACCGCCACCGGAAGATCCTCGGCGCCGATGAGGTGGTTCAGCGCGTCAAAGGTGTAGATCATCCGGCCGAGGGTGAAGGTGACCATCTCCTCCAGGCTCTCGGCGATGGAGAAGGTGGCGGTCTGCAGGGCCAGCGGCCGGTTGTGCCGGATGGACCACTCCTCGGTGAAGACGAGCGTGCGCGTGGCGGTCTGCACGGAATCCAGCGACACGGTCACGGCGCCGGTCCCGGTGTGCGTGATCACCCGGTCCTGACCGGAGGCCGGGTTGTTCAGCCGGTCCCGGATGACGTTGGCATCCGCCTCCGTCACCTGGCCGTCCCGGTTCACGTCCGCACGGGCCGCCTCCTCGGGGCTCAGGGAGGAGCTGCCGTTGAGGTGGTTGGTCACCAGGAGCAGATCCATCGGGGTGAGCAGGCCGTCGGCGTTTACATCCCCCAGCGACGGGAGGATGAGCGTCGCGGTGACCTCCATCTCCCGGACATCCTGCATGTAGGTCGGGGCCAGCCGGCCGGTCAGCGGATCCAGAAGCTGACGCCGGAGCGCGGCCGCCTCCGCCTGTCCGAGCCTGAAGCCGACGCGCGGAAGAAGCTGCGCCAGCTCGGCATCGCTGACCTGGCCGTTGCCGTCGAGGTCGGCTGAGATTTCCCGCGTGTACGCGTAGGCCAGCCCATGCCGGGTGAAGCTCCGGTCGCCGCCGATCCCGTACTGAGTGGTGTCGGTCACCGACTCGAAGGCGAGGGCCTTGCCCCGCTCGATCCGGTGCCTGGACGCGGCGGACTGAGCGCTCCGGTTGCCGAAGGCATCCCGCGCCACCGAGAGGGCCGCCGCGCCGCTCAAGACGAGGCCGAACGCGGAAAAGCTGTGCTGGCCCTCGCGCACCGAGACGAGCAGCCCGGTCGCCAGGTGGATCCCGTCCTCCCGGAGGTACCGCCGCCGGTCCTGCGCCGCCACGTCCGGCAGGAGGATCGCCAGCTCCGAGTCATCCACCACCCCATTCCGGTCGAGGTCGGCGTTCTCGTGGTCCGCGTAGGAGTAGACCAGGATGTTCTCCCCCGGTGTGACGGTGCCGTCGAACTCGACGCTGAAGGTGCGGGTCTGGCCCCGGGTGAGGACCGCGCGGTTGCCCACCACGCCGAAGGTGCTCCTGGTGGCGGTGTAGGTGACGCTGTCGTCGCTGTTCCCGACGATCCCGTCGAACGGATCGATGCTGACGATCAGGGTGGCGGCGACCTCCGCATCATCCGAGCCGTTGCCGTCCAGATCGAATCCCTGCAGATCGGCCAGCTCGGGCGTCTCCGACAGAAGCTGCTGGTTCCGCAGCAGGAGGGCCCTCTCCCGCTCGTTCGCCGGGAGGCGGTTCTCCACGATGTCTGCCCGCTCCCGCTCCAGCGCGGTCCGCTCGGCCTCAAGCCCGATGAGCTGCATCTGCAGGGCCGGCAGATTGCCCGAGCTGGCGTTCAGGTCCGCCACGGCCCGAGTGAGCTCAGTCGTGGCCTGCTGCCTCCGCTGCTGCTTGTTCTGCTGCGTTTGAGTCAGGTTGGCGCGATACAGCCGCGCCTCCCTGCTGTTGAAGATCCCCCGATACACAGCGCCCAGATTGGCATCCCCGGCCTCCCCTGGGTCGTCGATCTCATCCTCATCACCCTCTGCCACCTCGGTCCACCACCACATCACCACCGCGCCGGATTCCGGCTCCCGGCCCAGGAGGTTCCGGTACATGGCGGCGATGGCGTTGCGGCCGCTCATCCCGCCCCAGAACCCGGTCGAATTGGCCCTCTGGATCTTGTCCGCCAGATTCGTGAGCTGCCGATTCAGGTCCGCGATCTCCCGCTCCAGTGCCCCGACCCGCGCCGCCAGCTGCGCAGACTGCCCCTCCAGGCGGCCGACCTGTCCCTGGAGAGCCGGGATTGTGTGGCTCAGCTCAGTCAGGCGGTTGACCACAGTCCGCCTTCTGTCTGCAAGCACTTGGCGCTCCGCCTGGTTCTGGGTGAGCCGCTCGGCAACGTCCTCCAGGAGCGGCTGGACCAGGGCCTGCCGGGCCTGGACCTCATCGTCCAGCAGGGACTGAATCCCGGACCCCAAGTCGCTCTCCCGCTGCACCGGCGTTCCATCCGGCTGCCGGAAGAGACCGGCCAGCGGAACCGGCAGCTCCTGGGCGCCGGTGATCAGGGTGGTGTTCGGATCGTAGGCGTATCGGACCCGCTGGAGGGTGCCCTGCCGGATCAGATCGAAGTTGAGCGTCGCGCTGCGGGTCAGTCCCTCGCCCTGCAGGGAGCGGCCCTTCAGCACCGTGAGGAGCGTCTGGATGAGCGTCAGGGTTCCGGCGCCCAGCGGATCGACCAGGACCGTGTGGGCGCCTGGGGACGTCATGAACGGCGCCGAGGGGAAGAACTCCTGGAAGGTGGCGAGCCAGGCCGGGTTGGCGTTCACCAGCTGCGCCAGAGACGGCATGCCGGCCCCGCCGGAGTAGCTCAGGTCCGGCATCCCCTCCTGGGCGCTCGTCAGATGGGTCGTCTCCAGGTTGTAGCCGAAGGTGATGGAGTTGACCGTGACCGACTGGTTCAGGTCAAAGGAACGGCTGAAGTTGTAGATCTCGGAGCCGGTGGCCGCCGCCCGCCCTTTCAGGATCACGAAGGAGGGGGTGCGGGTGTGGTTGAAGATGAGGCTCCCGAAGGCGTCCAGCGTCGCCGTGAGAGAGGAGGTTGCCGTGTAAACGTTGGTCGCCGTGCCGTTGCCGTTCAAGTCCCAGGCCTGGCCCGGTGTGAGGGCGCTTAAGTTGGCTTCGTGGATGCTCACCGGCTGCTCCACGAAGGTCTTGAGCAGCCCGACGTGGAGACGCAGGGTCGCGGCGTTCAGATAGAACCTCCGGTGATCCGGATGGACCTGTGGCAGAAGCGTCTCCAGCTCCAGGTCGCTGACCACCCCGTCCGGGGGACCCCCCTGGTCATTGCCCAAGTCGGCCGGCTCGCCGACCGTGAACTCACCGCGGGTGGCGTTGACGCTGACCGAGAGAGACCGGTCCGCTCCGAAGGAGAGGGAGTGGTTGGCGGTGCTGTCCGTGAAGGCCCGGTTGTTGAGGATCCGGTAGAGGCCCTGGATCAGCGAGAAGGTCACCGTACCCGGGGCATCCACGCTGCGGTTGAGGGAGCCGACCGGGTTCGAGCCCAGCGCCGGGAAGACCCTGGCAAACTCCTGCGGGAAGGCGATCCGGGGATTCTGGATCGCCACTTCCTGGGCGCTCTTCATGAAGGTGGGGGCCAGCCGGAGCGTCCGCTGATCCAGGTAGAGGCGCCGGTTGGACGGATCCACCTGCGGCAGAAGGGACGCCAGCTCCGCATCATCGACTCTCCCGTCGTTGTTCAGATCGGCCGGCTCGCCGGTGGAGATCCGGCCCGGCCCGGAACCGGCGGTCGCCTCCCCGACGTAGGCGTAGTGCATCTCGGTGAGCCCATCCACCACCGTGTGGTCGAAGAGGGTGCGCCGCGTGACGATGGAGGCAACCTTGGCCAGGGCCCGGTTGTTGAGGACGATGTACGCCGTCAGGGTAGCCACCGTGGTGACCGAGAGGAAGTGATCCAGGGTCGTGTTGAACTGGCCGGCGACCTCCAGGGTGTCGCCCGTGTCGCCGTCGCCGTTCAAATCCCAGCTCCGGCCGCCCGCGGAGGCGGTGAGCGCGGCCTCGCTCAAGCGGACCGCCGCGGAGGCCGGCTCGCTCGCGCCGATGAGGAGGGTGGTCTGCGGATCGTACTCGTAAACGACGCTGCCGACGTTGGCGGTCTGCGCCAGGTCGAAGCCGAAGGAGAGGGAACGGGAGGTGACCGTGCCGGCCAGCGCCCGGTTCCTCAGCACCACGTAGAGGGTCTGAACCAGCGCCAGGGTGATGTCCCCGAAGGCGTTGCGGGTCACGCTGCGCGCTCCCACCGCCGGATCGAACCCGGGATAGGCCGGGAACGCCCGCTCGAACCGGAACGCCTCCTGCGGCGACAGGATCAGAAGCTGAGCGGCGAGACCTTCCTGCTCAGGACCGAGCCAGACCGCCTGCTCGCGCCCGATCCGGTGGCCGTTGGTGCGCGCCTCGGCCAGGGCCGCCTCGATCTGGCTCAGCTCCGTCTGCTTCTCGCCGATCTGCCGCTCGACGTCCCGCAGCTCCGTCCGGACCACCGCCAGCTGGTTGCCCAGCGCGGCAAGCTGAGCGTCCACGTCCTCAAGCTCAGCCACCAGAGGATCCCGCTGATCCCGGGTGATCCGGTCAATCTGGGTTGTGAGCCCGGCGGCCCGGTTCTGCTTCTGCTGGATCGCCTCTTCAAGCTGGCCGATCTGCTGCGACAGGGCGCCCTGCTGCGCCTGGAGTCCGTCGAGCTGCTGGAGGAGCTGGTTCCTCTGAGCGCTCAGGGTGTTCAGCTGGCTCTGCGCCTGGTTCCTCTGCGCCCTGAGGGACGCGATCTGAGCGGGCACGGAGCTCTCCAGGTTCTGCCTCTCCACGCTCTCCAGGATGAGTGCCGCAATCCCCTTCAGCCGGTGGCTGGAATTGAACCAGGCGTTCAGGCCGGCCGGCTCCGCCTCCCGGCCGAGGAAGGAGCGGTACATCTGCCGGATCATCTCGCGCCGGATCACCGGATCGCGATCCCGTCCCTGCCTGTGAAGCTGTCTGTACTCCTGGCTGTCGCCGATCCCCCGCGCGATCTCGGGGAGGGTGAGCAGCCTTGGGGCGCAGCCCCCTGTGTTCGCGTTCGCCCAGGTGTTGACCTCCGACTCCGACGCCTCCCGGCCGAGGAGGATCCGGTACAGGTTGCGGATCCCCTCGGTGCGGGAAATCACTCCGTCCAGCCGGGCGATCTCCGCATCCAGGTTGGAAATCTGTATCTGCAGGTTGCCCATCTGCAGCTCGGTGTGGGCAATCTCGCCTTGGACCCGCTCGATGTTGGAGTTGACGTTGGCGAGCTCCTCCTGCGCCTCCAGGAGCTGCCCGTTCAGGACTCCGATCTCGTCGTTCACGCGCTGGAGCTCGGTCTGCAGCGGCTCCAGGATCGCATCAACCGCGGCGATCTGCGCGAGAAGCTCCTCCCTTCGCCGCTGGAGGGCGCCGATCTGGCCCAGGAGAGAGCTCTCCTGCCCCAGCAGCTCGGACCGCCGGCTGTTCAGCCCGGCCAGATCAGAGAGGACGCCACCCCTCTGGCTCTCAAGATCCGCGATCCGGTTCTGGATCCATGTCAAGACGTCGCCCTGGGCAGCGGCGAAGTTTTGCCTCTCGGAGAGCCACCCGTTGAGCCAGGCAAGCCGGCTCTCCGTCCTGCGCCCGCCCCAGCGGGTCAAGCTGGGGAAGGTCCCCGGCATCTGGCCGAGCAGCGCCCGGCGCTCCTCCTCCAGAACGCTCGCCCGGCCCGCCAGGAACGCCCGGATCTCCTCCACGCTGGCCGAGGGGTTCTCCTCGTAGAACCGCTGCACCTCCCGGATGAGGGCCAGCCGGCCCTGGATCCCGAAGATCGCCAGATCGGTCTCCCGCGTCGTGAGCCCCATCCACTCGCTGGGCCCCTCCCGCACCGCCGCCAGATGCGTGGTGACCGGGTTGTACGTGTAGATCAGGCGGTTGTCGGTGGTGGTCTCGTTGCCGTCGTTGGAGCGGGTGCCGCCGGCCACATGGACCTGTCCGGCCAGCGCCCGGTTGCCCAGGAAGAGGTACTCCTCCGTGAAGCTCACGTTGAAGTTCACCGTGCCGAAGGCGTCGCGGCTGACCGCGACGGTGCCCAGGTCCTGGAAGGTTCTGTCGGCCCGCCCGTCGCCGTCCAGGTCCCAGGCGAAGGTGCCGCCGGTGAGCGCCGTCAAGGCCTCCTCGCTCACCGTCACCGGCCGGTCGGCGGCGAAGATGAGATGGCTGGTGAACGGATCGTAGCCGTACGCGACGCGGGCGAACGTCACCCCCTGCCCCAGGTCGAAGAAGGCCTGCAGGGTCCGGGTCGCCGCCTCCTCGATGACGGAGCGGCCCTTCACGATCCGGAACTTGTTCAGGGTTGCCGACCAGGATCGGTTCGTCACCAGGTCCGTTCCGATGGAAAGGGTGGCTGCGATCTCGCTATCGGTCGCATCGCCGTCGCCGTTGAAGTCGAACGGCTGAGCCCCCGTCAGCAGCAGGTCGGTGTCCGTTTCGTCAAAGCCGAACAGCGGCCTCAAGGGGAGCGGGGTCTCCACCGTGGAGAGAAGGTGCGTGGGATACAGCGCCCCGGTCTCCGGGTTGATGAGGAGCCGCAGGGTGACCGGATCCACCTGCGGGAACCGGGCCGCAAGCTGGCTGAATTCCGCGTCGCTCACCGACCCGTTCCCGTCCAGATCCGCCACCTCCGTGCCGTCCGAGTGGAGGTTGGCCGTCGCCTGGATGCTCTGGTTGATGCCGCCGTCGAACACCGCCGTGACGGAGTGGGTGAAGTTCGAGCGCGGCAGGGCCCGGCCGAAGGAGGTCCCCTGGTCGGTGGAGCCCATCGTGTAGGTGGTGCTGCCGAAGAAATCGGCCGTCCTGCTGACGTTGCCCGGGACGGGGAGCACCCCATCCCCGTCCAGATCGAACTCCTGCAGGAGATTCCCGATGCCTGCAAAGATCCCGGCCACGTCGGCCGGCAGCTCCTGCGCTTCGATCAGGTAGCCCGGGAAGAGCCGCAGCGTCTCGGCGTTGACGAGCAGCCGGCGTGTCCGCGCATCGATGACATCGGGCAGGGCGGCGGACAGCTCCGCGTCGTCCACCCGGCCGTCGCTGTTGGTGTCCAGGATCGTGGCGGTGTTGGAGTAGCCGTAGCGCACCCGGTTGTCCGCCGTGATCACGGACAGGTCAAAGCCGTACGTCTTCGTGCGGCTCACCACCTCCCGGGTCACGGAGCGGCCCATCACGATGGCGAGCTGCGCCAGGGCGGCCGTGAAGCTGACCGATCCGAAGTCGTCCTCCACGCGGCTCAAGTTCCCCGCCACCTCCGTGTCGTCCGTGTCTCCGTCGGCGTTGAAGTCAAACGGCGCATCGTTCGGCAGATCCGGCCGGACGATCCCCTCGGAGAAGCCGAAGATGGAGGCCAGATTCACCGGCTGCTCCGCCGCCGACATGAGCAGACCCGCGTAGGCGAGGCCCGTGCGCGGGTTCAGGTAGAACTCCAGCGAGCCGGGATCCACCTGCGTGAGATCCGCCCGGGTCTCGCGCCCCGTGGTGTGCCCGAAGCGGGTCACACCGGCGGCGATCGTCGTGGAGCGGTCGTAGGCGATCGCGAGACTCCGGGTGGAGGCCTGCCGGACCAGGAGCCGGTTGTTGAAGCCGAAGTATTCGCTCCGGACCGCCACATGGTTGAAAGTCCCGAACAGGTCCTCCGTGAGGGTGAGGGTCGCCGGCAGGGCCTCGTCCGTGGCGGAGCCGTTCCCGTCAAGGTCGAAGTGCAGCGCGGCCTCGGTCCGGCCCGGCCCGAAGAGGAGGGCCATGGAAACGGGCAGCTCCACGGCGCCGGTCAGGTGCGTGTTTTCTCTGTTGTACAGATGTCTCAGCCGCTGGGCGCTCTTGCTCTCGACCCCGTCCGGGCCGATCCCGAGGGAGCGGGTGTTGCCGGTGTTGGTGAAGTGCCGGCCCTTGAGGATGAAGGACTCCGTTCGCTGCACGGCGAAGCTCTCCCCTCCCAGCGCCTCCAGCGTATGGGTGAAGCTGCCCGCGATCGCCGTCTGCCCGAGGGTGCCGTCCCCGTCGAAATCAAAGCCGAGCCCCGCCTCCGTCCTGCCGGCGCCGAAGACCGCCTCCATCGGAATCGCCTCCTCCCGGACCGACTTCAGGAGGGTGGCAAAGGCCAGCCCTGTCCTCCGGTTGATGTACCGCGGCCGGTCTTCGGCTGCCACGTCCGGCAGACCCGCTTCGGTCTCGGTGCCGACCGTATAGGAGAAGAGGGAAACCCCGCGGAAGAACTGCCTTCCGCCGTCGAAGGTCCGGGTGTCGGTGTCGGTCTGCGCGCGGCCCACCACGAAGCGGTTCTGGAGGGCCAGGTAGCTGCTCCGGCCCACGGTCTCGATCCGGTTGCGGAAGGTGTCCAGCGCCAGCGTGAAGCTCCCCTCCCGCTCGATCGCGGGGATCCCCGCAAGGCCCAGGAGCGCCCAGTCCAGCTCCACCGGCTGCTCCACTGCGGAGGCGGCCAGGGCTTTGTACAGCCGGCCGGTGTCCTGGTTGATGTACCTGCGCAGTGTGTCCGTCTCCACCTGCGGGAAGCGCCGGGCCAGATCCGCGAACTCCCCGGGGCTCACCTGGCCGTCTCCGTTCAGGTCGGCCAGCTCGGCGTTGGTGTAGTCGTAGACGACGGCGGAGCGGTTGGCCTGTCTGCCGCCGTCAAAGAGGGCGGTGAAGCTGAAGGTGTCGGTCCGGTCGTTGAGCGGCCGGTTGATCCGGCTCAGGTACCGGAATGCTGTGGCGGAGGCGCTGATCGTCCTGAAGGCATCCCGGGTCAGGTTCAGGGAGGTCGCCCCCCGCGAGTCGATCCGGGTGGTGCTCTCGATCGTCCCGTCCTGGTCGAAGTCGACCCCGAGCGCCTGCTCGGTGATTCCCAGCCCCGCCAGCCCGGGGATCGTCTCGTCCGCGAAGACCGGCAGGGACTCCGCCGAGACGAGCAGCCCCTCCACCACGGCGTCGGGTCGGCCGTCCCCGTCGGTGTCCCGCAGGAACCGCCGCTGGATCGCGTAGCTCCTCATGTCCGGTTCCAGTTCCACCAGATCGGTACGCGTGAGCGGATGACCGAAGGGGATGCCGCTCACCGGGGTCGCCCGGTCGGTGAACCGGTAGAGGGTGCGGGAGACGCCGAGGGTGAGACTCTCATCCACATTCCGCCCCTTCTGGATGACGCTGCTCTCTTCGGTCAGTGCCCGGCCGTTGAAGAGCCGGTACAAGCTGGCCGTCAGGATCTGGATCACCGAGCCGAACCGGTCCGCCGACCGGGCCACCGAGCCGGTAAAGCGGAGCGCCTCGCCGGTCCAGAGATCGTTGTACGCAACCGCCTGATCCTCCGCCCGGATGAGAAGCCCCTGCCGGATGCTCAATCTCCCGTTTCCGTCCCGGAACAGGAACTGCCTGCGGACGCGGTACAGGCCGCTCCCGTCCGGCTCGATGAGATTGGTCCGGAACAGGATCGCCAGGACCGGGTTGCTGCCGGCCTGCGAAGGATCCAGCCCCTCGATCGGGATGGAGCTTGCCGCCACAGCCAGGGGCGCCGGGTCCCCGTCGGCAGACGTGTGGCCGTACAGGACGGTCCCATCGGAGAAGCTATCGGTTCCGTCCACCGCCGTGGATCTGCTCACGGTGCGAACAGACAGGAGCTGCGGCTGCAGCCGGCGGATGAGAAAGGCCTGCGTGATCTCATTCTCCGTCACTCCGCCGAAGAGGTCGGTGGCGCGGGTGACGCTCCCCTCCGACCGGGCGGATTTCATGAGCCCCCGCAGGATCCCGCCGGTCCTGGGATCGATGAACTCCGGCCGGATCACTCCCCCTGCGATGTAGTCGGTTGCAGCCAGATCCGCCACGCCATCCCGGCTGGAGGTAAAGCCGTAAACGAGGGTGGTCGAGCCGTCCACCGCCGTCCCATCCGGAGTGCGGGCGTGCGTCTCCTGGCGGTTCCGGGTCAGGCGCGGCTGGTTGTGGAAGATGGCAAACTGTTGATCCAGGGTGCCGGTGGTGACCGTCCCGAAGAGATCCTCCTCCCGGAGTGTTCCTGTGGCGTCGGATCCCACCAGGACGCCCACGAAGTCAAATTTGCCGTCCGCCCCGTCCAGCCAGTTCCCCTGGGCGTCGGTGCGCTGGGTGTCGAAGAACGGCTCGCGGAAGCCCCATGCACCCGTCACCGGATCCCGGACGACCCAGTCCAGATCATCCTCGCGCGCGGGATCCACCGCGGCGAGCTGGTCCGCGGTCATGGAGTTGGCCTGGGTGATGTACCGGAGGTTCTGCGTCAGCGTCTGCTCCGAAACAGTCCCATCCACGGAGATCCCCCGGGATCGGGTGTCGCTCCGGGCGATCCGCGGGAGGATCCGGGCGAGTGTGATCCAGGCATTCGTCGTGAACGCCGCCGTCATGCCGCCGTACGCATCCACCGC
This sequence comes from uncultured Planctomycetia bacterium, assembly GCA_964372395.1. Classification (GTDB taxonomy): domain Bacteria; phylum Omnitrophota; class Gorgyraeia; order 1-14-0-20-64-10; family 1-14-0-20-64-10; genus CAYFHV01. The sequence continues at coordinate 8,755 of CAYJQV010000023.1, read as the reverse complement.
CGCGCTGAACCCGCCGGTGTGCTGGATCGTGTCGGCCGTGTCGCCGTCGCCGTTCTCGTCGAAGCGCCAGACGATCGGCCGGCCGTCCACATCGGCGCCCAGCGTCAGGGTCTCGGATGCTGTGACCGGCTGATCGCCGACCTCCGTGATGGCGAGGAAGCCGTCCGCGCCGCGGCCGTACCGGATGCGCGAGGCCGAGACGGAGAAGCTCCGGCCGCCGTCGAAGCTCACGCTGGAGCCCTGCTGCCGCTGATCCACCTGTTCCGCCAGACCGGTCAGGAATTCGTACCGGTTGATCGAGGAGGCCTGGTTGAAGCTCTGGCCGCCGTCCAGGGTGAAGACGGTCCGGGTCCGGCTGTCCGTTGCCTCCGGCTTCGCCTGGCCGTTGTAGATCCGGAAACCGGTCCGGGAGAGGGTCTCCCTCCGCTCGCCCCATGCCGTCGTGGTGGTGGCGTAGCTTCCGCTCGGCTGATTCTCCAGCGGATCGGCCGGGTCGATCACCCCGTCGTTGTTCCAGTCAAAGCCGGCCACCACCGACTGCTCGGTGGCGCTCTGGAGCAGCCCGCTGTAGATCCGACCAGTGACGGGATCTATCAGCCGCGCACGGATCTGGCCCGTGGCCGGATCCACGTAGTTCGTCGTCTGGCCCAGGTCCGCCAGCTGCAGCTGAAAGCCGCGCGACGTGTACGCGTAATCCGTCACCCCGCGGATCCTCGACCGGCTGCCGTCCACCTCCAGCCGGCCCTCGTCGTTCGCCACCCGGACCGGCTTCGCCTGGTTGTTCACGATGAGGTGCGTGGTGGAGCTCAAGCCCACCTTCAGGACGCCGCTCACATCCACGCCGGTGGTGTAGGTGCCCCGGAAGGGTCCTGTCTCGCCCGGATCGGCCGTGTCCCCGTCCAGGTTCCAGTCAATCGCCTGGGCCACGACTCCTTCCTCCACCTCCTTCAGGAGGCCCACGCGGATCCTGCCGTCCGGATGGAAGTAGAAGTCCAGATCCTCCGGCCGGACCTGGACGAGGTCCGCACGGGTTTCGAAGCCCTCCGTGTGCCGGTAGATGGTGTCGGAGATCGCCCGGAAGTGGGATCCCTCCAGCGCCCGGGTCGTCACATCGTTGCGGATGCGGGCCAGGAGCGGATTGAACCTCCGGATCAGGAAGTCCTGGATCGGTGTGGAGACCGACTCCGTCCCGAAGGGATCCCGGCTCCGGTTCTGTCCGGTCACCGAGATCCCCTTGAGGAGCCCCCGGAAGATCCTCGCCGTCTCCGGGTCAATGAGCTCCGGCCGGATCGCGCCGGCCACCACGTAGTCGGTGTGCGCCAGGTTCGCAGCCGTCTCAAAGCTGTCCGTGTAGGACTGGATCTGGTGATTCAGCACACGCGTGAATGTCCCATCGGTCGCCTCCCCGACCGTCTGGGTCCGCTGCTCGTGCGGCCGGGCGACGTTGTTGAGGATCAGGAAGCTCTGGAGGAGCGGCGAGGCCGGCCTGACGTCCACCTCGGTCCAGAGCTGCCCGCGGGACACGTTGCCGAAGGCGTCCTCCTCGTAGATGCCGGTCGCCTCCGGGTGCCCGGGGACAGCCAGCCCCCTCGCCTCGGACCGGAGCAGAAGCCCCACGAAGTTGATCCGGCCGTCTCCGTCGTAGTCCAGGAAGGGATCCCGGAACCGCCACGCCCCCGTGACCGGATCCCGAACCACCAGGTCCAGATCGTTGTCCCTTGTCGGGTCAATGTCCGCCAGCTCCTGGGCTGTCATCCCCTGTATCCCCGGCCGGACCGGATCCAAATCCGTCGTGTACCACTCGCCGCCCACCTGCGGCAACGGGGGGACCCCCGGAATCTGCTCGGGAGGCTCGCGGAAGTACTGCCGGGCCGAGCGGATGCTCAAGCCCCCCTCGATGTTCCGGCTGGTGGTGAGCGAAGTGGCCTCCCTCAGCCGGGCCACCGTCAGCCCGATCACCGCCCACTCCTGCGTCGTCTCGCCCAACGAGCTGTTCCCGAAGGCGTCCCGGCTCGCCGCCAGCACCCCGGTGAAGGTGAAGAGGTCGGTCCGGTTCCCGTTCCGGTTCACGTCCCAGCTGAACGGGCGGCTGCCCCAGGAGAGGAGGGAGGCCTCATTGAGGGTCACCGGATCGCTGCGGACCTCGTCCAGCACCAGCCGGCGCCGCGTGGGATCGATGACTGCAGGAATATCCCGATAGGTGAAGCGGGTGCGGCTGACGTTCACCGACTCCGTGCCGTCGGGCCCGACCGTCCCGCTCGACTGCATCTGATCGGTGCTCTGCAGGCGCCCGCGCAGATAGTCGTATCCGGTCCGGGTGATCGACTCCGCCTGGGTCTCGTTGCCGTCCACAGAGCTCAAGGTCATGGTCCGCGCGATCACCTCCACCGGCGTCGGCCGGTCGTTGTAGATCCGGCTGCGGGTCTGCGCCAGGGTGTGCGTCACCTCCCCGAAGGCGGAGCGGTTCACCCGGGGGGCTCCGGCCATCGCGGCCTCCGCGGGGGAGATCGTTCTGTCCGCGTCCCAGTCGAACGGCAGGACGACCTCCCCGGCCTCGATCGCGCCGTTGTTGTTCATGTCGAACGGCATGCCGATGACGGAAAGATCGACGGAAGCGATGAGGAGCCCGCTGTAGATGTTGCCGGTGGCGGGGTTGACGAGCTGCGGCCTCAGGCGAGTGGGATCGTTCTCCAGGAGGTAGTTGGTGGAATCCCGCAGCTCCGCCAGGGTGGTCGCGTCGTTGCTGTAGCCGAACCGGGTGATCCCCAGCCCCACAAACCGGCTGCCGTCCAGCGCCAGCCCCTGGTTGAAGCTGCTCACCTCTCCCTGCTTGGCCCGGCCGTGCACGATGAGGTACCCGATGAGCTGCCGGCGCCGCTCCCGCTCCCCCGTGGCGTTCAGGGTGAGGGTCCAGCTCCCCTCCCCGTCAATCGCCGCGATCCCGGACCAGTTGAAGAAGGCCGGCATCCTCTGCCCAGCCGCCGGAACCTCCAGCGGATCAAACCGCGGATCGCCTGGGTCCAGAATCACGATCCCGTCGCCGTTGCGGTCAAAGACGGCGGGAACCTGGTGCTCCCGGACATCCAGGAGGAGCCCCACCCAGGCCCGGTTCTGCCCGTTCACATAGGAGAGGCGGTCCTCCGCCCGCACCCGCGCAAAGGGACCGTTGGGATCGTTGAGCTGCGCATCCCGCTCCGCATCGGTGATCACCCCGTTCCCGTTCAGATCCCGGATCTCGGCCCCGGTCGAGTAGATGTTCTCGAACTCCACGTGCGCGGTGGTGAGGGTTCCCTCCACCGTGCGGGTGACGCTGATCGTCTCCACCTCGTGCAGCAGCGGGTTGAACCGCCGGATCAGGTACTCCTGCCTCGGGCGGGAGATCGTCTCGGTCCCCATGGGGTCCAGGCTCCGGTTCTCGCTCTCCGCATGCATCCCGATGAGCAGGCCCCGGAAGATCCTGTTGGTCTCCGGATCGAGGAACGCCTCCCGGACCCTCCAGCCGGCGGCCGGATCGGCCGGATCGATGAGCTCAACGTAATCGGTGCGCAGGAGGGGATGGCCCGCCGGGATGTTCGTGGCCGGCTCGAGCCCGGTGGAGTAGGCGAAGCTCTGGGTGACGTCGTTCCGGATCTCGGTGCCGTCGGTGTTCTCCCCTTCCGTCAGGGTCCTCTGCTCATCCACCCGGCCCACGTTGTTGAGGATCCGGAACGACTGGATGAGCGGGTTGTCCGGGATATCCCCCGCGGTCTGCCAAACCTCGCCCCAGGAGACGTTCCCGAAGACATCCCGCTCCAGCACGCCGATCGGGTTTTCCCCCGCCGGCACCTGGATGCCGTAATCCGATCCGCGGATCGCCTCCCCGCGGGCCTCGGAGTGAAGCAAAAGCCCCACGAAGTTGATCCGGCCGTCCCCGTCGTAGTCCAGGAAGGAGTTCCGGAACTGCCACTGGCCTGTCGCCGGATTCAGAACCACCAGGTCCAGATCGTCCTCCCGCGTCGGGTCAATGTCCGCCAGCTGCTGAGCCGTCATCCCCTGAATCCCCGGCCGAATCGGATCCAAATCCGTCGTGTACCACAGGGCGCCCGCCGGGTCCTGGAAGAGCTGCCGGACCGAGCGGACGCCTAAGCCCCCCTCCACCGTCCGGCTCGTGGTCACGGAAGAGGCCTGCCGCAGCCGCGGGATCGTCAGCCCGATCACCGCCCATTCCTGCGTCGTCTCGGTGAACGACGTGTTCCTGAAGGCATCGCGGCCTGCGGCCAGGATGCCGTTGAAGGTGAACCGGTCCGTGCGGTCCCCGTCGCCGTTCAAATCCCAGGTGAACTCCGAGGCGGTCCAGCTCAACAGGTCCGCTTCGTCCAGGGTCACCGGATTGTTGGCCGCCTCCGCGAGGCGCAGCCGCCGGCGGGCCGGATCCGCGGGGTCATCCTCGTAGCGGAACCGGGTGGAGCCCACCGAGACGTTGTGGGTCCCATCGGGATTCAGGGTGCCGCTCGTCTGCCGCTGGGTGGTCTCCTGGAGCCGGCCCCGCTCGTACTGATAGCTCGTCACGACCACATTCTCCGCGTAGGTCCGGCTGCCGTCTGCCGAGGAGACGGTCCGGGTGTGCGTCGTGCCCTCCTCGGGCAGTCCCCGCCCGGCGTAGATCCGGTTGCGGCTGACGGAAAGCCCGTGGGAGATTTCTCCGAAGGCCGTGTCGGTCACCCGGAACAGCCCCGCCAGCGCGGCCTCCTCCGGGGAGATCGTCCCGTCGTCGTTCCAGTCAAAGGGCCCGATCACCTCGCCAGGCTCGATGATGCCGTCATTGTCCAGATCAAAGGGTATCCCGACGGCCGACCGGTCCAGCAGGGCGATCGGAAGGCCGCTGAAGAGCCGGCCGGTTTCCGGATTCATGAGGCCGGGGCGAAGACGGGTGGGATCGTTCTGCTCCAGGTAGTTGGTGGCGCCCGCCAGCTCCGCCAGCGTGGTCGTGTCGTTGCTGTATCGGAACTCCCGGATCGCGAGCTCCGCCAATCGGCCGCCGTCCAGGCTCAGCCCCTGGTTGAACGTCTGCACCACCCCCGGCTTGGCCTGGCCGTGGACGATCAGATACCCCGTCAGGGTGCGGGACCGGCTCCGCTCCCCGGTGGCGTTGAGGGTGAGCGTCCAGCTCCCCGGCCCATCGATCGCATTCAATCCCGACCAGTTGAAGAAGGCCGGCATCCTCTGCCCCGCCGCCGGCACCTCCAGCGGGTCAAACCTGGGATCGGCCGGGTCCAGGATCACGACCGCATCGCCGTTGCGATCGAAGACCGCCGGGACCACCTGCTCCTCCACCTCCTTCAGGAGCGCCAGCCAGCTCCGGGAGGTACCCGGCACCCGGTACGCCTCCCGGTCCTCCGGCCGAACCATGGCCAGGGTGGAGGGATCATCCCCCGGCCGGGTGTGGCGGTAGATCAGGTGCACCAGCGAGGTGGAAAGGGTTCCCTCCACGCTGCGGACCGTGCTCAGCGTCTTCGCCTCCCCCAGCAGCGGGTTCTGGCGGAAGACGAGGAAGGTCTGGTCCGGGTTGGAGATCGTCTCCGACTGCAGCGGGTCCACCGTTCTCGTCCGGCCGGCGGAGGTGACCTGCGTGAGCAGCCCGCGGAAGAGGCGGCCGGTCAGCGGGTTGACGAAGCCGGCCAGGATCCGGCCGCTCTCATCATAGTAGTCGGTCCGGCGCAGGGGATCGTTCGGGTCGGTGAGCTGAAGCGGCTCCGCGATCCCCGAATAGGCGTATCGCTGAGTCACGTCCGATTCGAGGAGGGTCCCGTCCACATTCTCGCCCGTCAGGACCGTCCGCTGCGACAGGAGCCGCGCCGCGTGATGGATGATCCCGAAGATCTGGGTGATGATGCCATCGGTGAAGTTGCCGTAGGCGTCCCGCTCGCGGCTCGTCCCGCTGGCCGAAGAGGCCCGGAGGGCCCCGGCGAACCGGAACCTCCGGCTGCCGTCGCCGGCCGGATAGGTCTGCCGGATCTCGTTGAAGGCCGCAGCCGCCCCCGCCCCGGTTACCCAATCGCTGCCGGCAAGATCGGCCGCCGTCTCCCCGCTGGCGGTGTAGGTGAAGTCCTGTGTCAGCGTCTGGAGGGAATCGGTCCCCTCCACGGTGAGGCCGTGGATCGTCGTGATGCTCCGGCCGGGCTTGATCAGGCCGTTCGGAAAGATGTAGTCCGTCGCGACCCGGCTCACGCGCTTGGATCCGAAGACGTCGGTGCTGATGGTCAAGGACCCCTCCCACCGGAGCTCGCCGTCCACCGCTCCATCGAAGCGGTCGAAGTAATCCAGCGTGGCGCGGCTCCAGCCGGCCTCCGCCGCCGTGATCACCACCTCCCGGTCGCCCCCGGAGGTGATCCCCCAGCGGAGCTCCGGGCTCCCGTCCAGCAGGACCGAGACCGGACCGTACAGGGCGCGGTAGCCGCTGCGCGTCAGCGACCGGGTCCCATCGTGCGCCGTGCTGTCCGTCTCCTGGCTCTGGGTGAACCGGGTCGGCCGCCCGGTGGCCGGATCGTACTCCGTGAGGGTTTCGGTCTGGCTGCGGCTCGCCAGGTCCACCGCCCCTCGGGTGTCGGCCATCGAGACGGCGCGCGTGGCCCGCCCCTGATCCAGGATCACGCGGTAGGTGGTGGTCCCCAGGGTGCGCGTCACATCGCCCCAGCCGTTCCGGCTGAATCCGACCGCCCCCGCGTGGGTGCGGCGGACCCCGCCCTCGAGCAGGTCGTTGTAAGTCACCTCCCCCTCCCGCACCGCGATGAGCAGACCCGGCACCAACCCGCCGGTCAGCCGGCTGCGGAACCGGTCCCTCACCCGGTGCGTCCCCGTCCCGTCCGGCTCGGTCAGGTCGGTGCCCGCCACCAGGGGATCGGTCGCGCTCAAGCCGTCCGTCTGCTCCTGGCCGGTGCTGTAGGTGTGCAGGTTCACGGACCGGTTGAAGAACTGGATCGTGTCCAGGGAGAGTGTATGGCTGAAGGTGGCGATCTCGCCCGGTCGGGACCGCCCCAGCACGATCCGGCTCTTGCCCTGCGTCAGGGTGCGGACCACCGTGCCCGCCAGATCGGTCATCTGCGTGAAGCCGCCCGTGGGATTGGCCTCCGGAACCCCATCCCCATCCAGATCGAAGGAGGAAACGACGCTCAGCTCCTCCACCTCCTCGAGCAGCCCCACAAACATCCGCCCCGCGATCGGGTCGATGAACTGGCTCTTCACCCGGAGGGAGCCGGCCGGGTCGTTGGGATCCGGCTCCACGTAGTCCGTGCGCGCGAGCGGATGCGTCGCGACGATCCCGGTGAGCGGCTCGGACCCGTCCGTGTGGCGGTTCCGCACCCGGACGAGGTTCGTGCCCACCCCGCCGTCCAGGTTGACGATCTTCACCTCGGTGGACACCTCGGTCGGCCGCAGCAGGCCGGTGGAGGTGCCGTTGTAGCGCTCCAGGACCCCGTAGGTATTCCTCGCAAAGCTCATTGTCCGGTTGCCCGCGGGATCGATGCTCTCCGTGACGACCGCCGCGGTCCTCCCGGGCTGTCCGGTGTGCAGGTCCACGTAATCCACCTCTCCGTCCATCCCCCCGATGATCCGGGCGCTCGCGAGGTCGTGCTGCTTGAGCAACAGGCCATGGGTGAAGGAGCGGGAAGTATCCAGGTTCATCTGGAAGGTCCAGCTCTCCGAGCTGCGGTCCCGCACCTGGCCATTGATCACGTCGTACTCGGCGTGCGCCACGGTGAAGGTCACATTCCCGTGGATGTCCGTCAGCGTCGTGACCGCCCCGACGAACGCCTGCCGGCCGTTCACCACGCGCAGAAGCGCTCCCGGGATCCGCCGTGCCAGCTCGCTGCTCAGCCAGGGCGCCAGCGCCGGCGGGATCTCCAGCAGCACCGGCTCCTCCCGGACCGACTCAAGCAGCAGGGTGTTGGGATCGAACCGATACCGGAGGATCACGGAGGTGGTCCCGCTTCCCCCGCCGGCCTCCACCGACTGCGTCAGACTCGTCGCCAGCTCCACCAGCGGCCGGTTCTTGCTCAGCGCATACTCCTGCTCCCGGGTCCCCGCAGTCATCGAACCGTACGCGTCCCGCGTCACCGTGATGATCCCCTGGGCTGTGATGCTGGCGATCCCCAGGATTGTGTTCGCCAGAAGCTCCGCCTGGCTGTAGTCGGTCTGCAGCCGCACGCTCTCCACAGTGATCCGGGCATCCTCCACCCCGCGCACCCGCCCACCCACCACCGTCGTGTCCAGGAGGGTCGTGGCCGGATTGTGCCGGAAGAGCTGTCCCTGCTGGGAATGGCTCACCGTCCCCTCGATCCCGAAGCTCCGGATGTTGGTGTCCGCCCTCTCCGTCAGGATCCGGCCGTGCGCATCCGGGATCCCATCCCCATCCGCGTCCACCCGGAAGTCCTTATAGAGGTAGGAGACCCTCGTCTCCGAGACGTTGCCGTACGGATCCACGCCCACCCCGGCCAGCCCCGCGAAATCGGCCACCGTCCGTCCCGCCAGCGACACCGTGACCGGCAGGTTCTCCACCCCCACGATGAGGGTCGTCACCGGATCGAATATCCGCCTCTGAAGCTGCCGGTTGATAAAGGAAGAGCCGTCAAAGGTCGCCACTGATTGAGTGAGACTGTCCGAGAGGACCACCAGGTCCCGGCCCTTCCGAACCTCATGCGTCTGCGTCTCAAGGGTGGAACTCACCTGACCGTACGGGTCCTGGGACAAGGTCACCACCCCGGCACCCTCGTACGTCACC
>CAYJQV010000022.1:0-22345 GCA_964372395.1 uncultured Planctomycetia bacterium | reverse complement strand
GGACCACTGCGGGACTCCGGACTGCTGCCAGTTTCATCCGCCCTTCAACGCCTAGGGTTGAAAGAAGATCGACTGGCGGTGTATCGCGTGACGCTTCCAGACAAACCCCTCGGTGTAGTAGTGAAGGAAGGCGATGAAAAAGTACAGTTGCGGCATGGTAGAAAGGCCGCTCCAGGAGCGGGTCAGGACGTTGAGCGCGGTCCCGGCCAGCATGCCCGCACAGGCGGCGGGGATTCGGATCGGCCGCAGCAGGCGGCAGAGCAGGTTGTGGGCTTCCGTCTGATTCCGGTTATGGTCGTGCACCGCATAGAAGGTGAATGCGGTCAAATCATGCACCGCTCTCGGGACGAGAAAACTGAAGACGGGGTATCCCGCCAGATACCATCCCACCACAAGCAGAAGCATTCCCTGATTGGCCGCCAGATACAATGTTCCCACCCGGTTCTTTGAGCCGCGCATCGCTCGAAGGGCGAAGAAGGAGCTTCCCGCCAGGCCCAAGCCGATGAGGGCCCCGAGGAAGAGCGTATTGAGACGGCTTAAGCCTACATGAGCGGCAGCGAAGGAGGTGAAGAAGAGCCATTCCCATGCGCGGAAGGACCGATCCACCTTTTCTCGCATCAGTTTGGCCACGCCCGTCTGTTGAAAGATCACGTGGTAGATGGTGAGCAGATCGAACGCCAGGCGTCCGTAGGAGTGGGAAAGCGATCCCGCGACGACGCCTGCCACCGCCAGCAGCGGAAGGCCCACCAGGAGTTTCCGCCGGTACTCGCCGAGATACTCGTGGTCGAGCAGGGTCAACTGACTGGCGAAGATGTGCGGCCATACAAAGAAGAGGTTGAAGAGTGGCCACTGGCCGGGATGTTGAGGGAGAAGGGCCTGAAGGCGTCCCTGGAAAAAGGCACGGTCGGCGATGATCAAGAAGCAGGCCAGAGGGATGATGCTGTAGATGGCTAAGAGGAGCCAGAAGGGTACCGCCCACGCTCGCTGAGATTGCATCGCGCCTCGACGCGAGTATATCATCTCTTGGAATGGCACAAGCCCTTGTCTTGGGAGCCACCGGCCACATTGGCGCTCACGTCGTCCGCGCCCTTCTGGCGGAGGGGCACAAGGTCCGAGCCGCCTACCGGAGCGAGCGGTACCTGTGCGTGCTGGAGGGGTTGCCCGTGGAGCGGGTGCGGGTGGACCTGGAGACTCCGGATGCCCTGCCGCGGGCGGCGGAGGGATGCGATTGGATCTTCCACGCGGCGGGATACTATCCTGCCCCGCGGGAGCGGCGGGATCGCGCGATCCGGAAGGGGCAGGAGCTGACCCGCCGGATCCTGGAGGAGCTCGCCCGCGTGAGGCCCCAGCGGGTCGTCTTTACGAGCAGCGCTGGGACGATCCGATCCGTTCCGGACCGGCCCGCGAACGAGTCCGATCCGGAGCCGTGGCCGCTCACCACCTGGAGGAATCTCTACTCCACCGTTAAGATTGCGATGGAGCAGGTGGCGTTCCAGGCCTGCCGGGCGGGGCTGCCGCTGGTGGTGGTCAACCCCAGCCTCTGCATCGGCGAGTACGACGCGCACGCCTTCTCGGGACGGGCGCTCCTCGCCTTTGCCAAGTACCGGGTCCCCTGGACCGTGGAGACGACCTTCAACGTGGTGTATACCGGGGACGTTGGGGCAGGACATGTGCGGGCGGCCGAGCGGGGCCGGGTCGGCGAGCGGTATCTGCTGACCGGCGAGAACATCCGGCTGAAGGAATTTGCCGACCTGGTCTGCCGGGAAGCGGGGACTCCGCCGCCTCGATGGCGGCTCTCGCACCGGTGGGCGTACGCCTTGGCCTGCGGGGTGGAGCTGGCCGCGTGGCTGGCCCGGCGGGATCCGCCCTTTACGCGGGACGAGGTCCGGCGCGTTCGGCGCGGCTACACGCTGGACGGCGCCAAGGCGAAAACGGAGCTGGGGCTGACGCCGACGCCGATTCGGGAGGCGGTGCGCAGGGCGATCGTCTGGTTTCGGAAGGAGGGGATGTTATGAAACGGAGCAAGATCGGAATCGTTGGTGCGCTGATATTCTTGGCCGGGTGTGCGACGACCGGGCCGCAGTGGGTCACCTTTCCGGACGGCGACTCGGGCAAGGGAACGACGCTGGAGGCATGGCAGAAGAAGCATCCGCTGGCGGCCAACCAGGAGATCCGGCTGGATGAGGTCTCGCGGGGGGATTCCTCCAGCGCGCACATTGTCCAGGTTCGCAAGGAGGAGCCCCTGCACATCCACCAGAATCACGATCTGCTGGTGGTCATCCTCAAGGGGCGAGGGATCCTGACGCTGGAGAAGAGGCGGCTCGAGGTCAAGCCGGGAGCGATCCTGAGCATCCCGCGCGGGATTCCCCATTCGTTCGTCAACCAGGGCTCCGACCCCGCGGTCGCCTTCGCCGTCTTCATGCCGGCTTTCGACGGAAAAGACAGGGTTCTCGTTAAGGAATAAGGGGCTTTCTGCGTGGCGGTGACCGGGCAGTCCCCGGACGTTTACCTGGGGACCTCAGGCTTCTCCTTTGACGACTGGACGGGGCCCGTCTATCCAAAGGCGCTCTCGCGGGCCCGGCGGCTCGCCTATTACGAGCAGGAGCTGGGATTCAACGCGCTGGAGGTCAACTACACCTACTACGCGATGCCGGCCTGGAAGACGATGGAGGGGCTGGCGGCCAAGACCTCGCACGCCTTTCGATTCACCGTCAAGACTCACCGGAGCATGACGCACGACATCCTCCAGGCGGATTATTCCATCCAGGACAATCCGGGCGCTTTCGAGCAGTTCCGTCAGGGCCTGCAGCCCCTGGCAGAATCCGGCAAGCTCGGATGCGTGCTGGCCCAGTTTCCCTACAGCTTCATCAACAAACCGGAGAATCGGGCGTATCTGCTCAAGGCCATCGAGCGTTTTAAGAATCTCAGCCTGGTCGTGGAATTCCGGCACCGAAGCTGGGTGGTGCCGGAGATCCTGGACGTCCTTCGCAAACAGGGGGTTGGAATGTGTGTGGTCGACGAGCCGGAGCTTCCCAAGCTCATGCCGTGGGTGAGGGAGATGACCTCCAGGATCGGCTACGTCCGCTTCCACGGCCGCAACGCGGCCACGTGGTTCGGCGGCTCCACCGCCGAGCGCTACGACTACCTCTACAGCGATGCCGAGCTTCGGGAGCTGGCGGAGCGCGTGCGGGCGCTTTCCCCCCGCGCGCGCACCCTCTACCTCTTCTTCAACAACTGCCACGCCGGGGCCGCCGCCCAGAACGCCCGCCGCTTCAAGGAACTATTGTCGGAGTGAGGCGGTCAATTTTTTTGCCGGTATAGTAGACAAAAGTATCCTACTCTGCTAGAATCAAACCAGGTACGAAGTGGACCTGCAATGGGTACAGGAAGCATGTCCATTCCCGCGGAGCGAATCGAGAAGATGATCCTCGTGGTCCGGGGACAGAAGGTCATGCTGGACTCCGACCTTGGGCGTGTTTACGGTGTCCCCACAAAACGACTCAATGGGCAGGTAAAGCGGAATCGCGAGCGGTTTCCGATGGATTTCATGTTCCAACTGACTCACACGGCTCATGCACGTTGTCTCGGGACACCCCTGCTTCGGGGCGGCCCGCTTCGGAACGCTCGCAAAACCCCAGCGAGGTTTTGCTCGCTCGGCTTCCGGCCTCGCTCGTCCCCCGTGCTTTGCTTCGCAAAGCGAAGCAGCGGAGGACGCCGTGCCCGCTCGGCCTCCGGACGTCCTCCGCGGGCCATCCCCTCGCGGGGCCCCGACCCGCCGGGGCCGGTCCGAGCCCCGTTGCGATTTGCAGGAGTTGTGTGACTCGGAGAGAGAAGGACGAGGTGGCCGCAAATTGGGCGAGTGTCCGGGTCGTTCGCGCTTTTGTCCGTTTCCGGCGGATGCTCCTGGCCCATCGAGAGTTGTCACACCGGCTGGACGAGTTGGAGAGGAAGTACGACGCCCAATTTAGGGTGGTGTTCGACGCCATCCGAAAATTGATGGCGCCGCCGGAATCGCCCAGACGACGGATCGGGTTCCATTCGGAAGGATATCACAGATTGTGACATCTTCTTGGCAGACATAGGCCATGGAGACGGAGATCTGTGAGCCGGTTCGGGTGGGGGCGGTCTTCGACCGCGGGGTGGTCAGCCCCCGGTGGTTCCTCTGGGGCGGGCGACGCTACCCGCTGCAGAAGGTGACGATGCGCTGGCAGACGTGCGAGGGGGCCGAGACGATCCTGCACCTGGGGGTGACGGACGGGACGAATCTGTTTGAGCTCACCTTCAACCAGAAGACGCTTGCCTGGAAGCTGGCCTCTGTGGAGAGCGAGGGCTGCGAGTGACGGATGAGGTCGTGCAGGTTCCTGCGCTGGGGATGCCCGGGAGCGCACCATCGGGAGGCCGCGCGGGCACGGCTCGCCAGCAGACTCGAAGGTGGGCGGGAGCGCGGCCGGACGCCGGAGCGAGCGACGCCTCGCCGGGGCGCCGCGAGCGGTGCGGACCGGGCGACCCGGCGCGGGAACCCACGCGCGTCATCTTCCACGTGGATATGAACGCCTTCTTCGCTTCGGTGGAGCAGCGGTACAACCCGTTCCTCCGCGGCAAGCCGATCGTGGTCTGCGGCAATGCCAAGAAGCGGAGCGTGGTGGCCGCCTGCTCCTACGAGGCCAAGGCGTACGGGGTGAAGAACGGGATGCCGGTGCACGAGGCGCGCGCCCTCTGCCCGCGGATCCTTCTGGTCGGCGGCAATCCGGAGAAGTACGTGGAGATCTCCCAGCGGATCTTTGCGATGCTGGAGGAGATTTCCCCGCAGGTGGAGATCTTCTCCATCGACGAGGCGTTCCTCGACGTGACCGGCACCTGGTTCCTCTTCGGGCAGGGACCGGAGGCGGCTGCGCGGCTCATCAAGGAAAGGATCCTCGCGGGTTGGGGGCTCACCTGTTCCGTCGGGATAGGACCGAACAAGCTCCTCGCCAAGCTCGCCTCGGGGATGCAGAAGCCGGATGGGCTGGTGCGGATCCGGGAGAAAGAGGTGCCGGGCCTTTTGGAACGGCTGCCGGTGGAGGAGCTGTGCGGCGTGGGGGAGAAGCTCAAGGCGTACCTCCGTGAGCTGGGGATCTTCACCTGCGGGCAGCTGGGCCGGGCGCCGGAGGAGGCGCTGGTGGAGCGGTTCGGCGTGATCGGCCGGGTCTTGAAGCGGATGGGCCAGGGGATGGATGAGAGCCCCGTGGCGCCGTGCGGGGCGGAGGCGCCGGTCAAGTCGATGGGGCATGCCTACACCTTGCCGCGGGATACCTGGTCTCCGGAGGAGATCCGGGGGACTTTGCTTCGGCTATCGGAGCAGGTTGGCCGCCGGCTGCGGGCGGACGGATACCTTGGCCGTACGGTGAGCTTGACCGTCCGGTACGCCGACTTTTCCTCCTTCTCCCACCAGCGGACGATTGCGGATCCGACGGATGCGGGGCTGACGATCTATCGGGTCGCTTTGGAGCTGCTGAATCGTTATGGCCTGCCGCTGACCCAGCCGGTTCGGTTGCTCGGGGTGGGTGTGTCGAACTTAAGCCGGGGGGAATACCAGCGGAGTCTCTTTCAGGAAGAGGAGCGGATCCGGCAGGTGGACCGATGGATCGACCATGTGAGCGACCGGTTCGGGGAGTGGACCGTGGTGCGGGCGGGGGCGCTGGCCCCCCTGGTTTCAAAGTCGCACGGGTTTCTCGTCAAGCAGAACCGCCGCGGCCTGATCCTGCGCTAGCCATCGGCGTTCTTGGCCGGAAGAGGCCGAGGGAAGAGGTGAAGCCGTGGAGGTAGCTGCGGCTTCCGATGGGGCCGATCTCGCCGTTGCAGAAGAAGCCGGCGATGGGGCAGGGGCCGATCGCCTTCCGGATGGCCCGGGTGTCGTAGTCCGGCTCGCCGTAGAGCTCCTGGCCCCGGCCCAGGCAGCTGAAGAGGAGGGCGCCGGCCGGCGGGGATTGGGAGAGCGCCCTGGCCTGCTCTGTCAGAAGCGTTTGGAGATCTTCGCGCGAGGTGTCGGCATCCCGGACGTGGAACTGAACGGTCTGTCCCGCCTGGATCCGGTCGCCGACGGCGATGGCGCCGGTGGAAGGGTCCATCCCGATGAGGTTCCGCATGAGGAAGTCTCCGCGCCGGAACGAATGCCGGTACTCGTCCATCACAACCCCCAGGAGAAGCGCCCGCTGCGCCAGCGCCCTGTCGGCGTCGGGCAGCCCTTCGTAGAGCTGCCGGAGGGCCTCGGTGGCCGGGGCGCCTGCCAGCTCGAGGATCACATTCTCCTCGGCCTTGGTCACGATGAAGGGCCGGCCGATCGGCTTGCACCCCTGGGAGACGATCGTCTGAAGGGTGACATCCCCAGTGAGGAGCACCCCGACGGCCCCTTCCCCGAGGACCTCGTCGTTGAAGAAGAGGGCGTTCTCGCCCGCCTGCCTGGCTCCGCTGGCCAGACCCCCGATGATCGGGATCTTGGGATACGCGGCGTTGAGCGCCTGGACGAGCGCCAGGCAGTCGCAGGAGAACGGCTCGGGCAGCAGGATCCCGACCGGCTCCTGCGTGGGGGAGGCGCCGCTCTTTTCAATCCAGAAGCCGGCGCTGCGGGCCTGCTCGAGGTCGGCCGGCGAAACCCGGAAGGGGTGGATCTTGACGTTGGGAAGGAAGCCGGCTGCCAGTGACACCGCCGGCACCCATTCCAGCTCGCGGCCCTGAGCGAGGATGCCGCCTCCCGTGCAACCGAGCAAGACCGGAGAGCCCAGCTTCCGGCGGAGGGCCTGCAGGGGGGCCTTCCAGTCGGCGCGGTACAGGGAGGAGACGAACAGGAGGGCCAGGTGGGCGGGCTGGCCGTCGAGCTCCTGGAGAATGCGGTCGGCCGTCTCCTCCACGGCTCGGGCGGCTTCTTTCTGATCGGAGAGGGATGCGGCGAAGCGCATGAAGCTATTGTACCCCACTTTTGTGATATGATTGGGGCGTCTGCCAGAACCGGCAGGGAAAAAGGAGACGAGAAGATGACGGGCAGGGAAAGGTGGTTGCCAATTTTCGTTCCGGCTCTGTTGCTCTGGGCCGTGAGTTCAGGGACCGGCTGGGCTCAGGCGGAGCACGGCGGGCAGGAGCACGCCGGGCAGGCGACTGCTCCGGCGGCGCCGGCCGCTCCGGAGGCCGGGGAGGAGCCGGAGTATGCGTTCGGGACGGTCAAGAGCGTGTCCAAGGATCAGCTCGTGGTCACGGAATTCGACTACGACACCGGCGAGGAGAAAGAGGTGGCCTACTCCATCGACCCAAAGGCGGAAATCAGCGGGGTGAATTCCCTTCAGGAGGTTGCCTCAGGGGATGAGGTGGATGTGGATTACCTGGTGAAGGGCGGCAAGAACGTCGCCGTGGCGCTGTCCTTTGCGAAGCCGGTCGAGGCAGGGGAGGAAGGCTAGAAGGCGGTTTTCCTCCTCATCTGTTCCCGGTGCCCCGGGTGCTCGCACCCGGGGCACTTTTTTTGTGCGGGTGGATCGGCTATACTGTTTCCAGCCTTAGGGCTCCCCGATTTTCATGACCGAAGGTCTCTCCTCCTTGGATCGTCAGAAGCTGACGCCCATGATGGAGCAGTACCGCTCCATCAAGAGGACCCTGCCGGCGGACACCATCCTCTTCTTTCGCCTGGGCGACTTCTACGAGATGTTCTTCGAGGATGCCGTGCGGGCCTCCGAGATCCTGAACATCGTGCTCACCGGCCGGGACGGGGGGCCGGCCGGGCGCGTCCCCATGTGCGGTGTGCCCCATCACGCTTTCGGCCACTACGTCCGGACGCTGCTGGACCGGAATCTGAAGGTGGGCATCTGCGAGCAGATCGGGGACCCCCGGGCGGGCAAGGGCCTCATGAGCCGCCGGATCACCCGGATCATCACCCCGGCCACCTACCTGGACGAGGAGGGCCGGACCGGCCAGCCGGAGTACATCGTCGCCGTTTCCTGCGACTCCCGTCAGATCGGCCTCGCCGCCCTGGATCTGGGGACCGGGGAGTTTTTTGTGCGCCAGCTGGACCGACCGGGGCTGGCGGGCGAGCTGACGCTGCTCTGGCCGAAGGAGGTGATCCTTCCCCGGCAGCTTTCGGAGCAGCCGGAGCTGTCCGACATCGTCCGTCAAACCTTCCGTGCGACCGTGACGGTCTACGACGATTGGGTCTTCGAGGGCGCCGAGGGGCTGCGCATGCTGCAGGAGGGTTTCGGGCTCGCCTCGGACCGGGCGATTGTTTTCCACGACAGGCCGCTGGCGGTGGGGGCGGCCGGCGCGGTGCTGAGGTATCTGAAGGATCATCTCCATTCGGCCCTTGGGCACGTGCAGCTTCCGGTCCTCCTGGAGTCGGGCGAGTTCATGGCGCTCGACCGGCAGACGCTGCGATCCCTGGAGCTGGTTTCGAGCCTGGGAGCCGCCGGCGGGGATCGGGCCGGCCGGTCGGCGACCCTGCTGGGGTGCGTTGATGAAACGCTGACTCCGATGGGCAGCCGGACGCTGTACCAGTGGGTGACGCGCCCGCTGCTGCGGCTGGAGCAGATCCGGAAGCGTCAGGAGGGGGTTGCGGAGCTGGCCGGCCGGCCCCCGTGGATGGAGGCGATCCGGTCGGGCCTGAAGGGAATCCGGGACGTGGAGCGGACCTTGAGCCGCTTGAATTACGGTGTGGCGCACGCGCGGGATCTCCTCCACCTGAAGAGCTTCCTGGAGCAGGCGCCGGGACTCCAGCGCCTGCTCCGGGAGGCCGAGAGCCCGATCCTTCAGGAGCTGGGCCGGGATCTGCAGCCCTTTCCGGAGCTGCGGGATCTCATCGCCCGCGCGATCAACGACCTGGCGCCCCTCTCTCTTCGGGAGGGAGGGCTCATCCGGGACGGGTACTCCAAGGAGCTGGATGAGCTGCGGGGGCTGGCCTCCCGCGGGAAATCCTGGCTGGTCGAATTCGAACGGCGGGAGGCGCAGCGCACCGGGATCAGGTCGCTGCGGGTCCGCTACAATCAGGTCTTCGGCTACTCGATCGAGGTGAGCAAGGCGAACCTCCACCTGCTCCCGCCGGAGTACGTCCGGAAGCAGACGCTGGCCAACGCCGAGCGGTTCGTGGTGCCGGAGCTGACCCAGTGGGATGAGCGGATCTCCGGGGCGCAAGAGAAGATGAAGGAGCTGGAGCACGAGCTTTTCCAGGAGGTCCGGGGGCGGGTGCTCGAGGAGCTCACCCCCCTGCAGGCCTGCGGGAGGGCGGCGGCCACCCTGGATGCGCTGGCGTCGCTGGCGTTCGTTGCGGTCCAGAAGCGATGGGTGCGCCCGGAGCTGGCGGATTCCCTCGAGCTTTCCATCCGGGGAGGGCGCCACCCGGTGGTGGAGGCGATGCTCCCGGCAGGCCAGTTCGTGGAGAACGACGCCTTCCTGGATGCGGAGGGCCACCAGATCATCCTCCTCACCGGGCCCAACATGGCCGGCAAGTCCACCACGATCCGGCAGGTGGCCCTGATCGTCCTCCTGGCCCAGATCGGCTCCTTCGTGCCGGCGGAGTCGGCGCGGATCGGCTGGGTGGATCGGATCCTGACGCGGATCGGCGCGCGCGACGACCTGGCGCGGGGCGAGAGCACCTTCATGGTGGAGATGATCGAGATGGCGCACATCCTCCAGTCGGCGACCTCCCGGAGTCTCCTCATCCTGGATGAAGTGGGGCGCGGCACCTCCACCTTCGATGGGGTGAGTCTGGCCTGGGCGATCTGCGAGCACCTGAGCTCCGGCCCGGTCCGCCCGCGGACCCTCTTCGCGACGCACTACCACGAGCTCATCCGGCTCGAGGAATCGATCGGCGGGATCAGGAACTACACGATGCAGATCCGGGAGACGCCGGAGGGGATCGTCTTCCTCCGCAAGGTCGCGCGGGGCAGCTCGGATCGCAGCTACGGCATCCACGTGGCCAAGCTCGCCGGGATCCCGCGAAACATCACCGAACGGGCGGAGCAGATCCTCGCAGGGTACCAGGCACCGAAGGCCGGTCCGGTACCTGCTGCTGATTCAGAGGAACGGTGATGGGCGCCATCCGGGTGCTGCCGGAGTGGGTGGCGAACAAGATCGCGGCGGGCGAGGTGATCGAACGGCCCGCCTCCGTCGCCAAGGAGCTGGTGGAGAACGCCCTGGACGCCGGGGCATCCACCATCGAGATTGAAGTCCAGCATGGGGGCCGGAGCCTGATCCGGGTTTCCGATGACGGCTGCGGGATGGATCGGCAGGATGCGGAGCTCGCCTTTCAGCGGCACGCCACGAGCAAGATCGCCTCGGCCGAAGATCTCCTCAACATCTCTTCCTTTGGGTTCCGGGGGGAGGCCCTGCCCTCCATCGCGGCGGTTTCGCGGTGCCGGCTGATCAGCCGCAGCGATGCTTCAGCGGCCGGGACCGAGGTGGTGGTGGAGGGAGGAACGCTCAGGGCGGTCCGGGAGTTCCCCTGCCGGAGGGGGACGATCGTGGAGGTGCGGGATCTCTTCTTCAATACGCCGGCCCGCCGGAAGTTCCTCAAGTCCGAGACGACGGAGCTGGGCCATCTCCAGGAGGCCGTCGGACGGCTCGCCCTGTCCGCCCCCGGCGTCGGATTCGTTCTGCGCTCGGATGGCAGGACCCTGCTGGAGCTGGGCCGCACCGACCGGCTGGCCGCGCGGGCGTCGGGCGTGCTGGGAGCGGAGGTGGGGGAACATCTGCTCGAGCTGGAGGCGCAGAGCGACGGCGTCCGGCTCCGCGGCCTGGTCGCCAGGCCGGTCGTCAGCCGCGGCAACCGGGGACAGATCCACCTCTTTGTGAATGGGCGCTGGGTCCGGTCCCTGCCCCTTTCCTATGCGCTGCAGGCCGGCTACCACGGGATGCTGACGGAAGGGCGTTACCCGGTGGCCGTCCTGTTCGTGGAGCTGGATCTCGGCCGGATCGATGTGAACGTGCACCCGACGAAGCAGGAGGTCCGGATCTCCAATGAGCCGGAGGTGGCGCAGTTCATCCGGCAGTCGGTCCGCAGCCGGCTCCAGCCGGCCGCGGGACTCGCACCGCTGCCGACGGCGCCGCCCGGCGGGCAGCCAGCGCCTGTTTCGGCTGAAGGCCGGGCGGTTCGGGAGTACAGCTTGAAGGCAGACAGCCCGCCCGGAGGGTGGGGAGTGGTGATGGACCGGCCGATCTCGGTCGGGGATTCCCTGCGGGTGACCCGCATCCTGGGCCAGATCCACCGGACCTTCATCCTGGCCGAGACCGAGGAAGGGTTTGTCGTGGTGGATCAGCATGCGGCCCATGAGCGGGTGGTTTTTGAGGCGCTGCTCCGGTCCCTTCGCGACGGCCGGGCGGAGCGGCAGATGCTTTTTCTCGAAGAGATCCTGGAGGTCCATCCGCGCCAGCGGCAGATCCTCACCGAGGCCCTGCCGCTCCTGACGCGGCTGGGTTTCGAGCTGGAGCCGTTCGGGGAAGGTTCCTGGCTGATGCGTGCGTATCCCGCGGTGTTCGGTGAAGCCGATCCCTTGCAGCTCATCCGCCTCTTCCTCGATCAGGTGGAAGAGGGCAAGGTGCGCACCGCCCTGGAGGAGCAGGAAGAGGCGGTCGCCGCCCTGTGCGCCTGCAAGAGGCAGTCCATCAAGGCGGGCGAGCCGTTGGAGCTGAGGCAGATGCAGTCGCTGCTGGCCCGGCTGGCCTCGTGTGAGGATCCCTTCCACTGCCCGCACGGCCGCCCGGTCTTCGTCTCCCACTCCCTCGCCGAGCTCGAGCGGCAGTTCAAGCGTGCGTAGAAGCCGCCCCAAAGGGCGGGAGACGGAGGCGAAGTTCCTGGTCCGGGATCCGAAGCTCTTCCGCGCCCTTGGGCGGCTCACACGGATCGGGCGATTTCGGCTGCAGCACAGCCAGACCGAACGGCAGATCAACCTCTACCTCGATACTCCCGATCTGCGCCTCAAGCGGGCGCACGCGGCCCTCAAGATCCGGCGGATCGGCCGCCGGGCGGAGCTGACCTTCAAACGGGAGATCTCGTATCGGCGCGGTGTTTCCGAGCGGCGGGAGATGACCGTTCCGCTGCGCGCGGCGCAGGTCCCTGTCGCGGAGGCAGGGCGGCTTGACGCGGAGCCGGTGAGGATCGCCCGAAGGATCGCCGGCGGCAAGCCGTGGCGGCGGGTGCTGCTCCTTGAAACCCGGCGCCGGAAGCGCAGCTTTGTCTGCCCGGCCGGGCGGATTGAGCTGGCCCTGGACGAGGTTCAGGTGAGGAGGAAGGGTGGCGCGACTCGGTACCGGGAGGTGGAGCTCGAAAATCTCGGGGCCCCCGGGCCGCTCTTCCGGCAGGCCCTCTCCCAGATCCGGCGGCGGTTCGGGCAGGGCTTGCGGCCGAGCCGGCGCTCCAAGTACCAAATCGGCCTGCGGTTGGCACGGGCTTGATGTATACTTCTAGCCAGAGGAGGGTTTCGGGATGAAAAGAATCCTGCTGGTTTCCTTCTGTTCGATCCTGCTGGCGTCCGCGCCGGCGTGGGCCGCCGATCCGGTGCTCAAGAGCACCGCCGAGGACCAGACCGGTGTCGAGGTCACCGTCTACAACGTGGATATCGGGCTCGTGAAGGAGATTCGCAAGCTTCGGCTGCCGGTCGGCAAGGGAGAGATGCGCTTCATGGACGTGGCGGCCCACATCCAGCCGGTGACGGTGCATGTCAAGTCGCTCAACCACCCGGAGGGCCTGGCGGTCCTCGAGCAGAACTACGAGTATGACCTCATGAGCCCGGCCAAGCTCCTGGACAAGTTCGTTGGGAAGAAGATCAAGCTGATCGAGTGGAAGCAGTTCCAGGACCGGAAGGAGACGGTGGAGGCGACCTTGCTGAGCAACAACCAGGGGCCGATCTACCGGGTGGGCAGCGAGATCTTCCTGGGACACCCGGGCTTCCAGGTTCTCCCGGAGATCCCGGAGAACCTCATCGCCAAGCCGACGCTCATGTGGCTGTTTGAGAACTCCGTTCAGGAGCCGCACACCCTGGAGGTGTCGTATCTCACCGGCCAGATCCGATGGCAGGCCGACTACGTCCTCCTGCTCAACCAGGATGACACGGCGGCCGACCTGTCCGGTTGGGTGACCGTGGACAACCGCTCAGGGGCGACCTATAAGGAAGCGAAGCTCAAGCTCATCGCCGGACAGATCCACCGGGCGGCAGACCGCAGGCAGGTGGACCGCTACCCGGCGGGCGCGAAGCAAAAGATGGCGCGGTCGGCAGACTTCGTGGAGCAGGCCTTCTTCGAGTACCACATCTACGATCTGCAGAGGCCGACCACCATCAAGGAGATGCAAACCAAGCAGATCTCTCTCCTGGAGGCGGAGGGAGCGAAGACCCAGAAGGAGCTGTTGGTCTACGGTATCCAGACCTATTTCAACTACCGATACCAGGAACGGTTGGAGAAGCAGCCGGTGAAGGTGTTCGTCAAGTTCAGGAACTCCAAGGAAAACCACCTGGGGATGCCCCTGCCGGAGGGGGTGGTGCGCGTTTACAAGAAGGATCCGAAAGGGCAGATCCAGTTCATCGGCGAGGACCGGATCACGCACACGCCGAAGGATGAGGAGGTCAAGCTCGAGATCGGCGAGGCCTTCGATGTGGTGGCGGAGCGGAAACAGACCGATTACCGGCAGATCACCAGCGGGCTACACGAGTCCGAGTGGGAGATCACCCTCCGGAACCACAAGGAGGAAGAGGTCACGGTGGGGATCGTGGAGCCCCTTTACGGGAACTGGAAGGTCATCGAGAGCACCCATCCACCGATCAAGGTGGATGCCTTCACCCTGCGATTCGACGCGAAGGTGCCGAAGGACGGCGAGGTGAAGGTCCGCTACCGGATCCAGGTCGGCTTGTAGGAGTCGGCTGGCGAGAAGCTGGACTTAAGCGGCGGGGCGGACCACCCGGCCCTGCTTGATGCACCGGGTGCAGGCGACGATTCTCCGGACAACCCCATCCACCACGGCCCGGACCGACTGGAGGTTCGGCAGGAAGCGGCGCCGATTCTTCCGCGCAATATGGCGTCCCCCCCCACCTTCCTTCCTGGGCTTTCCCTTCCGGATGTAGGAGCGGCCGAAGACAGGGCCTTTACCGCAGATGTCGCATCGCTTGGCCATCGGAGGTTCCTATGATACGGTGTGATCGAGAGGCCGTCAAGGTGCAGAGCCCGCTGAAAGCCGATTCGCCGAAGCCGGTATCCGCCACGTTCGACTCGCCGGTCCGGTACCTCAGAGGGGTGGGGCCCCGGCGATCCGATCTGTTCCGGCGGCTGGGGATCTCCACCCTCCGGGACCTCGTCTACCACCTCCCCCGCCGGCATGAGGACCGCCGGACCTTCCTGCCGATCGCCCAGCTTGCGGCGGATCAGAAGGCGACGGTGCGGGGCAGGGTGACCGCGACATCTCTTTTCCGCGCCAAAACCGGCACCGTCATCCTTCAGGTGGCCGTGGCGGACGCCACCGGAAAACTCATGGCCCTCTGGTTCAACCAGCCGTACATGCGGCGGTGGTTTCCGATCGACAGCGAGATCATCCTTTACGGGACCGTGGACCGGGTCGGAAGCCGGATCCAGATGGCGGTGCCGGAGTTCGAGCTGGTCCCGATGGAAAAGGGAGATTCCCCTTCGGGGACGGTCCCCGGGTCCGGTGCGAAGGCGGTCCGATCGCTCCATATGGGTCGGGTGGTCCCGATCTACCCGGCGACCTCGGGTCTCCATCAGAGGGAGCTGCGAACCGCGGCCGCCTGGGCGCTCAAGTCCATCCTGCCGGGGCTGAAGGATCCCCTGCCGCCGGGGATCCGCCAGCGGCACGCCCTGCCGGATCTTGCCACGGCGCTCAAGGGGATCCACTTCCCGCCGGACCCGGAGTCGGTCCGGCCGGCGCAGGAGCGCCTGACATTCGACGAGCTGTTCTACTTCCAGCTGGCGCTGGGCCTGCGGCGCAGACGGCTGCAGGCGCGGCCGGGGATCGCGCATGCGGTGGAGGGAGATCGGGTCGAGCGCTGGAGGCGGGCGCTTCCCTTCGTGCTGACCGGCGGCCAGCAGAGGGCGATGGAGGAGATTGCGGCGGACATGGCCAGCCCTAAGCCGATGCACCGGCTCCTGCAGGGGGAGGTGGGTTCCGGCAAGACGGTGGTCGCCGCCTTCGCCGCGGTGGTGGCGGTGCAGGGCGGATTCCAGGCGGTGATCCTGGCTCCGACGGAGGTGCTGGCGCGGCAGCATGCGCTGACGCTGTCGCAGCTTCTGGCGCCGGTGGACGTGCCGGTGGGGCTGCTCACCAGCTCGGTGGAGGAGCCGGCCCGAAGGGCGCTCGCCGAGGAGCTGGCGCGGGGGACCCTGCCGGTTCTCGTGGGGACCCATGCGGTGCTGGAGCCGTGGGTCAAGTTTGCCAGGCTGGGGCTTGTGGTGATCGATGAGCAGCAGAAATTCGGCGTGGACCAGCGCGGCGCCATCGCCGCGAAAGGGGATCATCCGGATCTTTTGGTTCTCACCGCCACCCCGATCCCCCGCACGCTGGCGCTCACCCTGTACGGCGAGATGGAGATCTCCACGATTCAGGAGAAGCCGGTCGGGCGCGAGCCGGTGCGGACGCTCTGGGTGGACTCCACCCGCCGGGAAGAGATCTTCACCTTCGTCCGCTCGGAGCTGGATGCGGGCCGGCAGGCGTACGTCGTCTGCCCGCGCATCGGCGATTCGGCGGGCCGCAGGCTCAAGAGGGACCTCTTCGCCGAGGAGGCCGGGGCGTCGCAGTCGGCGCTGAAGATCTTCGAGGAGTACCGGAAGATCTTCTCCGGCCACAGCGTGGGACTCCTGCATGGGCGGATGCGGGCGGAGGAGCAGCGCAAGGTCTTCGCCGCCTTCAAGCGGAAGGAGATCCAGGTGCTTGTGGCGACGCAGGTGATCGAGGTCGGCGTGGATGTGCCCAATGCTACGGTGATGGTGGTGGAGGGGGCGCAGCGCTTCGGTCTGGCGCAGCTTCACCAGCTGCGCGGCCGGGTCGGGCGGGGCGAGCACTGGGGGACCTGCATCCTCGTCGCCGATCCGAACCCGACCTCTGCGGAGCGGCTGCAGAGGATGGTGGAGACCGCGGACGGCTTCCAGATCGCAGAGGAGGACCTGCGCCTGCGCGGTCCGGGCGAGCTGCTCGGCAAGCGTCAGGCAGGCCTGCCGGACCTGATCTGTCTGCAATGGGCCGCCCAGGGGCCCTGGCTTGAGGTGACCCGGAAGGAGGCGGAGGAGCTGCTGGCTCAGGATCCGGATTGCTCCGGCCCCGCATGGGACCCTCTTCGAAAGGAGCTGCTCGTCCGGTTCCCCAGTCTGATCGGCCGTGAGGATAACGGGCGGTAGACTGGCCGGCCGGGAGCTCGTCGTTCCGAAGGGACCGCGGATCCGTCCCACTCAGGACCAGGTCCGGCAGGCGCTGTTCAACCTGCTGGGGGATGCGGTGAGGGGGGCGCGGGTGCTGGACCTTTTCAGCGGATCCGGGGCCTTAGGGATAGAGGCCCTGAGCCGCGGGGCGAGCCATGTCACCTTCGCGGACCGCTCCGGCTACTGCATCCAGGCGGTTCGGGCGAACCTGGAGAAACTCATGGGGTCTGACCTCCAAAAGCTTTGCAGGGATCAGACCCCCATGGTTTCAATCCTCCGGTCCGATGTGGGGCAGGCGCTGCGCCGGCTCGACCGGGAGGGACGGCAGTTTAATCTGGTCCTCCTCGACCCGCCGTACGGGGCCGATCTGGCCAGAAAAACCTTGATGGCCCTCACCCGCTGTGCTATAGTCGGGCCTGCAGGATGGGTCGTTGTTGAAGGCGACAAGCGGGATCCCCTTCCTGCAGATGCAGCTTCCTCCGGTTGCCGGCTCGTCTTGCAACGCCTTGAGCAGTATGGGGATACCGCACTGGCCCTCTATCGCAGACAGTAGGCAGATGCTTTGCCTGCTGTTTGTCTTTTGTTAGACCATGGCACGAGAGCAGCGGGAACAGCGCAGGGGGATTGCCGTCTATCCGGGCAGCTTCGACCCGGTCACCAAGGGGCACCTGGATCTCATCCGGCGCGCCCGCGCCCTCTTCTCCCAGGTCGTGGTCGGTGTGGCGGTTGATCCCGGGAAGCAGACCCTTTTCTCGGTGGAGGAGAGGGTGGGGATGCTTCGCTCGGCCGTCGGCCGATGGCCGGGAATCCGGGTGGAGGCGTTCGACGGCCTGGCGGTCTCCTTCGCCCGGCGGCACCGGGCCCGGTCGATCATCCGGGGCTTGAGAATGCTCTCCGATTTCGAGTATGAGTTTCAGATGGCGCTCACCAACCGGCGCCTGGATCCGCAGACGGAGACCGTCTTCCTCATGCCCTCCCCGGAGTATTCGTATGTCTCCTCGCGGCTCATCAAGGAGGCGGCGGCCCTGGGGGCCGGCGTGAGACAATTCATACCGGCGTTCGTGGAAAAGCGGCTGAGAGAGAAGCTGGCGGGATGAAGGTCAGGGTCAGCGAGATTCCCGAGGAGGGGCTGACCCTCACGGAGAGGATCGGCCCGGCCCAGATGAACCTGAACACGCCGGAGCTCAAGTTCGTCGAGGATCTTGAGGTGACCGCCAACTTCCAGAAGGTGGAGGGGACTGTGATGGTACAGGTCGGCGTGCGCGGCGAGCAGGAACAGATCTGCGCCCGCTGCCTGGAGCATTCCGGCCGGCGCTACGAGAGACAATTTCAGCTCGGCTACTCCGTGAAGAAGGAGATCTCACTCGACATCACGGAGGACATCCGGCAGGAGATCTTCCTGAGCTACCCGGTTCGGACCCTGTGCAGGGAGGACTGCCAGGGTCTCTGTGCGACGTGCGGACAGAATCTGAACGAAAGGAGATGTGTGCATGGCTCTGCCTAAGCGCCGTTTCTCCCGCTCCAGGCGTGACAAGCGGCGGCTTCAAATTCACCTTCGCAATCCCAGCTGGACGCGCTGTCCGCAGTGCGGGGCCACGGTGCTCACGCACCGGGCCTGCCCGGCATGCGGGAACTACCGGGGCCGAGCCGTCCTGTCGGTTGCCCGGGAGGAAAAGCCGAAGTCGTGAAGGCGAACCCGCGACTCCGACTGCACGGATTCCGAGCCTTCAGGGGTGCGCGAGGTGCGCCGCCCCCCGCCGTCCCTGGAGGAGGACTGTCGGGGATGGAACCCTCGGTTCCGCCCCGATCGCGGAGGCGCCAGCCGGAGCGATGACGCGGATCGCCGTTGACGCCATGGGGGGCGACCGGGCCCCCGGCGCCATCGTGGACGGAGCGGTTCAGGCGGCACGCTCATTCCAGGTGGAGATTCTCCTGGTAGGCCGGGAGGACCGGATCTCGAAGCATCTCAAGGGCGCCGGGGCGGTTCCCTCGAATCTGAAGGTCCACCACGCGCCGGAGGTGATCGAGATGGCGGAGTCCCCGGCGGTGAGCGTCCGCCGAAAGCCGGATTCCTCGATCTGCCAGATGGTGGAGCTGGCCCACCTGGGCCAGGCGGATGCCATCGTCAGCGCCGGAAACACCGGGGCGGTGGTCTGCGCGGCGAGCCTCGGGCTGGGGCTCCTGGAAGGGATCGAGCGGCCCGGCATCGCGGTGGTGATCCCCTCCCTCAAGGGGCCGGTCATGGTGATCGACGTCGGCGCCAACATCGACCCCAAGCCGAATCACCTTTTCCAATACGGCGTGATGGGGGCGATCACCATGGAGCACGTGATGGGCCTGTCGCGGCCCTCGGTGGGTCTGCTCAACATCGGCGAGGAGGAGTCGAAGGGGACCGATTTCGTCCGGCAGGTGTTCAAGCTGCTGGAGGAGTCGGAGCTGAACTTCATCGGAAACGTCGAGGGGCGCGACATCTATACCGGCCGGTGCCACGTCATCGTGGCCGACGGCTTCGTGGGGAACGTGGCGCTCAAGGTCTCCGAGGGGATGGCCTTCGCCCTGGCGGAGCTCCTGAAGAGGGAGCTCAAGCGGACCCTCTGGAACCGGCTGGGGGCGGGGCTTCTCCTGCCGGCCTTCCACCGGCTCCGGCGGCAGATGGATTACGCGCAGTACGGCGGCGCGCCCCTGCTGGGGGTCAACGGCGCCTGCTTCATCTGCCACGGCTCCTCCAGCGCCAAGGCGATCCGGAACGCCATCGGGGCCGCGTCGAAGTACGTTCAGCACGGGGTGAACCAGGCGATCCTGGAGGCGATGAAAGCGGGCGGCGCAGAGCGGGAGCATGTCGGCTAGCCGGCCGGTCGGGATCCTGGGCTTGGGCTACTACGTGCCCGAGAAGGTCCTCACCAACGCGGATCTGGAGAAGATGGTGGAGACCTCCGACGAGTGGATCCGCACCCGCACCGGGATCTCCCAGCGCCGGATCGCGGCCGACGGGCAGAACACCAGCGACCTCTCGGTCGAGGCGGCGCAGGCGGCCCTTCGGGATGCGAAGATTCAGGCCGGCGATCTGGACATGATCCTGGTGGCGACGATGACGCCGGACATGCCCTGCCCGTCCACCGCCTGCATCGTGCAGGCCAAGCTCGGGGCGCCGCAGGCGGCAGCCACCGACGTGGCCGCCGCCTGCTCGGGGTTCGTGTATGGGCTTGTCATGGGCCAGCAGTTTGTGGCCAGCGGCACGTACCGGCGGGTCCTGGTGGTGGGCGCGGAGATCCTCTCGCGGGTCGTGGACTGGACCGACCGCACCACCTGCGTTCTGTTCGGGGACGGGGCGGGGGCGGTGGTGATCGGCGAGACGACCCGCGGGCAGATCCTCTCTTCCTATCTGGGGTCGAACGGAACGCAGGCCGATCTCCTGAAGGTGCCCGGCGGCGGGGTTTCCCTGCCGGCCTCGGAGGAGAGCGTCAGGGCGCGCGCCCATTTCCTGAAGATGAACGGCACGGAGGTCTTCAAGCATGCCGTCCGGGAGATGGCGCAGGCCGCGCACACCGCGATCGAACGGGCGGGGATCCGGCCGGAGCAGATCGGCTGTGTGATCCCTCATCAGGCGAACATCCGGATCATCCAGGCGGTTGTGGAGCGGGCCGGGATCCCGATCGAGAAGGTGTACCTCAACGTGGAGCGCTACGGGAACATGTCCGCGGCCTCCACGATCGTGGCACTCTGCGAGGCGGTGCGCGACGGCCGGGTCAAGACCGGGGATTACGCGCTCCTGGTGGCCTTCGGGGCGGGGCTCACCTGGGGGGCCTGCGTGATCCGGTGGTAGCACACCGGGACCTACTCCGGGGGGCCCGGCCGCGCATCGCTTGGCACACCCCAGCATGATCGCGTTACTATTCCCGGGGCAGGGGGCGCAGGTTGTCGGGATGGGAAAGGACCTGGCCGAGGCCTGGCCGGAGGCGAAGGCCCTGTTCGTGCAGGCCGACTCGGTGCTGGGGTATGACTTGACCCAGCTTTGCTGGCAGGGCCCGGCGGAGCAGCTCACCCGCACCGAGCACTGTCAGCCGGCCCTGTACGTCACCTCGCTGGCCGCCCTCGCTGCGCTGGAATCGGAATTGAAGTCGCGGGAATGCCAACGGGGTCAGACCCCGCGGGGTCTGACCCCAGCAGCGGCAGCCGGCCTGAGCCTGGGGGAGTACGCCGCCCTGGCGGCCGCAGGGGCTTTCTCTTTCGCGGATGGGCTTCGGCTGGTGCGGCTCCGCGGTCAGGCGATGGAGGAGGCCTCCCAGGCGGCGCCGGGTACCATGGCCAGCGTGCTCGGGCTGGAGCTGGGGCCGCTGGAGGCGATCTGCGCCCAGACCGGCGCGCAGGTTGCCAACCTCAATGCGCCGGGCCAGATCGTGATCTCCGGAAGTCCGGAATCGGTCGGGGGGGCTTCCGCAAAGGCCAAGGAGCGGGGGGCCAAGCGAGTGGTTCCGCTCGAGGTGGGCGGGGCGTTCCACTCGCGGCTCATGCAGCCGGCGGCGGCCCGCCTGCAGCAGGCGCTGGCCGGTCTGGAGATTCATATGCCCCGCTTCGGGGTCTTAAGCAACGTGACCGGCTCCTACCACACCAGCTCCGGCGAGGTCCGGACCCTGCTGGTGGAGCAGATGACGCGGCCGGTGCGGTGGGTGGACTGCGTGCGGGCGATGGTGCAGGGAGGCAGCTCCACCTTCCTGGAGGTGGGCCCCGGCACGGTGCTCAAAGGCCTGGTCCGGAAGATTCAGCCGGAGGCCACCGTCCATTCGGTGGGCACGGCCGTCGAGGTGAGAGCGGCCGCTGCGCTCCTGGCGGGGTGCGGCAAATCCCTCTCAGAGGACTTGCCTCGGCGGCAGGGTTAGTATATACTTGTCGTGTATACGAAAGGAGGCTGCGATGAAGGTCCTATCCTTGAAGCTGCGGGGTGACCTCTTTGAGGAGGTCGAACGGGTGGTACGGGCCATTCGAATCCCAAGGAACACCTACATCAACCAGGCCCTTGATTTTTATACCCAGCTGAACAAGCGAAAACTCCTGAAGCAGCAGTTACAGAAGGAGTCCAGGGCCGTTCGCCTGAATTCACTCCGGGTCCTCAAGGAATTTGAACGATTTGAGGATGATTTACCTGAGTGAGGATTCAGAAGTTTCACGTTTACCTGGCGGATCTGAATCCCCGCATGGGTACCGAGCCGGGGAAGATCCGGCCGGTGGTTGTGGCGCAAACGGATCTTCTCAACGGAATCCATCCCAGCACAGTGATCTGCCCGCTCACGACGAAGGTAATCAAGGAATCTCAGATTCTTCGAGTGCATTTGGCCAGAGGGGCACCCGGTCTGCGTGAAGATTCGGATATCCTTGTCGATCAAATCCGAGCCATCGACAACCGCAGGTTTAAGAAGCATCTGGGTCAACTGACGGATCCCCAGCGGGAGAAACTCCTGGAGGCGCTTCGCATTGTCGTCCTGGAATAGCCGGTTTACCGGTGCACGCGCCTGTCCTATTAGCCCCGCATAACTGACGGAGCCGGTTGTAGCGCATGCAGTTAGGAGGCGGTCAAAGAGTCAGCTTAAAACCTAATGGGGTCTGCCCCCTCTCAGCAGGGAGCTTCTCCTCCGCGAAAGGGGTCAGACCCCCTCAAGGTTGTCCTGTCGGTGCGGAGCTAAAGGGATAGGCGTGGCCGGTGCAGTTAATAGTGATGAAATCTAATTACACACCTTGACGTTGAGGCTCACCGTGTGCCATACTAGAACTGCAACCCACATCACAAGATGAAGAACCATTTTTCGCTGCCAAGATTCCTGGCCCTTTGGCTAACCCTGTGCCTTTCCATGCCCAGCCCTGCCGGAGCCAGTCCTGAGCTCAGTCCAAGGACCCTGCGTCCAACCGGCCTGGAAGAGTCCGATCGTGTCAAAAATGATGCAATGCTCCCCGTTTGAACTGGACTTTAGAATAAGAGAGAATTGGACCA
>CAYJQV010000021.1:0-22701 GCA_964372395.1 uncultured Planctomycetia bacterium | reverse complement strand
AGGGCCAGTGGGATCGTGTCAGTGGGATCGGTGTCACTGGGATCGGTGGGATCGAGGGGTCTTATTCCGGCTCGTACCTGACGAGGAAGTCGTAGCGGGCCCTCGGCTCGCGAAGCGTCGAGGGGAAACGGGGGTAGGGGGCGGCGGCGCGGGCATCCTCCAACGCAGCCGCCGCGAGGCGCGGATCCGATGCCTGCAGAACCGTGGCCTGCTGAAGGTTGCCGCCGGATCCCAGCCAGATCTGCAGGAGGACCCGCCCTTCGACGCGTGGGAAGGGATAGCGCATGCGCGTGCGCAGGTGATCACGCACCCGCTCCTTATGCTCAATGGAGGCAAAGACGCGCTCGGGCAATCCGCTCGTGGAAGCCGCCGCCCCCGCCGTCGCCTCCACCGCCGGGCCGCGCCGGGCCGAGGAAGGTGCGGGCTGGGTCGGGGGAGCAGGAGGAGGCGCAGGATCGCCGCGCTCCGCCGGAGCGGCCCCTGAGGGAGGCCGCGGCGGTTTCCTTTCCTCGGCGCCCAGACGGCTCTCCTGCGATGCGCGCCTCGGCTCAGGCGGAGGCGCCTGTTCTTTCGCCGCCGGGCGCGGGATCTCGATCGAGCGGCCGGGCAGAAGCGTCACATCCAAGGGGTGCAGCGTCGAGGCCGGGGGTACCAGCCCGGCCGGCGGGCGCAGCGCCAGAATCCCGACGTGCAAAAGGGTAGACCAACCGAACGCCACGCGGAAGGTCAACGGCTCCCTCCTCCGCCCCAGCGATCCGCGAAGACCAGATCCTCCAACGGAAGGCGTTGGCTCCATCCCACCTTTTCAAGTTCCGGCTGCAGCAGGAACTCCTCCGGATATCCCACGCAGAGATACGCCACCGGCAGGATCCTCCGGGGGATCCCGAGGATGCTTCTTAAGGCGTCCTGCCTGAGGATGCTCACCCAACCCACCCCGACCCCCTCCGCACGCGCCGCCAGCCAGAGATTCTGGACGGCACAACAGGTGGAGTAGACATCGGTGCGGCGGATCGTGTGCCGGCCCAGCAGATGCGGCCCGAATCGGCGGGGATCGCACGTGACGCAGATGTTCACCGGCGCCTCCAGGATCCCTTCCAGCTTCAGCCGGCCGTACAGCCGCCGGCGGGCACCGCGGAAGACCCGCCCCGCCTTGGCGTTTTCCCTGAGGAAGAGCGCCTTCACCTTGGCCCTCACCGCGCGGTCCCGGATCACGATGAAGTTCCAGGGCTGCATGAAGCCGACCGACGGGGCATGGTGCGCCGCCCGGAGGATCCGCTCCAGTACCTCCTCCGGGATCTCCCCGGGAAGGAACCGGCGGACGTCCCGCCGGGAGAAGATCACCTCGTAGATCGGGTGCTCTGCGCTCACGCCTGCGGGCCTGACGAGGCGGTCCGCGACCTTAAGCCGATCCAGGCGTAGGCGCCAAGCGTGTAGAGGGAGAGAAAGAGGCTGCTGAAGAGCAGGTCCCCGACAAGCGATCGCTGGAAATACGGCCAGGCGCTCGTCACGGCCGCCGCCAGACCCTGCGGGTTCCTCGGCCAGATGCCGCAGGTCCCGGTGGCCCAGTCCCCAACCGCCAGCGCAAGATGAAAGAGGGGCGAGGCGATGACAAGCCCCAGCGCCAGGGAGCGCAGATTCGGCCGGACGCGCAGGGCAACGATCGCCGCCACCACCAGCGCCATCCCGGCCAAACGCACCAGCGTGAAAAGGGACAGGCCCAGCAGGAGATCCCGCAGCAGCATCCCGCCGAGGCCGACGATCCAGAGCTCACGGGCCCGGAGGAAACAGGCGGCGCAGAGGACCGCCCCCAGAATCGGCGCCACCCCGAGCGCGTGATGAAACTGCGCGGCGATCAGGCCGCATGCCAGCACAAGAAGAGCCGTTGCCATGATCAATCCCTCCCTTCGGTTGAAGAAGATTCCTTCGACTTCAGCCTGAACGTGACCGGCAGCTCTACCCACGCAGCCGCTTTCCCACCGGACCGGACCGCCGGTTTGAACCGCCATGCACGCACGGCGGCAGCGGCCGCCTCGTCCAGCACCCTCTGCCCGGAACTGCGGTGCACCGAAAGACGCCGCACCGTCCCCGCGGGGCTCACAAACGCACGCAGGACCACCGTGCCCTCCCAGCCCTGCACGCGGGCGATGCGCGGATAGATCGGCGCAGCGTTGCGCAGGACACCCGGCTCCAGTCTTGATTGCGCCCCAGGATCCTGTTCCCACTCCTCCGCCGGCTTGCCGGTGGGCGGCAGGGGATCCTCCCCCTCGGCGAAGAGGCGCGCCTGAGCACCCTGATCGGACGGGCCGACCAGCTCGAGCTCCACCGCGCTCCTCCCGCGCAGGAGATCGGTCTGCGCCGCCTGGTCCACACCGGCAAATAGACCCACCGGAATCAACAGCAGCGCGTGCACCCCCGCGGCGAACAATGCCGATTGTACCAGCCGCGGCGTCATCGGGACAACCGCGGTCCGACAGACTCACCCTCAGCGGGCTCGCTCAGCAGGGCGACGCGGCTGACACCCGCCGCCTTCACCGCGCCGAGAAGCTCCACCACCCGCTCGTAGGGCGTCAGACGATCGGCCCGGATTCCCACCTGAAGCTGAGAACGCTCGCCTGCCTCCTGCCGCAGCAGATCCGGCAGCCCCATCAGGGTGACCGGCTGCCCCTCCATCTCCAGCCGGCCGTCCGCCTTCAGCGTGAGAATCAAACGCTCCTCCCTCGGGATCGGCTTTGAGGCCCCGGCGCGAGGCAGCTCCACCGGCAGCCCGCGCACCAGCTCCATCGAGAGGACCGCGGAGATAAAGAAGGCGAGCACCAGGAAAAAGGTGTCAATGAGAGGAATCATCTCGATCCGCGGAGAGCGCCTGGGCAGAGAAGCGACCTTCACCCCGCCCCTCCACGGGAAATCTTGGGACGCGAACTTGTTCGTGTCCCCATCAAAAGCTCGAGGTTGGTCGCCTGCCTCTCCACGTCGTGCACCATCTCCTCCGTCTTGGCGGAGAAGAAGTTGCAGGGCGGCACACAGAAGATGGCGATGGTCAGGCCCGCTGCGGTGGTGATGAGCGCCTCGGCGATGCCGCCGGCCACCGCCTGCGGATCCGGCACCGCCGCAGCACCGAGGAAGCCGAATGCCCGGATGATGCCGGTGATCGTTCCGTAGATTCCCAGCAGGGGGGCGAGGGTGATGATGGTGTCCAACACACCCAGGTAGCGCCGCATCTGGCGGACCTCCTCCCGGGCCTGAGACTCCAGCGCCTCGGAAATGGACCCCGGCCACTGCTCCAACCCGCGCACCAGCACCCGGGCCACGGGATCCTCGAGGCGCCGGCCTTCCGTCAGGGAATCGGTCACCTGACCCCGGCGCGCCAGCTCCAGCATCCGCTGGACCCCCTCCGGGTCCCGCGCCTTTCGGAGGTTCAGCCAGAACAGGAGCCGCTCCGTGATCACCGTCAGGGCGACGATCGAGCAGGCCAGGAGCGGGTACATGACCGGCCCGCCGCGCTGCATCAGCTCCTGCAGCATCACTCACCTCCTGCAGGTTCGAAGAGAAGTGGATCCAGGTTCATCGCCTCTCCCTTGACCTCGACCGCGACCCGCTGCTCCCCCAAGGTCTCGTGCCAAACCCGCAGCTCATGCCGGCCGTCCGGCACTCCTGCTAGGGAGAACCGACCGTCCGGTCCGGTCACGGCGGACCGGCCGGTCGGAAGAACCACCGCCCAGGCGTACATCCAGGGATGCACCCCGCAGCGCACCACGTACCGGCCCGGCTCCGCGAAAGGCCAGCGCACCTCAGGGGCATCCGCCTTCTGCCAGCGGTGCATGAGCATCGCGGGCTTCCCCTCCGCGAAGATCCGGAGGTTGTGCAGCACCGGATCGGAGTTCCGGATCGCCAGCTCACCGCCTGCCTTGACAGTCACCACGTGCGGTAGAAACCTGCATTCCCTCTGATCGAGGAGCGCCGGCGCCTCGCGCTCCTGCGCCTGGCCAGATCCCGGCAGCTCCAGCCAGACGACCGCGTTGCGCACCCCGCCCGAGGGATCCACCAGCAGTTTTTGAGAGGAGATCTTCAAAGACCCGCACCCCTCTGTGGAATGAACCCCGCTCTTTGGCTCAATCCTTACCTCCTCCGGCGGGGGGATCTCCCCCTTCAGCCGCACGGTGCCCGTGACCTCCGCCGCCTCCGCGCCGCGCAGGAACGAAAAGAGCAGCCCGACAGCCAGCGCCAGCTTACTGACCATATTCGCGGAACTCCCACCGCACCCGATCGCCTGGCCTCACCCTCGTCCGGTAGGGGCTGACCTTCTTGGATCCGTTGACTGAAACGGTCCACCACCGGTTCGTCGCCGGGTCAGCCGCCACCCCGTCGATCGCCGCTGTCTCCCTTGGATCACAGCAGACCGCCCCCTTCTCGACGGGGAAGGCCCGCGCCAGCACGACCTCCGGAGTCGCACCCCGTTCCACCTGGACGGTCTTGCGGACGGCGGGCCTTCCCGCCGGCCCGAAGTCCACCTCCAGCGCGACGTCAAACGGCCCCCGCGCCGTGGCGCACCCGGTCAAAGCAAGATACAATACGACAACCCCACAATTCGGTTTTCTCATCGCTCCACCGTGGCGCCGACGGTCACCAGCGTCCCGTTGGCCGGGAAGCCGAGTACCTCGGAGTATTTCCGGTTGAACAGGTTCTCCACGCGCAGGTGGGCCCGGAGGCACCCCCTGATCCGGACCTGCGCGAAGAGGTCAAACTTCAGGTACCCCTTCGTCCTGTTCCGGGCGTTGGTGGCGGTCGACTCCTCCCGGCTGCTGACCAGGAGTCCCTCCAGCCGTGTCTCCCACCGTTGGGAGGGCGAGTAGCCGATCGTGAAGGCCATCGTGTTCTTGGGAACCCGAACCAGCTCCTCGAGGCTGGG
Source organism: uncultured Planctomycetia bacterium (assembly GCA_964372395.1). Classification (GTDB taxonomy): domain Bacteria; phylum Omnitrophota; class Gorgyraeia; order 1-14-0-20-64-10; family 1-14-0-20-64-10; genus CAYFHV01. Next base: position 17,795 of record CAYJQV010000021.1, on the reverse strand, counting down.
CCGTTCGTTCGCCTCCAGGTGCGTGTAGGAGCCGGTCAGCGTCCAGGCCTCCCAGGGCTTGAGCTCCAGCTCGAGCTCCGCCCCCTCGATGCGCGAGCGGCCCACGTTTTGCGCGGCGGAGCGGGTAGGGCTCACACGGGTGAACTGGATCAGATCCTTGAAATCCGTCCGGAACAGGGTCCCGGACCAGCTCAGCCTGTCCTCGAACAGCACCTGTTCCGCGCCGATCTCGAACGTCCGGCTCTTCTCCGGCCTCAAATTCGGGTCGCCGAAGTTCGGGAAGAAGAGCTCGTTGAGCGACGGGACGCGGAAGCCCTGGCCCCAGCCGCCGCGCAGCTTGAGATTCGCCGGCGCCCAGAAGTAGGCGGCGGAAGCATCAAACACCTGCTCGGCGCCGAAGGCGCTCTCCCGGAGGAACCGCGCGCCGGTCACCACAGTCAGCGGATCCCAGGGACGCCATTCGTTCTGGGCGTAGATCGCCCGCGTGGTCTGCGCCTTGGAGAAATTCTGGTTGGCGCCGCCCGTCCGCCGGTCGGCCTCCCGGTCCTCAAACTCAAAGCCGACCGTGACGGTGTCCCACTCGACCGGCGTGAAGCGGTTCATCCACTCCGCCCCGTACCGCTCGGTGTCCAGCTTGGTCAGGGCGCTGGCCTCTGTGCCGCCGTTGGAGGGATCGCTGTCGACGAGGTTGCCGATCGAGGCCGAGAGGCGCCAGAGCTGAGACCACCACGGGAAGAGCTCTGTCTCCAGGCGGGCTGTGCTGATCGTCTGCCGGTCGCGGTTGCGGCGGTTGGGGTCCGGCCGGAACGGGCCGTCGTCGAGCCCGACGATGGCGAAGATGTGCCGGACAGAAAGATCCAGCCTGGTCCGGTCGCTGAAATCGTAGCCGATGCGCGTGGAGAGGTTCGTGTTCTGGTAGTCGTCGTTCTGGCTCAGCCCATCGCTGTCCATGCGGGAGGCCGACCCGGAGAGATGCCACTTCCCGATCGCCCCCTCCAGCGAGGCCACCTCACGGAAGGTATCCTGGCCTCCAAACTCCTGGGCATAGGAAACGCTCATCGGCCCCTCTCCCCGCTTCGTCACCAGGCTGATGACCCCGCCCATCGCATCGGAGCCGTAGAGGGTGCTGCCCTGCCCGCGGAGAACCTCCATCCGCTCCAGGTTGTCCGGCGTGATGTGGTTGAAGTCAAAGGAGCCCAGCGTCGGGCTGGCCACATGCGCCCCGTCGATCGTCACGTGCACCTGGCGGTCGCTGGCGCCCCGGATCACCACCGCGGTGGTCCGGCCAATGGAGCCGCTGCGGCGCACCAGCGTCTCCGGCACGTCGCTGAGCCCCTCCTGGAGAAACCCGCCCTTGACCACGTTCAATCGCTCCCCCGGGATCACCGAAACCGCACGGGTCACCCGCTTCGCGGGCGTCCTGGCCTTGGTGGCGCTGACGACCACCTCCTCCAAACGGCTCGGTTCCTCCGCCTCTGTCATTTCCACCCCGCCCCAACCGACCAGGAACACGATCGCCCACAGCCCTGCTGAACGCATCGCCTTCTCCTTTCCCCTCTCGGGATCATTCCAGGTTGAGCGGTCTTCTGGCTCCCGTTCCTCCTACTCTCCGCGCCTTCCCGCCGTTTAAGGCAGTGGCACACCTGCGGATTTCGTCCCGGTCACAGCTGCGGGGCAGCGCCCGATTCTCACGGGCTTCCCCTTTTCAACCTGTTTGTTTTCCGGCCGACTCCCTTTCCCATTTCCGCGCGGCCCGGACGAACCGCCCGGCCCAGCGCGGCTGATTCAAGAAATGCAGATGGATGTATGAGGCCAGCAGCGCGCCCTTCGCGAATCCCTCCAGACGTCCGGCCTGCCCACGCGCCGCGCAGATCTCATAGGCGGCACCCCCGCGGGCCGGCGGCCGCTCCAGAACCGAGTGATGGAACTCATGTCCCCGGGCCTTTTCCCCCTTCCGCGCCAGGATGGAATCCCGGCAGGCCGCGACCTCCTGATACCCGAAGTTCTGCAGCCGGTCGGTCATCCGGACCCGTACCGGAACAAGCCCGGCCATGCGGTACGACCGGCCGCCAACCCCGCCGATGGCCGAGGAGAGCAGCATGAGCCCCCCGCACTCCGCATAGACCGGCATCCCCCGGCCGGCCGCCTGGCGCAGCGCCTGATGAAGCGCCCGGTTTTTCGATAACTGCGCAGCGTGCAGCTCAGGAAAACCGCCGCCCAGGTAGACGCCGGCCGCGCCGCGGGGCAACCGCTCGTCTCGCAGCGGGGAGAACGGCACCACCTCCGCCCCGAGCCGCTCGAGGAGCTCCAAGTTCTCAGGATAGTAGAAGTGAAACGCCTCATCCCTGGCCACAGCGATCGGAACGCGGGCAGCGGCTGGCGCTGGCGGAGGCCCAACCACGCGCCCCGGCGCAGAGGAAACGCCGTCCGCCTGCAGGCCCGCCGGCTCCGGCACCCGGAGAACCCCGGCCTGCCGGGCGATCCGCTGGAGCGCGGAAAGCTCCAGTCCTTCCTCGATCCTCTGTGCGAGAAGCGGAACGGTTTTCCTCCACGGATGGTTCTCGGCCGCCGGGACCAGGCCGAGGTGCCGCTCCGGCAACTGGAGCCGTTCCTCCTTCGCCAGGAAGCCGATCACCGGCACACCGGTCAGCCGCTCGATCCCTTCCTTGACCAAACGGGCATGGCCGGGGGAACCGACCCGGTTGAGGAAGCAGCCGGCCAGCCGGACTCCCCGGTCAAACTCCAGGTATCCCTTCACGATGGCTGCGGCGGAGCGGGACAGCGCGGAGGCATCCAGCACCAGAACAACGGGGCAATCCAGCAGCTTGGCCATCTCCGCCGTGCTTCCACGCTCTCCGGTGGGGCCGATACCGTCGTAGAGGCCCATGACCCCCTCGACAACCGCCATCCCGGCACCCGCGCAGGCCCGGCGGAAAGAATCCAGGAGGCGGGGTCCCGGAATCAACCAGGAATCCAGATTCCGGCAGGTCCTGCCGGCGGCGAAGCTCAGGAATCCCGGGTCGATGTAGTCCGGCCCCACCTTGAACGGCTGGGGACTCTTCCCCGCGGCCCGGAGGGCGAGAAGAATCCCCATCGTGACTGTGGTCTTCCCTACCCCGCTGTGGACGCCAGCGATCAGCACCCGTGGAATCCTCACCGGATCCACCACGCGCCTCCCAGGCGAAGCGAGATGAGCAGCAGGAAGCCCAGCACGGACGAAACCATCATCAGCCGCAGTGCCGGCGGGATGAGATCGGATCGGAGCGGCCGGATCGGATCCCCCAGGGGAGGCGCCTGAACCGGCTTGCCCTGGTAGAAATTGATTCCGCCAAGCCGCACGCCCAGGGCACCGGCCATCGCCGCCTCGGGAAGGAAGGAGTTTTCGCCCGTCGGCACGGCGTCCCTTCTTACCGCCTGCAGAGCCCTGCCGCCCGCGAGCCCCATGAGCGGCGCAGAACCGGCCAGGAGCAGCGCCGTGCATCGAGCCGGAACCCAGTTCATCCATCGATCCACCTGGGCCGCCGCCCGGCCGAACTTGAGGTAGCGGGCAGACCGGTAACCGACCATGGAATCAAGCGTGTTGACCGCCTTGTACAGGCAAGCCAGGGGCGCTCCCCCGATCACCGCGTAGAAGAGGGGAGCGACAATCCCGTCCATGGTGCTCTCGGCCACCGTTTCCAGGGTGGCCCGGACGATCTCCGGCTCATTCAGCGAATCGGTGTCCCGCCCGACGATCATCGCGACATGCCGCCTTGCCTCCCCCAGCCGCCCCGCCTGGAGCGCCCGATGCACCGGCCACGTCTCCACCGCCAGGTCTCGAGTGGAGAGACAGCAGAAGAGCAGAAGGATCTCCGTCCCCCAGCCGGCCCACGGGGACACCGCCCCGGAAAGATGCAGAAGAGCGCTCACCCCGAACCAGGTCCCCGGAACGATTCCGATCACCAGCAGGGTGCCTGCCCATTCCTCCCTGCGAATCCTGGCGCGCAGCCAATGCTCTCCCTTTCGAATGAGCCACCCCAGCCCTCTCACCGGATGTGGCAGCCAGCGCGGATCCCCAATCGCCCAGTCCAGCAGATACGCCCCGGTCAGCCGCAGGCTCAGGGGGTCCACGCCATCACCCCATCCATCAACCGGCCCACCTGCACGTTCTGCCGTACCCGCTGCGCCCATCCCGCGTAAGGATCGCTCGTGCTCTCCACGGCCGGCCGGGCCGGAGGCACCAGCCCCTTTCGCTCCCTCAATCCATCGATCGTCCAGCGGCGGAACCCCTCCTCGTCGAACAGGCCGTGGAGGTACGTCCCCCAGATCCGTTTCCCGGGCAACTCGCATCCGTCCGTCTCCCGGGCCGCCACCCCGCCCCGCTCCTCGATCCGGAATACCGGCCGCCCGCGACGGAGCCCCTGCGGCCTGCCGTAGTGGATCTCATACCCGCGGACGGGAAACCCGCTCTCCAGATGAGTTCCCCTGACCTGGGCGGTGATCTTTGAGGCGAGGAAGAGGGTGCTTGTCGGCAGAAGCCCCAACCCAGGCATGGCGGTGGTCTTGGATTCGGTCCTGCCCGGATCGTAGAGCATCTCGCCCAGCATCTGGAACCCGCCGCAGATCCCCAGCACCTCCGCCCCCTCCCGGGCGCACTGCTCCAGATACCGGTCCAGGCCCCTTTCGCGCAGCCATGTCAGATCGGCCATCGTGCTCTTCGATCCCGGAAGGATGATCAGGTGGGGTTTGCTTCCGTTGCCGGGCGGCCGCTGCAGGTACCGGATCACGACACCCGGCTCCCTGTGCAGCGGATCCAGATCGGTGAAGTTGGCCATCGTGGGAGTGCGAAAAACATCGATCCATACGGTACCCGGTGCCGTCTCGGTACCCAAAGCCGGAGGGGTCAGACCCCGCGGGGTCTGACCCCGGAGGCGCTCGGCCAGACTGTCCTCCTCCGGAAGATCCAGCTCCTGGCAGAAGGGGAGCACGCCGAAGACCGGCAGCCCCGTGCGCTCCTCGAGCCAGCGAAGCCCCGGCCGGAGGATTTGGGGATCCCCTCTGAATTTGTTGATCACAAATCCGAGGATCCGCCTCCTGTCCTCCGGGCTCAGCAGCTCCAGCGTGCCCACCAATTGGGCGAAGACCCCGCCGCGCTCGATGTCCGCCACCAGGACGACAGGGGATCCGGCCAGCCGCGCCGCTTCCATGTTCGCCAGATCGGTCCTCTGCAGGTTGATCTCCGCCGGAGAACCGGCTCCCTCCAGGACCACAAACTCGTAACGCCCGAGGAGGCGGTTCAAGGCGCCACGGATGGCGGCCAGCAGAACCCCGCGATGGTTCCCGAGTTCCCCGGCCTCGATCACCGCATACGGCCGGCCGAGCAGGATCGCCTGACAGCGGGAGTCCGACATGACCTTGAGCAAGACCGGATTCATCTCCACGGAGGGGGCAACCCCGCAGGCCATCGCCTGGGCGGCCTGCGCCGTCGCGATCTCCCCGCCGTCCGCCGTCACGAAGGCGTTGTTCGACATGTTCATCGCCTTGAAGGGAGCCACCCGCAGCCCTTGATCCCGCAGGATCCGGCAGAGGGCGGCGGTCAGCACCGATTTCCCGACGTGCGAGGCGGTCCCCTGGAACATGACCGTCTTAGCCGGCATGGGGGCTAACCTCCTCTTCCAGGGCATCCAGGAGTCTGGTGATCTCCTGCGTGCCGCGCACCGCAAACCGCAGGTATCGGCCCGGGGCAAGACCGGTAAAATCGTCACACAGGCGGACCAGGATCCCCCCCCGGAGGAGGGCCCTGGCCAGATCGGCCGTGGATCGGTTCGCCCCGTCCCACCGGGCCAGGACAAAATTGGCGTGGGAAGGAACCGGACGGAAGCCAAGCGCCTTCAATCCCTCCTCGAGGAAGGAGCGGCCGATCTCGGTCGCCCTGCGGCTGGCCGTCAGAAACCCCGCCAGACCTTGCCACTCCAGCAGCTCCCTGCCGGCCCAGGCCGCCAGCCCGTTCACCGCCCACGGCGGCTGGATTGCCCGGAGCCGGTCGGCGAGCGGGCGGCCGGCGATCAGATATCCCAGACGCAGGCCTGGAAGCGCCAGGATCTTCGTGAGGGACCGCAGAACGATCAGGTTCGGGAATGACGCGAGCCAGCCGGCCGCCGAGGTGCGAAGGCCGTCCCGGACAAACTCCATGTACGCCTCGTCCACGACCACGGTCGTCCCCTCCCTGGCGCAGCGGTCCAGGAGCTCCTGCAATCTGTCGGCCGGCCAGATCCCTCCGGTCGGATTGTTCGGGTTGCAGAGGAAGAGGAGCCCCGCCGTGCCGGCCGAGGCGAGATCTGCGACCGCCTCCGGACGGAAATGGTCCTCCTCGCGAAGAAAGGCGAACCGCAGCTCAAGCCGGTCCGCCCGCGCCGCCCGCTCGTATTCGGTGAAGGTCGGAACCACCACCCCCGCTTCGCGGGAGAGGTTCGCCCGGGTGATGAGGTGGATGAGATCCGCCGTGCCGTTGCCCGGAACGATCTGCCCGGGGTCCACCCTCTCCCGGCGCGCTGCCGATTCCCTGAAGTCCCGATAGGTCGGCTCCGGATAGAGGCGCAGATGATCCAATCCCTCCCTGAGATCGGCGCACAGGGAGGGCGGTCCGAGGGGGTTCAGGTCGACGCTGAAATCGACGAGCCCGGAGGCAGGGGGAGCGCCCTCCTGGAGAAGGACCGCGCGATCGCCGCCGTGCACCGGATGGCTCATCGCATCGCCAACTCCACAGAATGGCTCATCGCCAGGAAAAGGAGCAGGCCGGTTTCCGTCACTTCCTGCACCGCGCCGAGGGTATCCCCGGTGATCCCACCCAGCCGGGCCACGAAAAGCTGATTGAGTCCCCAGCAGAGCAGCCCCGCCAATCCGAGACAGGCCCCCGCCCGGGCCGGCCCCACCGCCGCCAGCGCAAATCCAGCGCCGAGCAGCACTGCCCACAGAAGAACGCCGGCCGATCGACGGTCGGTGGCCAGTCTGCCCAAACCGTCCCGGCCAGGCACGTACGGGAAGCTCTGCGCCGAGATCACCAGGCTCAGGCGGCTCAGTGAACAGGAGGCCGCCAGGGCGCCCAGCACTTCCTGCGGGGCCACCTCGGCCAGCGCCAGCCCCTTGAATCCGAGGAGGAGGATGAGCCCCACCGCGCCCATTCCCCCCAGCCGGCTGTCCTGCATCACCCTCAAGGTCTCTTCCCGATTCCCCCACGCCGCCATGCCGTCCAGCGTGTCGCTGAATCCGTCAAGGTGCAGCCCGCCGGTGAGGATCACCAGAACCGCCAACCCTGCCCAGGCATCGAGCGGTGAGGCCCAGGCCCGGCCGGCCAGGAGAACCACCCAGCCCGCGGCCAGGCCCAGGCAGGCGCCCACCAGAGGAAACCAGGCCATCGCCCGGCACATCCGCTCCGGCCCACCCAGCAGCTGATCCGGAAGACGCCCGACCGGAAGGAGCGTCAGAAAGGAGAAGGCATCCCGCAGGGCGCCGAGGCCGCCCTTCACTCCGCCGGCTGCCTTTCCGAGCGCCGCGCCTCCTCTGGCGCCAGCTGCTGCGCCACCCCGGCCTCCTGGAAGGTTGCCATCTCCTTGAGGAGCCGGACCGCTGCCTCGGCCAGGAAGAGCCCGAGGGCAGCCCCCGTGCCCTCCCCCAGCCGCATCTGAAGATCCAGGAGCGGTTCAAGCCCCAGCATCCCGAGAACCTTCCGGTGTCCCGGCTCCACGGAGCGGTGGGAGGCGATGAAGAATTCCCGAACCGGCGGCGAGATCCGGGCTGCCAGGAGGCCCGCCGTCGAGGAGATGAAGCCGTCCAGGAAAACCGGAACCCGGTGCTCCGCCGCGGCCAGCGCGATCCCTGCCAAGCAGCCGATCTCCAGGCCGCCGATCTTCGCCAGGCACCCGATCGGGTCGGCCGGATCGGGCCGATGCAGATCGAGGGCCCGCTCGATCACCGCCACCTTGCGGGCAAGCCCCTCCTCCGACAGCCCGGTCCCGCGCCCTGTCACCTCGCCGGGAGCGACCCCCGCGAAGACGGAGACGAGCGCGGAGGCGGCGGTGGTGTTGCCGATCCCCATCTCTCCCAGGCCGACCGCGTCCGCGGGCCGGGCGGCCTGCGCCTGCTCGAAGAGCTGCCGCCCCGCCTGGATGATTCGCTCGGCCTCCTGCCTCGCCATGGCCGGCTCCCGCGCCATGTTGCCGGTCCCGCGGCGGATCCCACAGGAGAGGAGACCGTCCCAAGAGGGGGGAAGTCCGACGACACCGGCGTCAACGACCAGCACCTCTGCACCCACCAGCCGGGCGAGAACATTGATGGCCGCTCCCCCTCGCAGGAAGTTTTCCACCATCCGGGCGGTCACCGACTGCGGATAGGCGGAGACCCCCTCCTCAGCCACTCCATGGTCCGCGGCAACGGTGAAGATCCGCTTCCGCTGCATGGAGGGAATCGGCTCTCTCTTCATGCCGGCGAGCCGCGTCCCCAGATCCTCCAGCCGGCCGAGGGAACCCCGGGGCTTGGTCAGGCTGTCCCAGCGCCGCAGCGCCTCCTCTTCCGCCTTCATTTCAGGCGCACCGGGATGCCGGCCACCAGGAGATAAACCTCGTCCGCCGCCTGCGCCCCCTCCTGGTTGACCTGACCCAGCAGGTCCCGGAAGCGCCGGCCCAGCTCGTGCTCAGGGACGATCCCCAGGCCCACCTCGTTCGAGACCACGATCGTCGTCACACCGGGCCGCCGCAGCGTGGCGAAGAGAACCGTTGCCTGCCGCCGGATCTGCGAGTCGGACCGCTTTCTCAGGAGGAGGTTGGTGAGAAGGGTGGGAATGCAGTCGAGCAGGATCAGGCTGCCGGGTGCAAGAAAGCGCCTGGGAATCCGGTGCGGCAGGAGAAGCGGCTCCTCGAAGGTCTGCCAGAGGCCGTTTCGGCTGCGCCGGTGACGACCGATCCGCTCCGCCATCTCCCGGTCGCAGGCTACGGCGGTGGCGAGGAAGATCCGTTGGCGGGCGGGGGTCCGTTCCCCCAGATCCTGGGCGAATCGGCTCTTGCCGGCACGGGCGCCGCCCGTGATGAAGATCAGCTGGCTTTTTGTTCCTCTCCCTCGAGGGGACATCTCCACTCCTCCGCGAGGTCTCCTGGCTCTCCCGCTCTCAAGCGCGCCTTCCCATCCACCGGTACCTCCGGGGACAGTGGCATCCAGCGCTTGAGGATTCTCCTTCCGTCAGGAAGGGCGGGATTACAGTTGCGGGGCAGCGCCTGCTTTGAACAGGCTTCCCTCACACGGCTCCGCGTTGCAGGTAAACAGTTACACCATTACCGGGGCACTGTCAAGCCTGCGGAGTAAAAGAAGCTGAGGCCCACCTGGACGGCAAGGGCGACCAGCATCCCTGCACCCAGAACCCCGAGCGCAATCGCCGGGAAGGCCAGCCGGAACGGAAGCTTGAATAGGGAGGCGGCCGCGCATCCGGTCCATGCGCCGGTCAGCGGCAGGGGAACCATGACGAAGAGGCACAAGCCCAGGGCCTCATACCGGCGGATGATCGCCGCATTCTTCTCGATTCTGGCGAACCACCATTTGAAGAAGCCGGCCCAGAGAGGGAAACGGCGAAGCCAGGCCGAGACCGGGTCCAAGAAAAGCAAAAGGGGGATCACCGGCAGCAGGTTTCCAAGACAACCCCAGATGTACCCCTGCCCAAGGGGCATCTGCAGGGCCACGGCCGCCGGGATCGCCCCGCGCACCTCGAAAATCGGCATCGCTCCGATGAGGAGGACGACCACGGGGGCGGGCAACCCGGCGAGGAATGTGCCGAGCTGCGTCATTCCCCGTCCGGATCACCCGGATCCATCTCTTCCTCGGACCATCCCCCCGTGCCGATGAGAGGAACAAACAGACACCCGCACAGCCCGGTCTCGACGAACTGGTCCCCCCGCCGCTCCACGCAGAGGAGCGTCTGATCCATGAATCGCCCGACGGGAATCACCATGCGTCCGCCGTCTGCCAGCTGCCCGCGCAGGGCGGCCGGCACCTCGGAGACGTACGCCGTCACCACAATCCCGTCGAACGGCGCCTCCTCCGGCCAGCCCAGGGAACCGTCGCCAACCCGGATCCGGACGGACCGGATGCCCAGCTCCTCCAGACGCCGGGCGGCCGACCGGGCCAGCTCCGCAATCCGCTCGATGGAGCAGACGCGCATCCCCATCTGTGCCAGCACCGCGGACTGATAGCCGGAGCCGGTGCCCACCTCCAGCACCTTCACCCCCGCAGACAGCTTGAGCTGCTCCGTCATGAGGGCAACGATGTACGGCTGGGAGATGGTCTGGCCCGCCCCGATGGCCAGCGGCCGGTCTTCGTAACTCAGGGCCCGCTTGGAGGCGGGGACGAACCGGTCGCGCGGCACCTGCCGCATCGCCTCCCTGACTCGCGGATCGGAGATGCCACGCGCTGCCAGCTGCTCCTCCACCATGCGGTTCCGCTCGGAGAGAAAGGGGTCGGCCACGCGGGCGCTCATGGGAGGGGTGCCGGCCGGCGCAGTCTCGACAGAAAGAGAAGGAACCGGAAGGTGTCCCGGATCGGCCGGATGAAACTGATCTGCCTGCGATAGACCGATGTGACAGGCACCGATGCCACCTCGAAGCCGGCCCAGGCCGCCTTGACCACAAGCTCCGACTCGATCTCGAACCGCTGGGACTCCAGTTCCACCTGCTGAAGGATCCGGTCGGAGATGAGGCGGAACCCGCACTGGGTATCCGGAATCCTCTGGCCGGTCAGGCGGGAGATGAGCCACGACATGAAGCGGTTGGTGAGCTGACGGTCCGCCGGCATCCCCTTCGGGTTCAGCATCCGGTTCCCCACGATGAGATCCGCGCCGGTCCGCTCCCGGGCCTCGAGCAGGCGCGGGATCTCCGAGGGGAGGTGCTGGCCATCGGCATCCATTGTCAGAACCCAGCCGGATCCCCGCCGCCCGGCCTCCTCCAGCCCCTCCCTCAACGCCGCCCCCTTCCCTCCGTTGGAAGGGCGGGTCCTGACCTCGGCTCCTGCCTTTCTCGCCTCCGCAGCCGTCGGGTCAGAGGAGGCGTCATCCACCACCAGGACCGGCAGGCCGAGCGCCCGCACCGCCTCGACGATCGGCCGGATCGTCCCGGCCGCCTGGTAGGCGGGGATCACCACGAGGGTGTCCGGTCCCTCAACGGATGAGGACAGGGCCGGGCCTCCAGTAGGATTGGAACATATACCATTGCGTCGGATACCGGCGGAGGATGCGGGCCAGGATGTCCCGCCACTGCTCGGTGAGATTCCGGACCGCCTCGTCCCGTCCCGCCCCGCGCGGCGCCCTGAGCAGCCGCTCCAGGATGAAACGGTAGCTGCCATTCTCCTCACGGATCAGGAAACAGGGAATGATCGGCGCGCCGGTGCGCAGGGAAAACCCCGCCGGCCCCGTGGGCAGCCGGATCGGTTTCCCGAACAGGGACAGGACGATCCCATGATCGAAGTAATCCCGATCCGCCACCAGCCCCAGGACCTCGTTGCGCCTCAGCACCGAAAGGGCCCGCTCCAGGAACTCTCTGCCGGTCATCCTCTGCACCGGGATGCTGCTCACACGCGCCTTGGCCCGCTGGCGGGTAAAGAAGTCATCCACCCAGGGGTTCCGGTGCGAGAGCACCACCCCGTGGAGCGGCATCCCCAGCAGAGAGAGAACCGCCCCGGCCAGCTCGTAGTTCCCCAGATGGGCCGTGACCCCGATCGCCCCCCGGCCTTCCCGCAGCGCCTCCTCCATCCGCTCGACTCCATCGATCCGGATCAGGCGCCGGACCTTGTCCGGCGTGAGCCGCCCAAAGCGGAAGAAGTCCACCAGGTACATGGAGAAGTTCCGGAACACCTGCCGGACCTCCTCCTCGGAGGCCCGCCTGCCCAGGATCGCCTCCAGGTTTCCCCGGACCGCCTCTTCATCCTGGGGAGACCGCCTCGACCAAAGATCGGCGACGCGCCGGGCCACCGCGTAGCAGACCCGCCGGGGGAGGACGGCGCAGAGGAAGAAGCCGATCAAGTAAAAGAGGTAAAGCCTCATCCCCGCACTCCTCTGGAGAGGGGGGCATATCGGCGTGCAGCCGAGCCGCCCGTACTCCCCGAGTGGGAAACTCTCCCCGATGAGACCTCCGAAGCGCCAAAGGCGCTGAGCCGGGGGAAAGGGGGATCCCAGGGGGAAAACCACCCCGCCCCGCGTACCTCCATTCCCGGCGGGGGAGTTGTCCCCCTGGAACGACGGCGAGGCGACCGCCCGCCGCCCAAGGCCACCAAGCCGTGAGGCACACACCCTCCGCCGGTCAGCGCACCGGAGCCGAGCCGTCGTTTCACCCCCTAGAGGCCCAGGACCAGACGCGCCGTCTCCATCGCCGACCCGGGCCGGCCCAGTCTTTGCGCGCTGGCTGCCATTCTCTTCAACCGCTCCGGATCGGACAGGAGCCGCTCCACCACCGGGGGCAGCTCGCGCGGGTTCTTGACCAGGACCGCAGCCCCCTCCTCGGAAAGGAAATGGCCGTTCTTGACCTCCTGACCGGGGATCGGGTCGAGGGCGATGATCGGCAGGCCCTTGGCGAGGGCCTCCGACGCGGTCAGCCCCCCCGGCTTGGTGACGATGAGAGCGGCCACACTCATCAGCTCCGCCACGAAATCAATGTGCCCGAAGACCTGCATCGGATGGCGCATGGCCGGCGCCCGCTTGATCAGCCGGTGGTAAAGGGATTCGTTGCTTCCCGTGACCACCAGAAGCTGCAGGGCCGAGCGCAGGCGGTCCAGCCCCTCCACCGCTTCCAGGATCGGGCCCAATCCCTGCCCTCCCCCCATGAGGAGGACGGCGGGCAGACCGGCCTGCATCTGCAGGCGCCTGCGGATGAGAGGAGGGTCCGGCCCATCGCCGAAGAGGGGGTCGATGGGGATGCCCAGCACGTGGATCCTCTGCGCGGGGATTTTCCGCTCCTTGAGCCAGAGGGCGGTTTTCTCCGATGGGACGACGTAGCCGTCCACGCGCTCATGCACCCAATAGGCATGCGGGGTGAAGTCGGTCAGAACCCCGTAGAGCGGCGTGGCCTGCCCGTGCTCCTTGAAGTAATCGGCCACCAATCCGCAGGGGAAGGCCTGGGTGCAGGCCACCACGTCGGGCCTCCATTCCTCCAGAAGGCCCTGGAGCCGCGGCGAGTCGTACCGATGGAGGAGCTTCCGGAAACGCTCGGAGCGGCGCACCACGTTGGGGTTGTCGTAAAGATAGTCCCAGAGCTCCGGAAGCTTCTCGATCACGGAGAGGTACATCCGGTCCACGATGCGGGCCAGGACCGGGTTCAGATACTGGAAGGCGTCGATCGTCAGGATGTCGGCGCGGGGCCTCAGGCTCCGGATCGCCTGTTCGATCGCCCGGGCCGCCCGGTAGTGGCCCGAGCGGACCGTGATGTACATGAGCAGGATTCTCTGCCTCATCAGCCCTGCAGGGCGAGAACCTGTCGGATCCTTTCCAAAGCGGTTTGGAGCCGCGCCTCCGGCTCGACCAGCGCGAAGCGGATGAATCCTTCCCCGTACTCGCCGAACCCGGTCCCCGGCGCGGTGACCACGCCGGCCTCCTCGACGAGGAGCTTGGAGAACTCCAGGGACGTCAGGGCGCTGAACTTGGGCGGGATGCGGGCCCACACGTAGAACGTCGCTTTGGGAACCGGGACCTTCCAATCCAGCGCGTGAAGCCCGCTCACGAACAGATCCCGGCGCTTCCGATAGGTCTCCACCAGCTGCTTGACGAAATCCTGCGGGCCGCTCAGGGCGGAAATCGCCGCCTCCTGGACCGCCCGAAAGATCCCGAAGTCAATGTACGACTTGGTCTTCTCCAGCGAACGGAGGATCTGGGCGTTTCCCACCGCCCAGCCGATCCTCCAACCGGCCATGTTGTAGCTCTTGGAGCAGGTGTGGAACTCGACACAGTAGCCGTCCCTCGCCCCCTTCGCCTGGAGCAGGCTGGGCGCCTGGTAGCCGTCGAAGACAATGTCCGAGTAGGCCAGATCCGAGCAGAGGATGATCTCCTTCCCCCTGCCCCACTCCACAAGCTCCCGATAGAAGTCCAGCTCCACGCAGGCGGTGGTGGGGTTGTGGGGGTAGCTCACGATCAGGATCTTCGCCATGCGGACGACCTCGCGGCTCAGGGCTTTCAGGTTCGGACGAAAATGGTTCTCCGGACCGATCGGGATGGAGTACAGGATCCCGCCGGCCATGATGACCCCGTTGGCGTGAACCGGGTAGGTGGGGCTGGTCACGAGCCCAATGTCGTCGTTGTTGAGGTAGGCCAGAGACAGGTGGGCAATCCCCTCCTTCGACCCGATGAGGGGCAGGACCTCGGTCTCCGGATCCAGCCGGACCCCGAAACGCCGGTCGTACCACTCCGCGATCGCTTTCCGCAGCCGGGCCTCCACCTCCCCGTGGGGCCTGGAGTACCTCTGGTTATCCGGCTTTCGGGCCGCGCGGCAGAGCTCCTCCACCACGTGCGGCGGGCTGGGCAGGTCGGGGTTGCCCATCCCCAGATCGATGACCTCCAGGCCCCTCGCCTGGGCCTCCGCCTTCAGCTCATCGATGATGGTGAAGAGGTACAGGCCGAGCCGCTTCATCCGATTGGCTTCCTGCATGACCGGGATCAACCCCCCTGTTGCAGCGCCTCAAAGGCGTTGTACGAAGAGCGCACATAGGGTGCGCTCGCCACAAAGGAAAAGCCCAGCTCCAGCGCCCAGGCGCGGTACAGCTCGAACCGATCGGGCGGCAGAAACTGCGCCACCGGGCGGTGCGCCGGCGTGGGCCGCAGGTACTGCCCGATCGTCAGGATGTCGCAGCCGGCCCCGCGCAGATCCCGGAGGGCCTGCCGCAGCTCCTCCTCCCCCTCGCCCAAACCGACCATGAGCCCGCTCTTCGTCTTCATCCCCGGCGCCCCCGCCCGCCTGGCCAGCTCGAGGACCCGAAGGGACCGGCGGTAACCGGCCTGCGGCCGGACCGCCGGCGAAAGGCGCTCCACCGTCTCGAGATTGTGGTTGTACACCTCCGGCCCGGCGGACACGACCTCGCCGATCAGTTCCTCCCGAGCGTGAAAATCAGGCGTCAGCACCTCGACCTGGATGCCGGGGATCCTCAGCTTGATCCGCTGCACGCAGGCGGCAAAGAGCCCCGCCCCCTCGTCCGGGAGATCATCCCGCGCCACCGAGGTGATCACCACGTACCTCAGCCCCAGCCGATCCGCCGCCTCGGCCAGCCGCGCCGGCTCGTCCCGGTCCACCGCCTGCGGCCGGCCGGTTTCCACTGCGCAGAATCCGCACCGGCGCGTGCAGTGATCCCCCAGGATCATGAAGCTCACGTTTCCGTGGCTCCAGCATTCTCCGAGGTTCGGGCACCGGGCCTCCTCGCAGACCGTGTGAAGCCGCAGCTCCTCGACCAGCCGCTTCGCCTGACCCCACTGGCCGTGGATCGCCAGCGGCCGGCGCAGCCACTGGGGAAGGCCCGGCCCCGGCGCCACTTCTGCGATCACCGAGCCCTCAGCTTCGCCACGATCGCCTCGGCCATCTCCCGCGTCCCAACGGGGGAGCCGTTCGGGCGACCCGCCTTCAGATCGTACGTCACCGCCCGGCCCTCCAGGAGCACCTCGGACACTGCCCCCTCCAGCCGGTCCGCCGCCTGACCTTCCCCCAGATGCCGCAGCATCAGCATCCCCGAGAGGATCGTCGCCGTGGGGTTCACCTTGTTCTGGCCGGCGTACTTGGGGGCGGAGCCGTGCACCGGCTCAAAGACGGCCGCCTCCGTTCCGATGTTGGCCCCCGGGGCAACCCCCAGGCCGCCGACCAGGCCTGCACAGAGATCCGAGACGATGTCCCCGTAAAGATTCGGCAGCACGAGGACGTCGAAGGTTTCCGGCTTCTGCACAAGCTGCATGCAGAGGTTGTCCACCAGCCGGTCCTCAAACTCGATCCGCCTCTCGTATCCGGCCGCGACCCGCCGCGCCGCCTCGAGAAAGAGCCCGTCCGAGAACTTCATGATGTTCGCCTTGTGCACGGCCGTCACCTTCCTGCGTCCATGGCGCACCGCGTACTCGAACGCGAAACGGACGATCCTCTCCGAGGCGCCCGCGGAGATCGGCTTCAGGGAGACGGCCGCGTCGGGGGGGATCGTTCTTCCGCCGTGGGCGTGAACCCACGTGATGAGTCCCCGGGCCTCGGCGCTCCCATCATCGTACTCAATGCCCGCGTAGAGGTCCTCGGAGTTCTCCCGGACGATCACCAGATCCACCTGTTTGTACCGGGAGGGAACCCCCGGATACAGGCGGGCCGGGCGGAGGCAGGCGTACAGATCCAGCGCGTGCCGCAGGGCCACGTTCACCGACCGGATCCCGCGGCCGATCGGGGTCGTGATCGGACCCTTGAGGGCCACCCGATTCTTCCGGATCGAGTCCAGCAGGGGCTCGGGCAACGGCGAACCGAACTGTGCAATCGCCCCCTCTCCGGCCGCGTGAACCTCCCACTCCACCTTCACCCCCGTCGCATCGATGCAGGCCCTGGCCGCGTGGGCCACCTCCGGCCCGATGCCGTCCCCGGGGATCAGGGTCACGCGATGCGCCATCTCAGAGCCCCTGGATGAATCGGTCCAGCCGGTTCAGCCCCTCTTCCAGCTCCGGCGCACTCAGCGCGAAGCTCAGGCGCACGTGGCTCGCCCAGCCGAATCCTTCGCCCGGGATGGCCGCCACACCCGCCTCCTCCAGAAGACGCTGGGTGAAGGCCGCGGCGTCCAGGCCCGTGGCGGAAACGTCGATGAAGCAGTAGAACGCCCCCTTCGGTTCCACCCACGAGATCTTCGGGATTTGCCCGAGCCGCCGCACCAGAAGGTCCCGGCGCCGGGAGAACTCCTGCACCATCCGCCCGACCGGGCCCTGGTCTCCCGTCAGCGCGGCCAGGGCGGCCTGCTGGCTGATCGAGGTCGGGTTGGAGGTGGAGTGATCTTGCAGGCGCGCGGTCGCATCGACCAGCTCCTTCGGGCCGGCCAGGTACCCGATGCGCCAGCCGGTCATCGCGTACGCCTTGGAGACCCCATCCACCACCACGGTCCTGTCCCGGAGCTCCGGAAAGAGCGCTGCGATGGAAGGGGCCGGCCCTCCGTAGGAGAGCCGGCTGTAGATCTCGTCGCTGATCACCCAGAGCTGCCTCTCGCGAGCCACCCGGCCAATCTCCTGCAGGCACCGGGCATCGAGCACGACGCCGGTGGGATTGCACGGGCTGTTCAGCAGCAGACACCGGCTCTTCGGGCTCGCCGCCTTGGAGACCTGGGCCGCGTCCAGGCGAAAACCGTTCCTCGGGTCGCTGCGCACCTCCACCGGCGCGGCGCCGGCCAGGCGGACCATCTCAGGGTAGCTCACCCAGTAGGGGGAAGGGATCAGCACCTCGTCCCCTTCCTGGACGAGAACCTGCAGGATGTTGAACAGGGCCTGCTTGGCCCCGCACGTCACGGCGATCTGCTCGGGTCGGTAGGAGAGGCCGCGCTCCCGCGCCAGGACCGAGGCGATCGCGCTCTTTAACTCCGGGATGCCGGTGGTGGGCGTGTACTTCGTGAAGCCCTGCTGGATGGCCCGGACCGCGGCCTCTTTGACCGGCTCGGGGGTGTCGAAGTCCGGCTCTCCCGCGGCCAGGTTGATCACATGCTTGCCCTGGGCCTGGAGCTGCTTCGCCAGGGCGGTCAGGCGAAGGGTCGGCGAGGGCTGAACGGCCCTGATCCGAGCGGTGAGCATGCGTCGGAATCCCGCCTAG
>CAYJQV010000020.1:1404-22958 GCA_964372395.1 uncultured Planctomycetia bacterium | reverse complement strand
GAATCCCGACCCAGACCTTATCCCCTACGCCCACGCCTGGGCCTCGCCCCAGTAAGCCGGCCCTTCGAGCCATTCTTCAAACAGGAGTCGGCGCGGCCTATAGCCCAGGATTTTCAAAAGGAATTCCCTGAGGTTGGAGGATTTGGGATTCTCGGCTAATTTTATATCACGCAGCAACTACCCAACCGGAGGTGACGGTCGGATCGAGCTTCTGGAGGCGGATCCGAAACGGGTTTCAGCCACCTGGCAGCTTTCGGGCTAAGAAGTGGCCGAGCATTGACGAATCGTACGATATATGGTACGCTTTGAATAGGAGGCGAAACTGATGACTACATTGACCGCCAGTAAGGCAAGAGCTCAACTTTACAGACTATTGGATAAAGCGGCTTCCTCACACGAACCGGTTCAAATCGCTGGGCGGCGAAATAGTGCAGTCCTCATTTCAGAGGATGACTGGCGAGCGATCCAAGAGACTTTATACCTGGTCTCGATTCCGGGAATGAGGGAATCCATCCGGCGGGGGTTAAAAACACCCGTAGAAAAGTGCAGTAAGACCCTTCGGTGGTAGGCTGGCAACTCGTTTTTACACGCCAGGCTCAGAAGGATGCCAAGAAACTCTCCACCTCAGGTCTGAGGCCTAAGGCGGAGTCCCTCCTTGAGATCTTAAGGCACAATCCCTTTCAGACACCGCCGCCCTACGAGAAATTAGTAGGAGATCTCGCCGGAGCCTATTCGCGTCGGATCAATATCCAGCACCGGCTGGTGTATCAGGTGCTTGAGGAGATCAAAACGGTCAAAGTCATCCGTATGTGGACTCATTACGAGTGAGAAAGAAATTCTAGTGATTTTCCGGATCAATGTGAAAGCCGGTTGTGAACGTTGCAATCGGCTTTCATTGTTGACCTTAGAATTGTATAACGGGGCCGACGGGATTTGAACCCGCGATCTTCAGATTGACAATCTGACGTCCTTGACCAGGCTAGACGACGGCCCCTGAGAACAGAAGCGTAAGCCTTGGAGGAACTTTTCGTGTTTTCGCTTCAGAAACGGCTTCTTCGGGTCCCCATCTCCATACATGAATTGAAAGAGGCGAACGCTGTCTGCATAGGCGTAGCTAAGGCACGCATATGTTCCATAGGATATCAAAGATCCTCTGCCCATGGTCGCCTCCATTTGAAGGGCCTTTCTCAACGATTCCAGAAATTCTTTTGACTCCGAAGTGAAGCGTGCAAGGAGGACCCGCACCTTTCCTGCTCGATTCGATTTGTTGTATTCGCCATAGCTTATTCCACCATCTCCATCGAAATACCCTCTTACAAAGTCCTGGAGAAAATCGGAAGGGATGTTGGGCAGCGTCATACGGCCACCCTTTCTTACTCCAAATCCGAGTCCTGCCAAGTCGGAAAAGACTTGGCGACTCCCGATTTGTATTCGATAGCACGTTTTCCAAGTTTGCTGTGCCGTGGGTTTTTCCGAGATGACATGCTTTGAGCGCAGAAGCATTTTAACAACTTCCAACTGTTCTAAGTCAGTGGAGTCAAAGTGGATGTATCGAGCACCAAGGGAGTTGATGGAAAGGCAACCGTCGGCTGCGAAGTAACCCAGTACGTAAGCCATCTGGGGATTCCATCGTTTGAAGAAGTCGACATCAACACGGCCTTGGATTTCCTGTAACCGACGATCCATCTTTAAGATAAACACGGCCTTATCATTGGGCGATCGAGGGCTTGAACCTCGGACCTCGTGAATGTAAGTCACGCGCTCTGACCAGCTGAGCTAATCGCCCGGGTTTTCAAAATCCATCTTAGCATAGCGAAGAATCGGCGGCTGAGCCAGTCCGCAATTCGAGTGGCTTGATACGCCACCCACCGTCCGGGGCGTCGGGCGAACAGGACAGCGTTCCAGTAGGTTGAGAGATCCGTGAGGGCGCAGCTCTGCGTCTTGAACAGGCGACGCAGCCGCAGGGAGGGGCGCAGGAGCCATCGGGCGCCGGCCCTTTCCGACAGGCGAGAGAGAGTCTCTTCCGGCACTGCCCGCGGGGAAAGCTCCGCAAGCCACTCTAGAGGATAGAAGGCGCAGGATTCGCTGCCGGTCTCGCGGGCGATTCGAAGCAGCCGCGTCCAGTTGACCGGGGGACCGGCATGAACCAGATGCGCCAGGTCCGCCAAGTTGCGCAAGAGGAACCGTCCCCCCTTGGCGAGGTGGACGCAGAGGCAGAGGATTTCCTCCTCGCGGCCTGGAATGGATGCACACACGCTCCCCATGGCCAGAACGCGGGGGCTTTCCCAGAGCCGGGAATAAAGGGTAAGCCCCGCGGCCCTTTCCAGACGAGGGGCGCACAGGCCCCAATGGAGGTCTAGGTGCGCGCACAGGCCGGAGTGATAGAAAAGGGCTTCTGAGTCCCTCCCAAGAAGGGTTGCCCAATCGGAAACCGGCCTACTCCAGCTGTCGCGCCCGAGGAAGGAGAAACCCGCCTGGCCCAGCGCCCGGTCCATGGCGGGCGCCTCATGGGGTCGGATCAAGAGGTCGATGTCCCCGGATCCCCTGGCGGTTCTGGCGACAGGGTAGGCCTGGAAGTGGACGCTGAGGCCTTTGACGAGAAGCGGATTCAGGCGCTCCTTCTCAGCAGCCGAGAGGATACGGTCCAGCGCGGCCAGCTGCGAGAGGTCCTTCATGGCCGATTCTCTCCAGGCGTCGTTCCAGCGGCGCTGTTGCGTTTCCGGGACGTCCGTGTACTCCTGGAACCGGGGTGCGACAATCCCCGCCATTCCATGGCGTTGGGCCCAGCCGTAGAAAGAATCCCAGTCCAGCCGAGGATCCTTCAAGAGCCGTGCCGTTTCAGACAGGTCGGGATTCGGAATGCAGAACTTCAGGAGCAGTTCCAGGACGGGCTCTCGGTTCATCGTGCCGAGAGTCGCCGGAGCAGAATCCGAGCAATTCGCCTTGCCGCCCGCCCGTCCCATCGGGGAGGGATTTTCCGGGGGGAATCGCTTCGCCGGAGGATCGCATCGCAGGCTGCAACAATGCGAGCTGGGTCGGTACCCACCAGGCGATTGGTTCCCAGGGAGACTGTGATCGGGCGCTCGGTGCTTTCGCGCAGCGTAAGGCAAGGCACCCCCAAGACGGTGGCCTCCTCCTGAATTCCACCGGAATCGGTAAGGACCAAACGGGCAGAGGCCATGAGCTTCAGGAAATCCAGGTATCCCAGGGGAGGGGTGAGGGTGATCCTTTGGTTGGAAGCGAAATTCCTGAGAAGCCCGGCCCTTGCCAAGGCGCGGCGGGTCCTTGGATGCATTGGGAAGACCAGCGGGATTTGCGATGCTACGGTTTCAAGCGCGCGCACGATCCTGCCTGCGGCGGAGGGGATATCTACATTGGCAGGACGGTGCAGCGTCACCAGACCGAACCGGGACGAACGGATTCCAAGCCTTCGGAGGACGTTGGATTTCCGGGCGCGGGAAAGGGCCTGCCTAAGGGAGTCGATCATGACGTTTCCAGGGAAGGAGATCCGGTTGTCGGAGATTCCCTCCCGGCGGAGATTCCGGACGGCGTCTTCGCTGGGGGCGAACAAGAGGTCCGAGAGGTGATCCGTCACAATGCGGTTCGCCTCCTCCGGCATGGAGCGGTCGAAGCTCCTTAATCCCGCTTCGACATGCGCCAGGAGGGGGCGCATCCGACGGGGATTTGCAGGAGTCCCGCGGGGATAGGAGACCTTCCACGCAGCCAGGGCAGAGGCGGCTGTAGAGTTGACGTCTCCCACGACGACGACGGCGTCAGGGCGGAGTCGAAGCAGAACGGCCTCCAAACGGCGCAGGATAAGGGCCGTCTGCGCGGCGTGGGAGCCAGGGCCGGAGCGAAGGTCCACGGATGGTTTGGGCAGTCGAAGGTCCTTGAGGAAGAAGCGGTACAACTCTGGATCGTAGTGCTGGCCTGTATGGACGAGCGTCAGCCGGACCCGGCGCGTAGATCGCAGAGCGGACAGCAGAGGTGCCGCCTTCATGAAATTGGGGCGGGCGCCAACGGCAATCAAGATGTGCGGGGATGGCATGAGGAGACCGTTTCCTGGAGAAGGGCCGCGTAGTCGCGGGCCACCCGATCCGGGTCGAAATGCTCCAACACGTAACGGCGGCCCTGCTCACCGTACCGACGGGAGAGCGTGGGGTTTCGGATCAGGGAGAGAATGGCTTGCGCCAGCTGCTGGGCGTTGCCGGGCTCGACGGCCTGCCCTCCCCCAGATTCCTCAAGGACCCTTCGGGCGTGTCCGTCGGCTGCCAGGACGACGGGTTTCCCGCAGGCCAGGTACTCAAGCACCTTGGTGGGGAGCGCAGTCCTGAAGACTTCACCTGGCTTGAGGAGCGCCACACATAAGGCGGAACGACGGATGAACTTCGGGATCTGACTCCAGGGCTGTTGGGGAATAAAACGGACGTTTCTGGATGAATGACCGGCTGCGCGTGCCCGGAGGTTCTCTTTGTCGGCACCTTCTCCGATGAGGACCAACCGAAGAGCCGGTTCCTGGGAGGCAATCGACCGGGCGGCTTCAAGGAGGGTGGAGAGGCCGTGGGCCTGGCCAAGCGTCCCAATGTAGGAGACGACAGGGTATCCATTCAGATCCTCCATCCCAGGCGGCCACGGCGAGGCATCCCCGGGACAGAATCGCGCCCCGTCCACCGTATGGGGGAGGACCCGGAGGCGTTCGGGTGGAACGCGCCAGTCCTTCTCAAGAACCTCAGCGATGGCTTCGGTCACGGCGACAAGACGATCCGCTCGATCATACAGGAAGCGAGCCAAGCGGCGCAACGAGCGGATGAGGAAAGATTTCTCAGTACTGACGCCGGAAGCCGTCAGGGATTCCGGCCAGAGGTCGCGGATCTCCAGAACGAAGGGAATCCCAAAAGCGCGGGCCAGCCACCACCCCGCCAGACCGGTCAGCAAGTGAGGCGAGGTGGCCAAAACGACGGAGGGTTTTCTCAGGAAGAGGCCGAGAGACCCGGTGGAGATGCCGAATGAAGTGTAGTTCGCGATACGTTGCCACGCCGTCCGGTTGGGCGCAGTGCAGAGCCACACGCGGGTCACGTCGATCCCATCGACCGACTCCTGAAGGATGACGCGGGACATCTTCCTGCGGTAATCCTCCGGGACCTGCCCTGCGGGGTGGTTGGGAAAGCCCGTGAGGACCCGCACCCGATGTCCCCGGGCGGCCCAGCGGCGGGAAAGCTCGTAGACTCGGTTGGCAGGTGCACCGATCTCGGGGGGGAAGTAAGCGGAGACAAAGAGGATATCCAACGGATCGCGCCTAATAGAAGAAGAGTTTAAAGAAAATCTTCTCGCACCGCGCACGCGTTCGACACCAGAAGTTCGCCAGGTACCTTTCCCAACGGTCAGCCGTGCTGGAAAAGAAGGATTCTCCGGTCATCCGGGCAAGGATCCGAAGCTGCGCGATGTGGAGGCGGTGATACAGAGAGCTGGCCGGCATCCGGATTCTGCCTCCATCGGGGAGCTCATAGAGCGACCAGAATCCGATGTCATAGCGATGCAGGTTCCTCAGCAATGTTGCAATCGCCTGGTCGAACAACGCCTTCGCCCGGCCTTCCCTGGTGCACAGCCAATAATCGAATAGCCCCCAACTGGCGGCGATGGCGCCGTTGAGGATATGGCTCGGGGGATCTACAGGATACTCTTCCAGCCAGAAACCTCCCTTCCCGTCGCGGAATGCCACGCCCCCTTCCGGGACCGACAGCTCAAAGGCCCTCAACGCCCTCCGGGCGCTTTCCAGATAGCGTGGGTTTCCAGCCTTCTCCGCAGCCCGAACCAACAGGGAGATTCCCTGGCCCTGGCTCAAGGCGGATGCCCAGGGGGGTCGCAAGGGCAGGCGGTAGGGCCATTCGAAGTGATGGTTCCAGACCTCTACATCAGCCGAAGTTCGTTCGAGATGATCCGCCAACCACGTGGCTGCCAGGAGAAACCGGCGGGAGCACTCGGCATCATGGGTTTGCTCCGAGCGATTGAAGTGGGCCAGGCCGAATTGAGCGATGGCGATCGGATTGTACTGCAACCCGATTCGGCCGCGGTAGTTCAAGAGGGGGATCCCGGACGGATCCAAGGGGCCGGGATACTGTGCCTTCTGTCGATAGAGCAGATAATACTCTCCCAAGCGGTCCGTGGTGGCCCGCGGATTGACCTCCGGCAGCTCGCGCCAGAAATCGAGATGGCTGGCGCGTCGAAGGAGGTAGGCTTCTACGAGCCGGAGATAATAATCACTTCGCCCCATCAACAGTCAGGGAGACGGGAAGGGAAACTCCCTGTTGAACGGATTCGAGGATTCGGAAGGTCGCCAGGGTCGTGCTGTAGAGCTGATCGAATGGGATCGGGGACGGTCCCGCGGCCTGGATGGCCTGGACGAAGGCAGACAGCTCTTCCCGGAATCCCTTCTCTTGGCGGAATCGGCGAAGGATCTTCCGGCGGCCGTTGCGGTGCAGCATGACGGAGGCGAAGTCATCAAGGACGGCGGCGGACCCTCCGCCGAACACCTCCAGGCGTTCCTTGGGAAGGGAGGGGTCTCCTCCCGTGAGGTATACGAGTGTGGCGAGCGAGCCGTCAGCGAAAGCGAGGTTGGCCACGACGCTTTCCTCGCCGGGATCTCCCGGTTTTACCCTCGGAGAGGTTGCCCAGACCTGAACGGGGGAGGAATGGGTGAGGAATCCGGCCAAATCGACGAAGTGCCCAATTTCTCCCAGGATCCTTCCGCCGCTCGAGGCGGGGTCGCTCCACCAACCTTGGGGAAGCGCTGAGGAAGCGTTGATCCGGTAGACAAGGGTAAGCGGTCCGCCGAGCTTTGCAAACCATTCCCGAATCATCTGGGCGGCGGGCGAGAAGCGCCGATTGAATCCAACGGCAAGGACCAGCTGGGATTCGAGAGGCCGGTAGACGGCGGCGACCCGATTCAGTTCTTCGCGGCTCAGGCAAAGGGGTTTCTCGACAAACACGTGCCGCATGGATTGGAGAGCCTCGCAGACCATCGCTGCATGCAGATGGTGAGGGGTGGCGATGAGGATCGCATGGATGCCCGGTTCGTTGAGGAGCGTGCGGTAGTCGGTCGTAGGCGTCGGAATCCGGAAGCGCCGAGCGGCCACGCGCGCACTGACACCATGAGCGGCGGCAACGCCCAGGATTCGGACGCCGGAGAGTCGGCGCAACGCGGGCAGGAGCTGACTTCGGGCGAAGCGGCCGGCGCCGATCATACCCAACCCGATCGTTCCCGGGACCGGTCGGGCCGATTGGGGGTGCTCGACGGAAGCGGTGGTCACGGGCGGAGCGGGAAGGGTCCCCTCATACTGCAGGACTGCCCCAAGCGGCGGGTTCCCTTCGGGGCGCGTGATGGCGGCGTAAAGCTTGGGTGCCTCCTGGAGCGGGCAGCGGTGCGTCACCAGAGGGTTGATGCGGATTTTCCCAGAGGCAAGGAGATGGAGGAATGCGGCCATGTTTCGCTCGGCGGTCCAGCGCACGTAGGGCAGGGGATAGTCGATCCCGTGGCGCTCAACCTGCGGATCATAGCGGCCTGGACCGTAGGAGCGGGCCAGCCGGAGCTGGAGTTCCTTCTCATAGAATCGCTGCCGGGGGATCTCCAGCGGCACATTCCCGACCACAATGACGCAGCCATGTTCGCGCGTCAGTTCCGCCGCCAACCCGACAATACCCGGATCTTCACTGGCGGCGGCGATGAAGGTGGCGTCAAAGCCTTGATGTGCAGTGAAGGCAAGGCCCGCCCGGGCAGCCTCTTCCGAGCCTTCGCCGTTTGACATGCCTGCCTCCATCCCTGACTCTTGAGCGAGGGCGACCCGCTCAGGGCGAGGATCGATTCCAAAAACCTTGCAGCCGGCGGCGCATGCGATCTGGGCGATCAGTTGGCCAAGCATACCCAGTCCCACCACCGAGACGGTCTCGGCTACCTTGACGTCGGCCACACGGATGGCTTGCATGGCGATGGCCCCCAAGGTGGTGAAGGAGGCCTCTTCCCAAGAGACGTTCTCCGGAATCTTGACGCAGAGCCTCTTGGGTACGCAGAGGATCTCGGCATGCGAAGCGAATCCATAGCCGGCGCAGGCCACCGGGTCGCCCACGCGAAACTCCGGGACCTCTGCGCCCACTTCACGGACGATGCCCGCAGCGCTGTACCCGAGCGGGACCGGTTCCTCCAAACGGGTCCGGATCTTCTCGAGGATGGGTCCGAGTCCTTCATGGGCTAACTGTCGGAGGGTCGCTTTGACGAGCTCCGGCTGTGCGAGAACCGTTCCGGCGATCCCGCGCCGGACGCGCTCGATCGTGGCCCGTTCCGTGCCAACGCTGAGGGCGGAAGATCGGGTCTGCACAAGCAGGCATCCCGGCTGGATGGCCGGGGCGGGCACCTCCGCCACCGAGATTTCCCCGGTGAGCATCGATTGAAGGACCTGTTTCATCGGATGGCCTCCAAGGGGGATGGAGCGGATTGAATGTATCGACGAAACCAGACGTCAAACATGAGAATGGCCAGAAGCTCCATGGAGGCGTCTCGCTGATGAAGCCGATGCTGCTGCCGGAGACGCTGGATCGCATCCCAGTGAAACAGGCCTTCCTTCTGGGCGACCTCGCGCGTGAGCACGCGGTCGAAGTACCGATCGAACGCGGTCTCCATCCACTGCGCCAGGGGAGGGGAGAATCCCCGTTTGGGAGCGGAAGCGATCACGGGAGGGATGAGATCTGAAAATGTTTCCCGGAGGATCACCCTGCTCTGTCCCCACCGAATCTTATCGCGGAAAGGGATCCGGGCGCAAAACTCAACCAGTCGATGATCGAGAAAAGGAACACGGGTCTCCAGGGCAACGGCCATGGTCGTTTTGTCAGTGTATTCCAAAAGATTGCCCGCAAGGAAGAGCTGCAGTTCAGCGTAGAATAGGGCTCCGTAAATGTCGATACCCTGCGGGAGGTCATCGATCAGGTCCGCCAGGATTCGCGAGGCAGGGCATATGGACGGAGACGCCAGGGGCCCTCGGAGCAGCTGCCTTTTCTCTTCCTCGGTGAAATAGTAGCACCAACGCACGTACTGGTCGCCAAACGGGTAGCCCGCTCCTTTGAGTACGCGCTTGGTTCGCCGCAGGACCGGATTCCAGAGTGGTTCAGGCAGAAGCCCCAAGAGTTCCCGCATCGGCGAGGCAAGCCCTGCCGGCAGCTGCCGGAGCCAACCCGACCAGGGGAAGAGTCGATACTTTGGGTAGCCGCCGAAGAGCTCATCGCCGCCTACGCCGGAGAGGGCGACGGTAACGAACTGGCGCGCCTGGCGTGCAATCAGGTGCTGGATGTAGAACGTGGGATTGGCGAAGGGTTGGTCAAAGCACCGCACCATGTCCAAGAGGGCTTCCATCGAGGGCGGCTCGATCAGGAACTCGTGATGCTCTGCCCCGAAGAATCGACTGGCCAAGCGCGCGTACGGAAGATCGTCGTTGAACGCGCCGGCTTCCCCAGAGAAGCCGATGGTGAATGTCTTGATTTCCTTGGAACCCGTGCGTGTCATGAGAGCGGCCAACAGGGTCGAATCGATGCCGCCGCTGAAGAAAATCCCCAAGGGGACGTCGCTGATGAGCTCCCCGCGAACAGAGTCGGACAACAAGCTTCGAAGACGATCCTTGAGCTCTCCTCGTGACAGGGGATGGCGCGCATCTCCCTCCTGGTTCCACGGGGTCCAGTACCTCCGTATGGAGAATGCGTTGGAACTCAGATCGTAGGTCAGGGTACAAGCGGGGGGGAGCTGTCGGATGTGGCGAAACGCCGTCCGGGGATGAGGCACGAAGAGGAAGGTAAAGTAGTCTGAGATCGCCTGCCAGTCCACCTCGGACGGAACAGCTTCGGTCGCCAGGATGGCTTTGATCTCCGAGGCGAAGAGGAAGGATCCATGGTAGTCAGCGTAATAGAGGGGCTTGATGCCTAGTCGGTCGCGGACCAGAAAGAGTCGATGCCGGGGCTGGTCGTAAATGGCAAAGGCAAACATGCCGACGAGGCGGTCGACCATATCCTCCCCCTCCTCTTCGTAGAGATGGAGGAGGACCTCGGTATCGGTCTTGGAAATGAAGGAGTGACCCTTGGCGCGGAGCTCTTCCCGCAGTTCCGGGTGGTTGTAGATCTCTCCGTTATAGACCACCCAGAGGGTTCGATCCTCATTGCTCATCGGCTGGCGGCCCGCGGAGGAGAGGTCAATGACGCTGAGGCGCCGATGTCCCAGGGCGAGTCGGTGTTCGGCATCCCAGAGGATCCCCTCGTCATCGGGTCCCCGGTGCCGCAGGCAGCTCAGCGCCTTCCGGACACGGTGGACATCCAGGGTTTCCCGGGACGCCCAGCCCAAGAGTCCGCACATGCCTTGGTACCCCCTATCTATTTCTCAAGGCGGCCGAGAATGACCGCCCTGAATCCGGAAAGCGGAGGATGGCGATTCACGAGCCTTTCATAAGCGACGCCGATACGGAAGGCCAGCGGGTGGAAGAGCAGATAATTCGGCTCCGGCTCCACCCATTTCAGTTCGGCATTCCTAAATCCAGCCAGGAGGGCGGATCTCCGGATGGTTTTGCTGCTGTTGATGAGGTAAAAGGTGGGAAAGCATTTCCCGGTCTTTGGGGGAGAACCGTGGGCCCAGTCCGCAACCCCTTGGTGGAGCCGGTGTGGGATGAGGCGGCTGATCAGGGTGACGTAATGGAATTTGTTTGGTGTTCGGAAGAAGAAGGATGCCCCGGGCTTGAGGACCCTTGCGACCTCCTTTAAGAACCGAAGAGGGTTCCTGACATGCTCCAGCACATGGTCGGCCCAACAAAGGTCGAAGGATCCGTTCCTGAAAGGGAGGTGAGCGGGGTCCGTTACGAACGCTTGGTCAAGATCCGGGTTTGTCAAGATGCCTGGCTCTACGTCAATTCCGATCACCCTCCTCACCTCCCCCTTCAGGACGCAGCATCTTCTTGCCGCCGGCTCCCCGCCAGCGCCGATGTTCAACGCGGTGGAATTTCGGTCTGTGTATTGCCGTAACCAGCGATAGAAGATCAAGGTCCCATCCTTGGAGTCATCCGGATAGCACCTCGTCTTGAGTGCCTTAACCGCGCTGGAAGCGGGCATCCTCAGAGGGCCTTTCCATAGAGGCATGGAAAATGAATCCCTGCCCGTGCTGGCCGATGGAAACGAAGGGGTCTGCCTTGAGATGGGGATGTTCTTCCAAGAACTCCGCGCACGCCCTGCGCTCCCCCCGATCCGATTTCTCTCCGAAGTAGTTCCAGTCGTCGAACAGGACGATGCAGGAGCGATCGATGAGTGGGGCGAGAAACTCCAGCGCCAGCTTGGCAGAAAGATACATGTCGCAGTCGATCACACAAAGCCCGCAGCGTTTCAGCCCCAGCCGGCCCTGAGCCTGAGGGACAAGGTTTGCCTGAAAGTCTCCCCCCACCAGATGGGTCCTCGTCCAGTCGATCTGGTGTTGGGTGAGGAACGTCTCCACCAATGGGCGCGGGCAGCAGTGTCCGCCCTCAAAGAACCCCTCCTCTGCGTCGATCCCTTTGGGTCTCGGCAGTCCCCGAAAGGAGTCAAAGCCGAAGAACCGCATTCCAGCAAGCCCTTTTGCGTCGGCGATCTTCTGGGCGTACCAAAGGGTGAAGCCGCTGTAGATGCCAAACTCCAGGTAGTCGCACGGACCCTGGGACAGATTCTGTTTCACCCACTCCAGGCTTCGCTCCACAGCCACTAAGAGGTGCGGTGTACAGGGTGCGAATACAGGCCTGGGCGGGAAGAGCCGTCGCTTCACGGTCCTGAGAGGCCCTAAGAGGCCGGTGCTATGAAGAAGCCTTCGAACCTTGGAATTCATGGTCGGGACTCGGCGGAACGGTTTTAGATTCTTCCAGCAGCTGGTCCACGCACTCCCTGACCTCCTGCACGGTGTTCAGCTTGATACACTTGTTGTCGTAAGGACAGTTTTCGAGAAAGCAGGTGTGGCACGGTACCCACTTCTGCAAGACTCGATGGGGGACGCCGCAGGGATGCCACTTGCCCCTGAGTTGCCAGAAGGAGAAGACCGAGACGCAGGGGGTCCCAACGGCAACGGCAAGATGCTGGACCCCGGAATCGTTGCTCACCAGGAGGCGACATCGCCTCAGGAGCTCGCAGGTTTCCAGAAGGGAGACGTCTCCGGCCAGCGAGAGGGCATCGCGGTTCATTCCTCGAACTGCCTGTTGACACAGCTCCCGATCAGGCTCGCCTCCCAGGGCAAGGACGAAGAACCCCTTTTGCGCGAGATGGTGGACGACCTCGGCAAAGCGTTCGATGGGCCAGCGGTTCAGAGGGCGTTTAGCGCCAGGGGCAACGGCGGCGAGTGCCTGCTGTTTCAGGCCGCGCTTTTCCAGCAGGGTATCGATCGAGCGTCGCTGCTGCAAAAGGGGAAGCGGAAAGACAACCGCTGGGGTCTGGATGCCCGCACAGGCGAGGATGCGGATCAGCCGATCCACCTCGCCGGGGAACGTCCGGCGCTCGGATTGCGCCTGGGCACCCCAACGAATGGTATTGATCCGCCATCCATAGGCCCATTTGGCTCCGGCACATCTGGCCAGGCACATGTTCCGAAGGGACATCCAGACGCTTGCAAGATCGTTGGGGAGCTCAATCCAGAGATCAAAGGATGCCTTTTGGAGTCGGCGGAGAAATCCGAGGCGCTTCCAGAAGGTGTCAACCTCATCCGCATAGTAGACCCAAATGGCATCGAGCCAATCGGCGCCATCAAGCAGGTCCTTGGCGCCCGGCATCCCCCTTCTTCCCGGAGAGGTCAGGAGGGTGATTGCAGCAGTGGGGTATGCCTTTCGGACTGAAACCATGGCGGGTACGGCGCAGGTGACGTCGCCGATGTTTCCGACCCGATAGAGACAGATCCGAGCGGCCTTGCCAGGCCTTTTCCGGGGCCAGAGGAGTCGACGCAGGAACTCCAGCTCCCCATTGGCAAAGGCGTATAGTCCGCTTGTCAAACGGAACTCCAGTCCGCGCAGAAGGGTCCCGAGGCTATTTCCCAAGGCCGTCCCCCATCAGCATTTCCCTCATCTTCAAAGATACCTGATACTCCTGAATGGCTTGCAGGAAACAAAAATGTAAACCAGCGCAGCCATCCAGAAATCCAAGTCGAAAAATGTACAAATACAGGAACCACAAGATCGGTTTCGCCGGGAGCCAAAGAAAGACGCGCTCCTTCAGGAATCGCCGCCTTTCCACCGGTCCCCCGGACAGGGATCCATGGAAGGCGCTGTGGCTTTTCCCCCGCAGGAGGGCCAAGCGCTCCTGCGCCTCGAGGGAGGAGAAGCGATTGTGCCGGTCGATCCACGCCGCCACGCCGCGCCGATCGTCGTGGATGAGGTCATGCTTCAAGTAGCCCGCCTTCCCGCGAAGGATCAGATGTTCATGGACCTTGCGGCTTTCATACCTTCCCAGGCGATGCCGGAAAAGACGCAAATTCCAGTTGGGATACCAGCCGCAGTGCCTCAGCCATCGTCCCAGGAAGTAGACGCGTCGATTGAGATAGAACCCTGCGGAGCCGCCCGGGGCGCGAAGGGCTTCCCGAATCTCCTGTTGGAGTTCCGGCGCGATGATTTCATCGGCATCCAGAATAAGAAGCCAATCGTGGGTCCACGGCAGGTGCTCGAGTGCCCAGTTCTTGTTTGAGGCAAAGTCATCAAAGCGGCGTTGCCGAAGCGTCACCGGATAGAGCCCGACGATGGCCGTGGTTGCGTCCGTGCTGAAGGAATCCAAGACGCATACCTCCGCGGCCCAGCCCGCAACGCTTTCAAGGCAACGGGCAATGTTGGCCTCTTGGTTGTACGTGGTCACCAGCACGGAGAGCGGGGTCGCCATGGGATCCTCAGCCGCCCCTGCGTTGTTGACGGCACTCCATGAACACGCGCATGAGCTGTTCCATCCTGTTGGAATAGAAGTACCCTTCCCGAAGGGCCCGTTGTTGGCCCGCGAAGGCGATCCGGCGGCGCTCCTCTTCATGAAGGAGAAAGTATTCGATCTGGCGTTTGAGGTCCTGGACGTCTCGGAAACAGGCGATCTCCTTACCCGGCGCAAAGAATTCCGCAGCCTCTGCGCGGCCTTCCTCGACGAGCATAAACCCTCCTGCAGCGGCAATCTCGAAGAGCCGAAGGGGAATAGCCACGGTCCCCGTGTCGAAATACACCAGGAACACGAGGGAGATTTTGCTGCAGCGGAGGAGATGGGCATAGCGGCTCCAGGGAACCCGCTCAAAGCGGATGTAGGGGCGCAGGGCAGACCTTTGGGACAAGCGTTGCCACTCCATGCCGGAGACCAGAAGGCGATAGGGAGTTCCGAGATGGACAAGCGCCTCCAGCGTCTGTGCACGCTCCGGGCGCCAGTTTCCAACGAATAGCACATCCGTTTCGAACGGCGGGTCAGCATCGAGCTGAACCGGCTGGAAGAGGCCAGGATCCGCGCCATGGGGGAGATATTCCGCCCTGCGGGCGCCTCGTCGGAGGAGTTCCGGAAGGTTGGACCGCGTGTGGGCGAAAATGCAGTCGTACTCCGGAATCGCACGAATGGCATAAACCGAGGAAAGACTGGGAGAAAAATAGTCGTCCGTCTGCCAGTTGAAGAGGAAGGCGCCGGTTCGCTCCCGGAGCCAGCGGATTGTCTCGGGAGCGATGTACTGGCCCTTGCCGATGAGGATGAGATCGGGGGCAAACGCAGGCTTCTCATCGAGGAGGCGTCCAATTGCCCGACGGAGGCGATGCACAAGCGGGGCGATCGTAATCTTATGGACGACTCGCGCAAGGAACGAATTCCCGAGGTGGGGGGCGACATCGAGGAGGTTGACCATCTCTACGGAGTGTCCCATCTTGAGGAGCGCTTCTTTGCACGCACGAAAAGAGTAACCTTCCCGGTCCTCAGCGATCATCAAGATCCTGGCGGGAGCGCTCACAGGAGGGTTCTTCCCTGAGGCCCCACGATCTCAGGAGAGGGGAGTGGAACGAGGAACCGTCCGCCTTGCTTCAAGTAACTTTCCTCTCGTTCCACGAATTCGTCGAGAAAGTGCCACGGCAGCACCAGGAAATAATCGGGTGGGGCAGCTCGGGCCTGCTCTTCGGAAACGATGGGTATCTCGGTACCGATGGTCTTCTTCCCCCACTTCTGGGGGCTGCGGTCGGCGGCCGCGCGAATGATTCGCGAGTCCAAGCCGAAGAATTGCAGCAGGGTATTTCCCTTCGTTGAAGCGCCGTAGACGCAGAAGACCGCCCCCCGCGCGGCTTCCTTACGAATGAACGCGACGAGCCGTTTCCGGATCTGAAGCACCCGCTGTGCGAAGGCCCTGTAGACCGCCTGGTTTCCGAGGCAGAGTGCCTGCTCGAACTTCTCCAGACCCTGGATGCGAGCCCTCCCGAAGTCAGAGCGAGGAACCGTTCCGCCCTCATGGGCAACGAGGACCCGGAAGCTCCCACCGTTGATGTCATTTAACTCCGCGTCGATCGCCTCCAAACGATGGGAACGCAAGAGCCGCTGCAGGCAGCCCAGAGAGTAATAGGCAAGGTGTTCGTGGCAGATGTTGTCAAAGGCGTTCCGCTCCAGCATGAGAGGGAGGCAACTCATCTGGATGATCCAGACGCCGTCCTCCGCGAGGCACTGGGCGACGTCCGCGGTGAATCGCCGGGGGTCGTCCAGGTCATAGAACATGGCGATGCTGGTGATGACGCGGGCTCTGCGCCCGGGGAAGGCCCGGGCAAATGCCCCAGCGTCAAAGTATCCTTGGAGGATCTCTTGTGTCTGGACGCGGGCCTCCTGTAGGAGGTTCTCCGCCGGCTCAAATCCCGCTCGGATGAGGCCTGGGGTACGGTAGGAACGCAGCAACGTGCCGTCGTTGCAACCGATGTCCAGAACGATGTCGGCTGCCCGAGGCTGCACGAGGCACTCCGCTTGCTGGGTGACTTGAGCCAGGGCTCTTCGCATGCTCACATTCGTCCCGGAGCGGTACCAGTACTGTTGGTACATCAAAACAGCAGCAACCGAGTGCTTGAGCTGCACCAGACCGCAGCCCCCTTGCTCTGGATCGCATGCGACCAGCTCGAGTGGGGCTTTAGGATAGCGGGAGGAGTCTTCCGCAGCATTCAGAAAGTTGGAGATGTAAAGCTCTCCAAGGGAGAGGAGGGGGACGAGGCGATCGGCACTCGAATGGCAGAGCCTGCATGCGGCGAGGGTCATGCGGCTTTCGCTCCGTCTTCGGCCAGAACCTCTTTGGCGAGGTTCAGCAGGCGTCCGACATGCCTTTCCCAGGAGAACTCTCTGCAGCGGATCGATGCACGCATCCGGAGAGAGGAGACCAGCGCGGGATTGTGCAGCACCTCTTGTATCCTGTCCGCCCAGTCTTCGGGATCGAAGGGCTGAGCGTAGAGGGCGGCTTCCTGGCAGATCTCGCGGTTGACGGGTGTATCGGCGGCAACAATCGGGACCCCGGACGCCATGGCTTCGACGAGGGGGTGTCCGAAGGACTCGACGAAGGATGGGAATAAGAAGATCCCTGCTGCTTGATAAAGAGCGGGGAGGCGCTCCCGGGCCATCGGGCCCAACTGGACTACCGTCTCCTCGAGGCGATGTTTCTTAATCACCGCCATGTCCTCCCGAAACGGACAGTTGGGAGCGGGGCGCAGACGCGTGGTCAGGAGAAGTGGCCAGTTGACGCCGTGCTGACGAAGGATCCCCACGGCTTTAAACAGCACGGTGAAGTTCTTTTGCGCACAGTAGTGGGAGACGTTGAGGAAGAAGCATCCCTTGAGCTGACGGACCTTGTCGGGTAAGACAGCCGGGCCGCAGCTTGCCCGCCGGAAGGTTTCTGCGTCACATCCATAAGGGTTGATGGCGCATCGCGCGTCCTGCAAGGGGATGTAACGGCCGACCATCTCACGCATCGCCTGCGTCGGAAAGATCACGGCATGTGAACTCCGGATCATTCGTACGCAGAGCCGACGCCTGGCCAAGAGGGTGAGCCTGACCCACGAATTCGAGAGCTTGGACTCATAGTCGGATGAAAAATAGATGGGGTTTCGTATCAGGATAAGCTGCGGGCATGGGGGAGTGATCATTCCAAATCCTGTAGCGGCGAAGACAACGCGGATCCCGTCATGGCGGACGACGCGGGGAAGGACGGAAGTCAGCCAGCAGAGATAGCCGATCGGCGTGCTGCAGGCTTGCGGGAGTTCCCGCAGATCCACGTGGCGTGCGGGCACCGGTAAGGCGGACCGGCAGCCGGCTGGTCCGTAGACGATCCACTCCTCGCGGTTGCATCGGACTGCCTCCTTGAGGAACTGTTCAAAGTAGGTGCGGGCACCTCCCATCTTCGCGGTGGAACAGTCTGCCAGAAGCCTCACGGCCGCCTCGCCTCGACGTAAAGGTAATGGGCTGGGTTCCCCTGGTCGACTTCCGACTCCACCCGGAAGACTACCTCCGTCTCTATCCAAAAACTCTTTCCACGCGGGCACTCTTGGATGCCGGAGAAACCCGCTCTCTTCAGGAGCTCTTCCAGGTGGGGCAAGTCGAAGAGGATTCGATGCGCTCCATCGCAGAGCAGGAAATTGGAGAGCCTACCCCCCAGGGACTGACAGTCTCTGGGCCAACTATGAAACCAAGCGCTCCTTCCTGAAAGATACGCCTGCACGGCGTTTGACAGATGGGGGACACCGATGCGCATGCATCCACCAGGTTTTAAAACCCGGAAGCACTCCCGCAACAACCGGTCCAGCTCATCAGGAAAGAAGTGTTCCATCGTCCCGAGGGCATAGATGCCTTCCACAACCCCGGTGGGGATGGGCAGGGGATTCCTCAAGTCAAGCCATAGATCAATCCTCCGAAACGGGTTGGCATCCACGTTCAGGAAGGAAGGCAGGTATTTGTCCCCGCAGCCGATATGGAGTCTCAAGGGCCGGCGGCGGGTGAGCAAAGGCCAGGCGGGCCGGACCGCCCACCCAAGGAACCGCAGGATTGGGCGTGCCAAGAAGAACAGAATGTCCTTTCGGCGCTGGCGGACCACGGCTATCGCGCCATGGGTTCAGCCGGCTTCCTGCGGGTGATCAGCCACACAATGGGAATCATCAGCAGCAGCTCGCGCAGGATCTGTCCGTAGGCAGGTGCGATGGGATATTCGATGAACACAAGCCATCGCCAACCCAGAAGAAACAGGGCGATCGCCAACGGCGTCTTCATCCCCACCCAGTATTCTTGCCAGCACCGGTAGAGGATTCCCTGGAGGAACATGCCGATGAGTATTCCCATAAGGCCGAAGTTCAGATAGAACTCCCCAACCTGCATGACCGCAATTCCAGAAACCGTCCCGTGGAGCCCCATGATGTCCTCTCCGTAAAGCTGGGATGCGTACCCCAGATAGGCCGATTTTTCAGGCAGAAACACGGTAGGAATGAGGATGAGGAACCCCTGCCAGAGGGTTTCCCCGCGGATAATCCCGTGCTCTTCAACGTAGCGGATCACGTTGGAGACCAGCAGGGTACCCACTGACCTCTGGGCAGCCAGATCCAGTCCCCCCATCGGCTGGGTTTCGGACTGGGGATGGAACAGTCCGTCAAGCAGGTTGCGTGTGATCTTGGGCAGATCCGCTGGAAGGGTTTGGAGTCGGATCGGATATTCGTGAGCCCAGTTTCGGTATTCGGTGATTACGGGAAAGATCACAAAAACGACGATGACGAGAGGCAGGAGAAGCTGTCGGAACCCCACCCTCTTCCGGAGGTAGTTGTGGGCGATCCAGGGCGCCGCAAGAACAGGGATAAAAAGGCCCTTGGATCCTTGCAGGAAGACCCAGAAGCACTCGGCGGGCAGCATGATTCCCCAAAGCGCGAAGGCCAAGGTTCTTGTTCGTCCCTCCGAAAAGAAATGCGCCATCGCAATGAGGTACGCGAAGAGGGCCAGATTGCTCAAATAAGCGAGGCTGTACGCCAAGCCAGAGAGTTGCTCGCCGGTTTCCACCTCGAAGGCTTTCGTGCTCCACGTTCCTGTTCCTCGAGCGAGGAGCAGCAGACGGACAACGGTTCCTGCCAGATAGAGAAGATAGATCATGCGATGGGCTTGAGAAGGGTAGGCAGAGAGGCGCAGGCGAGGGAGGCGCTGCGCGGTCAGAGTTCCGAGGGGGCTGTAGTAACCGATCAGGAGCATGGAGAAGCCCGCCCCAGTGTACAGGAGAGCCTTGTTGATGTAGGCGGGAATGACCCATTCCGTCGGAAAAAGAGACACATCTTGCTCCACCCGGATGTAGCTCAAGACGAAGTAAACGAGGTAGCCGAATGCCACCACGTAGATGGTCTCACAAAGGTCAACCTGCGCTCGGTTTCTCCAGCGAGCGAGAGGGATCAGAGTGGTGATCCCCAAGGAGAAGAGGAGCGCTGCGGTGGTCCGGGAGGAGTCGAACTGGCCAAGCGAGGCGATGAGGGAAAAGACGCAGAGAGCAACCAGGCTAAGGATGACCATGGACTTCTCCCGCAAGGCGCCGAACGTCCCAGGAGGATCGTGCCAAGAGAAGAGCAGCCGACAGGATAACCGCGGACAAGAGCAGCCAATGGAATGGACCGGATTGAACAGAGAAGCGCTCGATAAGCCATGCGATCCCCAAGGTGCCGCCCAGAACGGTCAGCCAACCTCGCCAGAACCACCGAGCGAACCTTCCATACGACTCTCCGACCGATTGACACGCTTGTCGCATGAGCGAGTCGGTGCAGAAGAGCGCTTCTCCGGCAATGAAACCCAAAGGGACGGCCCAGGATCCGAACCTTCTTATGAGGAGGCCGGTGAGGAGCAGCCCCGCGATATTGGCGTATGCGGATGCCCTCGAAAAGCGCTCGACCCGATTGGCCGCCTGCAGGAAGAGCGCGCTCGACAGCCAGGGAAGATGGATCGCCAAATAGATGAGCCACAGGCGGAGGAGCCACGGGTCTGAGGGAAGTCGGCCTCGCGTCCAAATGTGAAGCAGGGTGTCCCCGAAGACCCAAAGGATTCCAATCGCCGCGATTGCGGTCGCCGAAGAACCGACGCATACCAGACGGTGCAAGTCCCGTAAGCGACGGGGCTCGCCCAGGGCTTCCAGGTGCGTCAGCTCCGGCCAGAGCGCGTTATGAGCAGCGACGATGGCCTGCCGGATGAGCATGGCCGCTGTCCGCGAGACAACCAGCACGGCCACCGCCACGTCCCCGATCGCAGCCCGCACGATGAGGACGGGGAGATTCTGGCCAAAAACTTGCGCCAGGTTTGCGACCCAGAAGTTCAGGCTTGGGCGCAACAGGGACGGCAGGCTTGCCCGGCTGGCCTGCGAGAGGCCTGGGATCAGATTCGGAATGGCCCGACGGCAGTACAGCCAGACTGCGCCTGAAAAGACAGCAAGCGTTCCGAACTCCGCAGCGGCGACTCCCGCCATATCTGCTCCGGAAAGCAATGCCAGCACCGTCGCAGCGATCAACGCAAGCTGCCGGCTGTTGGTGAACCACTGGGTCTTGGCCATGTCGCCGATGGTACGGAAGGTAAGTACGAGGAATCCCTGGGGCATTGCCCAGAGCGTCTGTAGGCCGAGCCACCAGAGGCTCCATTGGACGACAGGGGTTGGCGTGATCTGAAGCGCAAGAAAGCGCCAGACAGGGAGGGTAAACGCGAACAGGGTCAGTCCCAGCGTGCCCGCGAATGCCACAAGCAGGTAAAAGCCCATGGCGGTGTGTTGCTCTGCGCGATACCGGTCCCGGGCTTTTTGGGTGTAGAGTTGAGCCAGCCGCGTCGGGGCTCCCGTATTCATGCCGCAATCCAGCAACCCCAGGAAACCCACCAGCGCGGAAAGGCTCAGCCAGATGCCGTAGGTCCCCGCGGACCAGTGGACCAGGAACAGAGGGACAAGAAGAAGCTGCTCGGCGGCGATGAGGCCCTGTCCACAGAGGAAGGCGATGAGTGTCTTACGGACCCGATTCCACATGGGAGATGAACAGATTTGACCACAGGCGTCGGATTTCCTGAGCTAAACCTTGGGCGACTTGCCGATGCCCCCGGGCATTCCAGCGGCCTTCATCGAGATAGTACAATACCTGGCCTTGCCGTGCACGGGCCTTGAGAATCGGAGTCAAGTCGAGCATGGGGATGCAGGGCTTCTCACAGAGGAGGAGAAGATGGTGGGGAAGGTTGGCAGAGACGATCGCCGTGTACGATGGGCGCTGGACTTGACCAAGATGCGGGATCAGCAGGACGAGAAGGCGACTATCGTATCGGGTCGTCAGCTCCTGCATCCCGGACGGAATCGCCTCCATCAGGAGCAACGAACCCCGATCCCCCTCGGCATTTCCTCCAATCCCTGGGGGGAGGGGTATGTTTTCAGTCGCTCCCCGTTGCAGGAGGCTCCTGAACCACAGCGTGAGGGCTTCAGAGCGGGCAATGAGTTGCACGAGCGGGCTTGTGTTCTTCGGATGGACAGACGGACCGAGATTCCGCGCCCGACCGTTTTCGGGGACGGGAACGTTCTTGAGGATCAACCG
>CAYJQV010000020.1:0-1304 GCA_964372395.1 uncultured Planctomycetia bacterium | reverse complement strand
AATCGGCGTGTTTTTCGACGCCTCGATAATTCGGCGCGTGCCGCCATCCGAGCAGCGGGTCATGGACATAGAGTCCTTCCGCTGGCACGCGCAGGCGGTTTCGGTACGCCTTGTGGAAGCGGAGTGTCCCCTCGCATATCCCCAATCCCAGCAAGAGTCCGAACGCAACGACGAGCAGTCTAGACAACTTTGGCATCAGACCCTTGACCCCAGTAGTGCTGGTAGCCGGCGAGCATCCGGTCGCCGTAAGCATCCCAAGAGAAATCCCTGGCGCGCCGGAAAGCTTGGCGGCCCATCTCAGCTGCCAGGTCCGGGTTGCGATAGAGTGTTTCCACCTTTTCCGCCAAGGCCGGGACGTTACGGATCGGAACAATGAAACCGTCGATTCCATCCCGTACGCAATCCTTGGCGCCCACATGATCTGAAATGATCACGGGCAAACCGCATGCCATGGCCTCCAGGACTACCATCCCAAAGCCGTCCTGAACTGACGGGAGGCAAAAGACGGAGGCCTCCTGATAAATGGTCTTGAGCTTGGCGTGATCGAAATGGCGCCACCAGCGCACCCGGTTGAGACTACCCGAGTACCCAGGGGGCCGGGAGACAGGGCAGACCATCCAGAGTTCTGCGCCGGGAAGCCGCAGGCGCCCCCAGGCTTGCAGGAGGTAACCCAGGCCCTTTTCCACAGTTCCTGCTCCCACGAAGAGCAGACGAAAAGGCCTGCGGCCCTGGCGGGGAGATGCCGGCTGGAATGTCCCGAGATCCACCCCCAGGGGGACGGTCAAGAGGCGGTTCTGGGGAACGCCTGCTTTCAGAAAGGAAGAGGCTACGAAGCTGGAGGGAACGACGATTCGTTCTGCAATGCCGTACTCTTCCATCATCACCTGGAAGGTGGGAAAACTGGTTTTCGGAAGAGGCACACCCCAGCGGGCACATTCTTGCTCAACCCACTCGCGCTGGAAAGCAACATGGGCCGAGGAACGCTCCAGAAAAGTTGCTGCCCCGAAGGCCTTTGCTGTTCGGAGGGAAAACAGAGAAAAGCCGGCCCATCCATGGGCCACGATCTGCCCGGGTCCCAGCTCTTTCGATAGCTCGCGGGCAACGGATCGGTCGAACCGTTCTCCGAGTCGGGCAGAACAATCGCAGCCCAGTCGCTGAAGGATCGCATGGACGAATCCGAGGGCTCCGTGGTTGACCACCAGCGAGGGAGGGACACCCGGAACCCCTTTCGGGTAGGCTGTATAAAACGTCCTGAGGACTCCCAGGCGATGCAGCTGTTTCGCGAGGCGAAAGGCATGCCATTT
>CAYJQV010000019.1:0-24080 GCA_964372395.1 uncultured Planctomycetia bacterium | reverse complement strand
AGGGTGTCCCGAGCGACGCGAGGGACGAGCGAGGCCGAGAGAGAGGCCGGCCGCCTCGGTGGGGCGGCCGAGCCGTCCTGGGCAACCGCCCCCCTCCCCCGGACCAGTCTGTCCGCCAATCCCCACGCCCGATCCCGCCAGGTCGCGTCATCCCGCCACCTCCGTGACCGCCCTCGCGGCCAGGGCGCCGCGCACCGAGCGGATCACGCGCCCGACGTCCGACTCGGACATCGCCGGGAAGATCGGCAGGGTCAGCGCCCGTTCGTAGTACGCCTCCGCCGCGGGGAAATCGCCTGGCCGGTAGGAAAAGCGGCTTCGGTAGTAGGGATGCAGGTGGACCGGCAGGTAGTGCACATGGACGCCGATACCCGCCTCGCGGAGCGCCTCAAACACCCGGCGGCGGTCGGCCGATGCAGGGAGCTGGACCACAAACAGGTGCCAGGCATGGCCGTCATCCGCCCCCTCGAACGGCTGGGAGGAGAGGCCAAGCTCGGCGAACGCCTTCTTGTATTCCTGTGCGATCCGGCGCCGGCGCTCCAGGAACAGGTCCAGCTTCTTCATCTGGCTCAACCCCAGCGCGCACTGGAAATCGGTGATCCGGAAGTTGTAGCCGAGCTCCTGCATCCGGCTGGCCCAGGGCTCCGCCTCCTGCTCGGGCTGCCCGCCCCGTATGATCCCGTGATGCCGGAAGGAGCGCAGCGGCTCCGCCAGCTCCGGCTGGTTGAACAGCACCATCCCGCCCTCGCCCGTGGTGATGTGCTTGACCGGATGGAAGCTCAGGACCGTCATGTCCGAGTGGGAGCAGCTTCCAACCCGGTGCCGCCGCCCATCCGAAGAGCTCCACTCCGCACCCAGCGCGTGGCAGGCGTCTTCGATCACGCACAGCCCGCGCTCGCGCGCCATCGCCCCGATCGGCTCCATCCTGCACGGCAGCCCCGCGAAATGGACCGGCAGGAGCGCCTTCGTCCTGGGGGTGAGGACCCCGCGGATCCGGCCGGGATCCAGGTTCAGCGTGTCCGGGTCGATGTCGGCGAAGACGGGGCGCGCTCCGAGATAGAGGGCGGCGTTCGCCGTCGCCACGAAGGTCAGGGGGCTGGTGACCACCTCGTTCCCCTCCCTCACGCCGGCCGCGAAACAGGCCGCGTGGAGGGCCGCGGTGCCGCTGGAGAAGGCGACTCCGAACCGGGCGCCGCACCGGCGGGCCACCGCCTCCTCAAACCGCTCGATCAGGGGACCCTGCGTGATCCGGTCCGAGCGCAGCGCAGCGGCAACGGAGGCGATGTCCTCCTCATCGAGCCACTGGTGGCCGTACCCCAGAGGCCTCATTCCCCTCCGTGGTGAAGCTGGCCGTCCATTTCGGCCAGGAGCTTGCGCAGGTCCTCCTTGGTGAGCCACTGCGGGTTGGTGTCGCTGGCGTACGAAAAACCATCCGGAACCGGCCGCCCTTCCTTCTGCCAGCCAGCCCCGTCTTGGCGGAGGAAGGGGAAATCGGGCTGGATCACGTAGAAATCCTCCAGCTCGACCGTGCGCCGGGAGTCGTCGGAGGGGACCATGACCTCATGGAGCTTCTCCCCGGGGCGGATGCCGACCACCTCATGCTGGCATTCCGGCGCGATCGCCTCCGCCAGATCCCCGATGTTCATGCTGGGCACCTTCGGAACGAAGATCTCTCCGCCGCGCATCTTCTCCAGGCCGTCGAGCACCAGCCGCACCGCCTGGTCCAGGGTGATCCAGAAGCGGGTCATCCGCCTGTCGGTGATCGGGATCCGGCCGGTCGGCTTCATCTTCAGAAAGAGCGGGATCACGCTGCCGCGGCTGCCCACGACGTTGCCGTACCGCACCACGGAGAACTGGGTGTGGTGCGAACCGGAGTAAACGTTGGCGGCAATGAACAGCTTGTCGGAGCAGAGCTTGCTGGCGCCGTAGAGGTTGATCGGATTGGCCGCCTTATCCGTGGAGAGGGCCATCACCCTTTCGACCCCCCGGTCGATCGCCGCATCGATCACGTTGGCCGCGCCCAGCACGTTGGTCTTGATGACCTCCAGCGGATTGTATTCGGCCGTCGGGATCTGCTTGAGGGCCGCCGCATGGACTACCACCTCCACCCCATCAAAGGCCCGGTACAGCCGCTCCTTGTCCCGCACATCCCCGATGAAAAAGCGCAGGCGCCGGTCGTTGAAGCGATGATGCATCTCCGACTGCTTCCACTCATCCCGGCTGAAGATGATCAGCTTCTTCGGCTGGTAGTGGCCCAACACCGTTTCGGCGAAATGATGGCCGAAGGAACCGGTTCCACCGGTGACCAGGATGACCTTTCCATTCAAGCTCATGTCGTGGGTTCCTTTTCAAAACCCCTTTGGGGGGATCAGGTTGGATTACCTATTGTACCGATTCAGGACCCAATTTCAAGACCTTGTTCACTTTTAGAACAACCGGAAAAGAGGGCGCCTCCGCGGCTGCCCGCGCTCCCACCGGGACTGGACGTCGATGTTCAGAAGCAGGCGCAGCAGGAACCGCCCAAACCCGTAGTCGTCCTTCGTCCACGGCAGAGGATCCTGGAACCACCGGGGCTCCCGAACCCTCTCCAGATGCCTCTGCCACTGCGGCCGATCCCTCATCCACTCCTGCCCCATCAGCCACTCCTGCAGACGCCCCCCGTCCGGCTCCAACAGATGCAGCTGCCACATCCACCGCCGCGCTTCCTCCTCCCTCCCCGCCTCCGCCGCCTCCACCGACAACCCCACCAAACAGCCGGCGTAGGCGCCCAGCTCCGCCTCCATCACCGCACGCGTCCGCTCCCATTTTGGGACCGGCGCACTCGTCCACTGCCGCCACTCCCCTTCCACCCGGCCGATCCAATCCCTCAAGCCAAGCCCGCCCGTCATCCAGCGAACGTCCGTCAGCCGGCACCCCCCGAGCAGGTATCTCAGCAGGAACGGTCGTTCCTCCAACGCGGGCCGGTATCGCTCCTCTGCCCAGAGACGCCAGAAGGGCTCCGCCGATTCTCCATCCGGCCCGATCAGGCGGACTCCGCGGATCTGGAAAACCACCGCCCCGTCCTCCGGGGAGGGATCCTCCACCGCCCGGACCGTCCCAGGGGGAAACCGATCATCCGCCAGCAGATCGAAGGCGGCGTACGGGGCCAGCCTCGGAATCCCGTAATCACGCCAGAGCTCTTCGAACGGCATCGGGACAACCCCCCGAACCTGCACCTTGGAGGGGCTTCCCCCCACCGCTTCTCGGAGAACCGCCAGCGTCCGCACATCGTCGTAGCTCAGGTACGTGTTGACCAGCCGGCCCCGGAAGCTCTCCAGGCGAACCGCCGCCAGATTCGCCGCGCAGCTCAGGGCCAGGAACGCGCCCGCGATTTTCCAGCGCCATCGCCTGCTGAAACCGGCAGCCGCCCCCAGCCGGTGGAACCATGGGATCGCAACCGAGCAGACCACCAGGGAAAAGAGCGGGATGAGATACATAAAATAGCGGGAAGGAATCCGGGGAGGGAAACTGGTGTAGTGATGGCTCAGATGGATGAAGCAGATCAGAAACCAGCCCAGCAGGAGCAGCCCGGACGGCCGACGCCGAATGCAAACCTGAATGAAGGACAGCCAGACCGCTGCAGAAGCCAACAGAAGCCAGGCGGCGGTTTCCGGCCGGAGATAATGGTAGGGCGCGGCCGAATCGATCTGAAGAGCCGCCCCGATCGGATCCAGAACAGAAGCCAGCGCGGTGCTCAATGGCACGAGAAGGTTGTACGGCAGGAGGATCTGCCGCCGGTCCTGCCCCAGGAGAAACAGCCAGAAGAGGATCGCCGCCGCCGTTCCTGCCCAGGCGCCGATGCGCCGCCCCAACAGCCCGCGAATCACCACCAAGCCGGCCGCCGCCGCCAGCCCGAGGCCCGCCATCCGCACCGGCCAGCCTCCAGGCAACTGCGCCCATTCCCTTCCCACAATGATGTCACCCACCCCTGCCATCAGAACAATCGGATAGATCGATCCGGTCACCCACAGGGGCAGCCAGCGGTCGAATCGCCTGACGCGATCCGCCGGCTCAGCGCCGGATACCCCGATCTGCAGGAGCAGAAGCGGCCAGGCCATCCAGACCGACCGCTGAAGGGATCCCAGCACCGCGACCCC
Organism: uncultured Planctomycetia bacterium; assembly: GCA_964372395.1. Classification (GTDB taxonomy): domain Bacteria; phylum Omnitrophota; class Gorgyraeia; order 1-14-0-20-64-10; family 1-14-0-20-64-10; genus CAYFHV01. Next base: position 19,947 of record CAYJQV010000019.1, on the reverse strand, counting down.
CAGCGCCGCGCCCTGCATTGCCCTCCAGGGCCGGTGATGCCGTATCCTCCGCTCCACCGACAGATACAGGCACAGCAGGGCCAACAGGGTGGTGAGCCCCAACACGTGCTGTACCGCCGTCGGCCAGAGGGTGGCGTGAAAGAGGGCGAAACTGCTGAACGTGACCAGCCCGGCAGAAGCGGAGACCCGCCTGGAGAGCCCCATCTCCCGGCCCAGCCATGCGATCAACAGGGCGTTGAGGGCATGGAAGAAAACGGCCAGCACGAGCAACGCACTCATGCTCCACCCGCACAGTGTCTCCAGCGACAGATACAGCTTCAGCGCCGGCTGTCCCAGGTTGATCGGCGCGGGGCTGAAGAGAAAGAGGAGCCGGTCCCAGCCGCTCCCCATCCGGCCCCACTCCGCCATGGCGGGGAACATCCAGAAGAGATCATCCTCCGGAACAGCCCGCAGGATCTCCGGTCCAATCAGGACCGCATAGAGGAGGGCAACCGCTGCCGCCACAGCAAACATCCTAGACCCCGGCCACTCCCCAGCGCCGGTCCCACCGGGACTGGACGTCGATGTTCAGAAGCAGGCGCAGCAGGAACCGCCCAAACCCGTAGTCGTCCTTCGTCCACGGCAGAGGATCCTGGAACCACCGGGGCTCCCGAACCCTCTCCAGATGCCTCTGCCACTGCGGCCGATCCCTCATCCACTCCTGCCCCATCAGCCACTCCTGCAGACGCCCCCCGTCCGGCTCCAACAGATGCAGCTGCCACATCCACCGCCGCGCCTCCTCCTCTCTGCCCGCCTCCGCCGCCTCCGCCGACAACCCCACCAAACAGCCCGCATACGCGCTCAGCTCCGCCTCCATCACCGCACGCGTCCGCTCCCATTTCCCGAGAGGGACCACCCCCATCCGTCGCCATCGCCCCTCGATTTGGCGAACCCATTCCCTCAGGGCCCGGCCATTCGTGATCCATCGAACGTCTGACCATCGATTCCTTCCCAGCAGATAATTCAGAAGGTAAGGCCGCTCCTCCACCGCCTCGCGAAACGCCCCCCGCTCCCATGAAATCCAGAAAGGCTCCACCGGCTCTCCTTCCCCATTCAGGATCCTCGCCCCTTCCACGCGATACCCCGATACGGAAGGAGAGCCCGCGGGGGGATTGACCTCCACCCTCCACCCGGCGGTGAGCCGTTCCTCCAGGAATCGCCGGGCATTCACCAGAGCAATCGCATCGGTGGGAACATAGGTATTCCACGCATCGCCGAACCGGAGCGGCTCGACACCCGACACCGCCAGAACGCCCGGTCGGGAGAGACGCTGCCGTCGAACGAGATCCTGCCGGATGAGGTCCGCTGTTCGCACGTCATCGTACGCAAAATAGCTGTTGGTCAGCTTCCCCCGAAACAACTGCAAGCGGACGGCGCAGACGTTCGGAAGGGTGAAGGCCAGCAGAAGCGCCCAGGCCAGCCCCGCCCGGCGCCAGGGACTCAACCGCAGCGCCGCAGCGATGCGGGCGCAGAGCCGGCTCGCCAGCTCGGCCGCAATCCACGCGAAGAGGGGCGACAGGTACAGAAAATAGCGGGACGGAATCTGGATGGGGAAACTGGAAACCACATGCTTGTGCAGGAGAAGGTACCAGAGGCAGACGACGTACCAGGCCCCCAGAATCCATCGGGCCCTGGGCCTCAGCGGATCCTCCCTGCGCCAGAACAGCCAGACTGAAAGGAGGGAGAGGGCCAGCGTGAACAGGTTCAGCGCCGGAGGCAGGACGTGGTAGGCCAGCGTCGAGTCGGTCGCCCTGGCGGCACGGAGCGGATCCAGGAAGAAACCGAACAGCGTCCACCACGGCACCCACGCATTGTACGGAAGCAAAAGCTGGCGGTGGTCCCGCACGGCCAACGCGGTTGCCAAGAGGAGCAGGGCCCCGAGGGCGATCCACCGGAGGGCCTTCCCCGACTCCGGGAAACGGACCAGCCGCTCCAACAAGGCCTGCAGGAGCAGGAGCGCCCCGCAGAGACCCGACAAGACCGCCGCGGCCTTCCACGCCGGAGGAATCGGGCTCTGGTGAAGCGCCGTGCTGAGGACCAGATCCCCCACGAAGATCAGGCCCCCGAGCGTGTAGAGCGGAGAAATGAAAAAGAGCGGCATCCACCGTCGGAAGCGCTCGGCCCGCTCCCGCGCAGTGGCCGATCCGAAGAGGATCTCCATTCCGATGACCGCGGGAAACAGCAGCGTCGAGCGCTGCAGGGATCCCAGAAGGGCAAGTCCCCATGTTCCATAGAGGAGGCTGTTGCGCCGCGGATGGCCTTGCTGGAACATCGATTCCACCTGGAGATAGAGAGAGAGCAGGGCCAGGACGGTTGCAATCGCTGCGGTATGCTGAAGGGCGGCAGGCCAGCCATAGGCGTGGAAATGAGCGAAGGAAACTCCATGGATGGCGCCGGCCAAACAGGCCGCCGGGCGATCCAGCCCCAGCTGACGGCCAACCCTGACGACCAGCGCCGCGCCGGCCGCGTGCAGGGCGGCACCGAGCAACAACAGACCCCCGTAGGGCGCCCCAAGGAAGCTATGGGTCAGCCACAGGAGCAGCTTGAGGAGCGGCTGCTCAAACAGCAGTGGGCCCGGGGCCAGCAGGAAACCGACCCGCTCCAGCACGGGGCGGCCCGCCGTCCAGAGATCCAGGGTGGGCAACATCCACCAAAGGTCCGTCTCGGGAACGGCATGACGCATCGGTTCCCACAGGAAGAGGAGCCAGAGAACCGGGAAGGGGAGAAGGAACGCGGCTTTCAACGCCGCGGATCAGGCCATGGCCTTTTTCTGGGAAGCCAGAGACCAGGCGGACGGCACATAGACCGCCCGCTTCTCGGGGGGAATCCTTCGCTGTAGTTTCGGATTCATCCGGTTGATGATCCAGTCGAAGGGAAACAGCGGAAGGAAGGAGACGATCAGGTTGCCCAGCAGGACGGAGGCCAGCCGCACGATATGCAACCACTCGCTGGGACGCAGGTACCACTGGGCCCTCAGCTTGAACCAGCCGGGCCCGTGCTTGCGGGCGATGACCCCCCAGATCACCTGAGGCCGCAGCGTGGAGAGAAGATTGTAGCGGATCACATCCCGGGTGAGCTCCCACTCGGAGGAGGTCTCCGGCACGTACGGCAGCGGCTTGCGGTTGGTCAGCGGGAGTCCCATCTCCGAGAGGGCGCTGCAGAAGTTTTCCCAGTGGCCGACCTTGTGGAGCCGCGGGGAATCCTTCACGTCCTCGTAAACGGGGGTGCCTGGGTAGGGCATGAGGTTGTTGTACTTGATGAACGTCGGCTTCAAGCTGTTCGCCAGCCGGACCGTCTCCGCCCGATCCGCGTGCGTTTCGGTCGGAAAACCAAAGATCATGAAGAGCGCCACGTCCATCCCGTGCCTCTGCGCCAGGCGGACGGCGTCGATGTGCTGCTGCAGCGTTTCCCCTTTATGGATCTGTGCAGCCAGGCGCGCCACCCCCGTCTCCATGCCGAAACCGACCGATGTGAAGCCGGCCTCCTTCAGCATCGGAACCACGTCGGGGTAAAAATTGTCTGCCCGGGTCTGAAGACTGAACCTGCACTTCTTCCCCAGGCCCGACGCCACCAGGGCCTCGCAGACCTCCTTGACCCGCGCCTTCTTGAAGCAGAAGTTGTCGTCCATAAAGAACAGGGACTTGGCCTGGAATCGGTTCACCAGGATATCCAGCTCCTCCACGATTTTCTGTGGGGACTTGTAGCGGTACGTGGAGCCGGTCATCATCCGCTGGCTGCAGTAGCTGCATTTGTAGGGACAGCCGCGCGAGGTCATGATGAAGCCCCAGTCGTACGAGGAGCGGGCGTTCGTCTTCTTCAACATGTCCACGAACATATCGTACGGAAAAGGCGGAAGCGTATCGAGGTCCTTGATGAGCGGCGCTTCACAGGTGTGGACGATCTGGCCGTCCCGGCGGAAGGAGATCCCCTCCAGGTTGGAAAAATCGGTCTGCCCGCGCCGGAGCCCCTCGACGAGGGCCACCAGCGTTCGCTCCCCCTCTCCGCGCACGACGAAATCGACCGCAGGGCATTCGGTCAACGCCTCCTCGGGCGCGGCGGTCGTATGGTAGCCGCCCATCATCACGGTGCTGTCCGGGTATTTGGCCTTCAGGAGCTCGGCCAGCTCGAAGGAACGCTTCACCTGCGCGGTGAGAACGGTGATGCCGAAGTGGTAGGGCTTCGCCAGGCCTTCCGTCGCCTCATCGAGGTTGCCCCAGGTGAGCTTGCCGACCTCCTCATCGATGATCCGCACCGCGTGCCCGCGTTCCTGCAGCGCGGCGGCGAGACATCCGATCGACATCGGAAGGGACAGGGGGGTGAAACGGCTGAGGGTCCCGCCGTACTCGGCATTGGCCGGGTTGATCAGGAGCATCGCGTTTCTGTCTCCGGAGGCACGTCCCGCTCCATGGCCACCTTCAGCATCTGCAGAAGGTACACCGAGCCCCATTGGAAGATCTTGAGCTTTCTCACCCCGCCGATCCTCACCGGCTCATCCACGGGGATCTCTGTCCAGCGGATGTTCCGTTTCAGCGCCCGCCAGCTCATCAACGGGATCCAATCCACGCGGGTGCGGAACCATCGCTCCAACCGTTCGAACGGCTCTGGCCGATCCAGCCCCAAACAGGCCGGCAGCTCCTTTCGGTGTGCTCTCAGCATGACCATGGGATCCGTCATCCGCCGCCCCCCGCGGGACCGCAGCAGCCCGTTGGCCAGCGTGCGGTAAAGCCAGTTCCCGAACCGCGTCACCGCATCATCATCCTCCGACCGCGCCCCATCCAGGTAACGGGAAGCGATGACCAGATCGTACCCCTCCTCCATCCGGTCGAGCAACCGGGGAATCGCCTCCGGCACGGAGTTGCCGTCGGGGGTGAAATAAACCACCACATCCCCCCGGACCAGCGGCCATGCCTCCAGGTAGGCGCTCCGGAATCCCGGTCGCCTCTGGACGTAGACCTCGTATCCATGGCCCTTCGCCCATTCAATGGTACCATCCGTTGAGCCGCCGTCGACAACAAGAATTTGATCGACCCATTCCCGCCGGACCCTCGGCAGCATGACCTGAATCCCCTCCACCTCATTCAGCGTCATCACCAGCAGGGTGGAGCGAAAAGGGCGGCTCAACTCTCCACCGATTCCGCCGGCAAGCGGGCGGCCTTCCTGGCGCCCTCCTCCGGTTCGTAAAAGATGATCCGGCTTCCATCCGACTCGAACTCGACCGGAACCTGAAGGCAGTCACTGAGGGACTCCCGCACCTCCGCCTTCCGATCCGGGTGGACGAACAGCAGCAGGAAGCCGCCGCCGCCGGCCCCCAGCAGCTTGCCGCCGATGGCGCCGTGCCGCAGGGCCGCCTCGTACAGCTGGTCAATCGCCGAGGTGGAGATCCGAGCCGTCAGGCTGCGCTTCAGATGCCACGCCTCATTGAGGAGCCTGCCGAACGCCTCCAACTCTTCCCCGCTTTGAAGGATCCGGATCGCTTCATCGACCATATCGTACATCGCAGTCAACTCATGGGTCTTATGCTGCGTGGCCTGGATCTGTTCGGCCGCGATGTCGGACGCCGTCCGGGAGATCCCGGTGTACGCCAGCATCAAATGATCCTGAAGCTCGAGGAGGCGCTCCCGCTGGAGAAGGACCGGGGAGACCTGAATCTCCCCGTTTCGACTGAAATCAATCCGATTAAACCCTCCGAAGGCGGCCATCACTTGGTCCTGTGATCCCACGTTCTCCTTCAGGCGCTCCTGCTCCACGTGGATGGCGTCCCGGGCCAGCTGCATCTTGCTGGGCATGATTCCCTGCAGGCCGTAGAGCGCGTGCAGAAGCCCGACGGTGAAGGAGGAGCTGGAGCCCAGGCCGGTGCGGGCCGGCAGATCCCCGTCGTGATGGAGCTCGATCCCCCTCCGGATCTGAAGGTAACTCAAGACCTCCCGCACCGAGGGGTGCTGGATCTCGCTGTTGTCCCGGACCAGCTCAATCTGCGACCAGACGATCCGGCTGGAGTGCTCGAAGAACGGCGGCAGCCAGCGGCAGGTGATGTGGCAGTAGCGGCGGATGGTCGTCGCCAGCGCGGCGCCCGGATGGTCGCGCAGCCAGGTGGCGTAATCGGTCCCGCCCCCGAAGAAGGAGATCCGGAACGGGGTGCGAGAGATGATCACCCTACCCCCTGGGGCACGTGCCGACGCGGCAGCGGCTGGCTCGCCATCTCCTGAAGGTGCCGGACGGCCTGAGGCCCGAATGTTCGGATCACCATCTCCAGGTATCTTTCGGAGCGGTAGTAGGTCTGAAAGGCCCGGTCTCGAAAGGCCAGGACCTCGCCGGAACCCAAGTATTTGGTCGGGAGGGGCTGCGTGTCGAACGAGTGCTGCGAATAACCGCTCCATTGCTCCGGTAAGGCCCAGCCCTCCCGGACCGCCACGTTGTACAGCGCCGAGCCGGGATAGGCCATCGCCGAATAGAAGTTGGCGAACTCGCAGTTGAGGTCGACCGCCAGGTCGAGCGTCTCCTGCATCGTCTGCAGGTTGTCCTCCGGTAGGCCGAAGATGTAGTTCCCGATCACGTGGATGCCGGCCTCCCGCACCTTGCGCAGCGTCTCGAAAATCTTCTCCTGGCCGAACCCCTTTTGAACGTCGCCCCGAACCCGCTCGTTGGCCGCCTCGATCCCAAACGCCAGCCAATTCACGCCGGCCTTTTTCAGCTTCTCCGCCATGCCGTCCTGAACGGTGTCGACGCGGGCGTAGGCCCAGATGTTCAGCTTGTATCCGCGTTCGATGATCGCATCGCAGATGCCGGAAACGTGCCGAAGGTTCAGAACGAACATCTCATCGGCAATCTTGACGTTCCGGACGCCGTACCGGTTCACCAACAGATCGATCTGCCCGATCACGGCATCGACAGGCCAAAACCGGTACGTGTTCACCCCCCCCTTGAAACCGGCGGCCCTTTCGCCGCTCTTGAACGGGGCCTGGATGCAGCAAAAACTGCAGTGGTACGGACAGCCCAGCGTGGTGTACAGCGCGGCGTAAGGCTGGCGCTTGAGATCCTCCAGGGAATGCCAGTTGTGGGCCCGGTATTTCTCCATCGGAAGCAGGTCCCACGCCACGGCCGGCATCTCGCCGTCCAGATCCCTCAGCAGCGGAGCCGGCCCCGTGGCCCGGACCTGGTCCCCGACTCGGTAACAAAGGTCACGCACCTTCTCCAGCTCCTCGGCCCGTCCCGACCGCAATGCCAGAAGCAGCTCATGCAGGGTGATGGGCCCTTCCCCGGAGCAGACGAAATCGGCCTCCTCCTCGCGCAGGGTCCGCTCTGGCAAGGCGGCGACGTGCCCTCCGACCAGCAGGATCTTCTGGGTGGGGGTCTGTCTCCGGAGGGCGCTGCAGGCGGCCCTTGCCGCCGGCATGTTCTGAGTCGAAGCGGACGGCTGATGGCCATAAACCACCACGGCCGCCAGCAGGGCGCCACATTCCGCCACACGCTGCGCGGTTTCCTCCGGCGTCAGCCCCTCCGCCTCGGCATCCACGATCTCGACCGAAAAGCCCTTGCGCCGAACGTAGGTGGCCATCAACCCCGCCCAGACCGGCGGCTCGATGGCGGTCAACGCCTCGCCCAACCCCTGATAAATCGTCTTCCGACCGCCGGGATTGATGAGCACCAGATCGATCTTAGGCGATGTTGGCATATCCATTCCTCCGGATGATCTGGTATCCCTTGATCAGCTCGCGGATTCCCGTCTCCAGAGGCACCTGAGGGTGGAAACCGGTCGCTTCAATCTTGGCGTTGCTGACGATGTAGTTCCTCTGATCGGGATCGCGTCCGATCTCCGCCTCCACGAAGTAAAAACGGGGAACCTGTTTCTTGATCTCTTCGCACAGCTCCCGCTTGGAAAGGTTGGCATCGCTCAGGCCCACGTTGAAGGCCCCACCCCTCATCGTCTCGAAATGCTCCATGCCGTGCAGAAAGGCGCGGGCGATGTCGCGGACGTGGATGTAGTTCCGCCTGAAATGGCCTTGGAACAACACAACGAACCCATCGGTGGTCGCCCGGTAGACGAAATCGTTCACCAGCAGGTCCAGCCGCATCCGGGGAGATACCCCGAAGGCGGTGGCGAGGCGGAAGCTCAGGCTGTTTCCGGAATCGAGGACCGCCTTTTCCGCTTCCACCTTCAAGCGGGCGTAGGTGGAGACCGGCCGCAGGGGGGTTTCCTCGGTGCAGAGGATCCCCTCCTCCCCGACGCCGTACCCGCTGTTCGTGGTGGGAAAGAGGACGCCCTGAGCGGGGCTGCGCATGCGGAGGATCATCCGTACGGCATCCAGGTTGACTCCCCTGGCCTCCACGGGGTCTCTCTCGCACAACGGGGCGCCGGTCAGGCACGCCAATGGAAGGACCCAATCCGCCTCCGCCAGCGGGCCGGCGATGACGTTTTTGTCGCGGGCGTCTCCTCGAATCACGCTTAAATTCGGCTGGCTGCAGCAGTCCAAGAGGGAACCCTGCCCGTACATAAAATTGTCCACCACCGCGACGTGATGCCCCTGGCCTAAAAGGGCGGGAACCAGGACCGATCCGATGTAACCGGCCCCGCCGGTCACGAGGATCTTCACGCCAGCGCGCTCCGCGAACCGCCGCCCATCTCAGAACGGCCCCTTGAACCGCTGCTCGTAGCTGTAGAAGCTCTCCCCCGACAGGTCCGCCTCCGGCAGACCGAGGAGTCGCTCCACGGAGCGGACGATGTGAGGTGCAGAAGGGTAAAAGAGATTCTCCAGGGGCCGCGTGGTCGGACAGGGAACCGGCGCGAAGCCGAGCCGCTCCACCGGGGCCTTCAGCCGGCCGAAGCAGTCGTGCGAGATCGTCGCCGCCAGCTCCGCCGAGAATCCGCAGAAGATCCAATCGTAATCGGCCACGATGCAGCGGCCGGTTCGCCGGACCGAATCCACCAGCGGCCCCTTGTCCATCGGGGCCACCGTCCGGACGTTCACGACCTCCACCTGGACGTCTCTCCGAGCCAGGATCTCCGCGGCCTTCATCGCCTCGACGTTCATCCAGGAGGTGCACAGCACCGTCACGTCGTCTCCTGACCGGATCACCTCCGGCGGGCCGATCGGGACCGTCCGGCCTTCATCCACCTCGCCGACGACGTCGTACAGCCACCGGTGTTCGAGTACGATGACCGGGTTGTCATCCCGCACCGCGGATCGAAGCAATCCGTAGGCATCCTGCGGCGTGGCTGGAACCACCACCTTCAGCCCCGGGATGTGCGCGAAGATCCCATGCAGGGATTTGCTGTGCTGGGCCGATTGCCCCCACCCCCGCCCGATGATGGCCCGAATCACCAGAGGAATGCGCAGCTTTCCCCCGCTCATGTAGCGCAGGTTCGAGACCATGTTGACGAGCTGGTTCATGCCCAACAGCATGAAATCGGCCCGGATGTGGACGTGCACCGGCCGCAGACCTGCGATGGCGGCCCCTAAAGCGACGCCGGTCATCCCCTCCTCCGAAAGAGGGGTCCCGAAACAGCGGGTTGGCCCGAATCGCTCGAGCAGGCCTGCCGTGCTTCCGAATATCCTCTTATGGTCCGGCACATCCAGCCCGAACACGAAGACGGAAGGATCCGCCTCCATCTCCCTCCTCAGGGCCAGGGCCAGGGCATCCCGAAAACTGATCGAGGGGGTGCCCAAGGCCTGCGGCTCGGATCGGGGACCCTGAGGCGAGGCCTCAGGAACCGAGGGGCCAGGCTCAGCGTAAAGGTCGCTCTGCAGCTCGCTCGGCGCAGGAAACGGAGCCGCCTGAGCAGCCTGAAGCGACCGGCCGATCCGACTCCGAACCTCCTCCCGGATCCCCGAGAGATCGTCCGGGGAGATGCCTTGCTGAAGAATCCACTTCTCATACCGATTCAGCGGATCCAGCCGCTCCCTCTCCTCGGACGTCGGGCGCCGGCGGTATCCTTTGTCGAAATCCTCCAGAGGCCCTACGTGCTCCAGGAATCGGAAGTAGGTCGCGTGGAGGAGGCCGGGCTGGTCTTGCTCCTCCATCCGGTGCATCAGCTGACGCGTCCGCTCCACCACGTGGAGCAGGTCCGATCCATCCGCTTCCATCACCTGGCAACGGAACCCTGCCAGCGCCTCGGGGATGGACCGGAACCCCTGTCGTTGATTTGCCGGGGTGTGAATCGCCAACCCGTTGTCTTCACAGACAAAGAGGATGCGCAGGTGGTGCAGGCAGGCGAAGTTCACGCTCTCCCAGAAAGCGCCCTCCTCCACGGCTCCATCCCCGAAGAAAACCGCCGTCCAGGCCTGCCGGTCCTGATACCGATGGGCCAGCGCCGTGCCAACGGCCACAGGGACCGTGCTCGCCACGACCGCCGAGGTGGCCATCAACCCCTTCTCCGGAAGCGAAAGATGCATCGAGCCGGCCTTCCCTTTGCCCGGCCCGGTTTGCCGGCCGTAGAGCTCCCCAAAAAAACCGTCCGTGTCCCCGGTCCAAGCCAGGTACAGGGCGTGATTGCGGTAGGTGCCGAACACCCTGCTGCCGGGGGGAAGGAGGTGGCAGACGCCGACGGCAATCGCCTCCTGCCCGATGCCCAGATGGACCGGGGTTTTCATCTCATCCTTGAAATACTCCTCGCGGATCCGGGATTCCGAATACCGCGCCAGCAGGAGTTTCCGGTAAAGCCCCAGGAGCTCGGCCCGCTCCAGCGGGCTGGCCGCCTTATCGGAAATAGGACTGGACGACTTCTGCAGCATACCCGATGTCCTCATCCGTCAAATACTGATGCACTCCGAAATGAAGCCCGGTCCGGCCGATCCGCTCGGAGACCGGGAAGCTTCCATCGGAATGGCCCAGGAAACGGAACGCCCCGTGCTGGGTCGGCAGGGAGCCGAACAGGGTCTTGCACTGGATCCCGTTGGATTCCAAGTGCCGGTACAGGCCTTCCACCGATTCCGTCGGGTCCCGCAGCACCAGCGGCAGCGCATGCGGGCAGGTCACCTCGCCGGGGGCGTCCGGGTACAGGATCAGGCACTCCTCCAGCGGCTTCAGGAGCTCCCACAGGCGGGCCAGGTGGCGCCGGCGCACCGAGAAGGTCCTGTGAAAGTTGTCCAGCCCCTCCAGTCCGATCGCCGCCTCAAGGTCATTCATCTTGGAGTTGTAGCCGACCCGGTCGAAATGGAAATAGAGCTGGCCGCCGCGCCGCCCGTGGCTGCGGATCGACCGGCAGAGCCCCGCCAGCTCCGGGTCGGAGGTGACGATCATCCCCCCCTCCCCGCTGCAGATCATGTGCGCCGCGTAGAAGCTGAACAGACCCAGGTCGCCGAAGGAGCCGACCACCCGGCCGTTGAGGGTGGCGCCGTGCGCCTCGCAGCAGTCCTCGATGACCGCCAGGCGGTGCCTCCGGGCGATCTCCATCAGCCGCCCCATCGGCGCCGGTTTGCCCATCGTGTGGACCACCTGAATCGCCCGCGTCCGGGGTGTCACCGCCGCCTCCAACTTTTCCGGATCGATGTTCAAGGTGTCCAGATCCACGTCCACGAATCTCGGCACGAGCCCCGCCGACAGGATGCAGTTAGCCGTCGCCACGAAGGCAAGCGCCGGCGTGATCACCTCGTCCCCGCGCCGGGCGCCCCGCTCCAGCAGGGCCGACATCGCCACGATCCCCGCGTCAGTTCCAGAGCTGGTGGCGACCGCGTGGGGATAGCCGAACTTGCCCGCAAACTCCCGCTCGAACCTCTGGACGTTGGGCCCCTCGGAAACCCAGTTGCGCTCCAGGGCCTCCTGGAGCAGCCGCCGCCCGAGCGGGCCTACCTCGATGTGGCCGAAGGTGATCCGGTACGGGGATCTCTCAACCGCGGGTGCAGCCGTCGCCCCGGGCCTCATCTCAATGAGCTCCCCTCGTCTGGATCGACTCCAGGACCTCCGCTGCCCGCCCGTAGGTCTGCGGCGTCCCGATGTCCAGCAGCCGCCCCTCCGAGCAGAAGGCAGCCGCCTTCCTGCCCGCCCAAAGCGAGCCCCATTGGGCCTCCAGGCTGTACGATCCGGTTGGCCACGCGAGCACGGCGGCCCGCTCAAAGACATAACAGCCGCCGTTGATCCAGTCCCCCCCCGCGCTCTCCAGAGTCTGAGTCTGAAACCCAAGGATCTCCCGCTCCGGCCCCAGCTGCAGCAGCCCTTTCTGCCGTGCGGGCCCTTCCACATGCTTGGCCCGCACTGCCAGCACGGTGGCCTGCCGGCCTGCCCGCAGGTGCTCTTCGACCACAGGCGCCAGCGCCTGATCCACCCAGGAATCTCCGTTGAGCGCCAGGAAATGGCGCGAGGTCACCTCCGCCGCCGCGTGGCGGAGCGCGCCGCCGGTGCCCAGCGGCTCCGCCTCAACGATCAGCCGGACCCCCTCCAGCTGCAGCGGATACCGCTCAAGGAATCGATGGAACTGCTCCGGGAGATGCTGTGCCGCCAGGAGGAACCGCCGGAATCCCTCCTCCCTCAGCCTCACCAGCAGCCGCAACAGAAACGGCTCTCCGCCTACGGAGAGCAGCGGTTTCGGAACGGAGGCGGCGAGAGATTTCAGGCGGCTTCCCTTCCCTCCGCAGAGGATCACCACCTCGGTGCTTCCGGTGAGGAAGCGCCGGGCGTCCTGGTAGGTCCGCATCGAGTGATCCAGATGCTCCGCGGCCAGCCGCTCCCGTTCCTGGATCCCTTTCGGCGTCAGCAGATACTCGGTCCGGTTTCTCTCCGCACCGCGGATCTCAATGAGCCCCTGCGCGCCAAGGTGGCGCAAGCGAAGATTCACAAGCCCCAGAGCCAGGCCCATCCGCTTGCCCAGATCACGCTGGGTGACGTGGGGGTTCTGGGTCAGCTCCTCTAGGAACTGCAGATCCCGGAAGGGTTCGGATTTCATGGAGTTACGGGGGAGAGGCCCGGTTGTTCATCGAGTGAACGTTAGCCGATTTTGCGGCGGCTGTCAACCAAGATTTCTCTGAACCAGGAGCTCTTTGAACCAGGCGATCGTCTTTACCAGGCCCTCCTCAAGCCCGACCCCCGGCTCCCACCCGAGCCGGCGGCGCGCCAGCGCGATGTCCGGGCAGCGGACCTTTGGGTCATCCGCCGGCAGCTCCTTCCTCTGTATTGCGCTGGAGGAGCCGGTCAATCGGAGGATCCGCCGGGCCAGGTTCAGGAGGGTCAGCTCCTGCGGGTTGCCCAGGTTCACCGGTTCGCTGAGGTCGCTCTCCATCAGACGGCAGATGCCGTCCACCAGGTCCGAGATGTAGCAGAAGGAGCGTGTCTGGGAACCATCCCCGTAAATGGTCAGCGGCTTCCCCGAAAGGGCCTGGGTGATGAAGTTCGGAATGGCACGGCCATCCTCAGGCCGCATCCGGGGCCCATAGGTATTAAATATCCGGGCGATTCGGGTATCCAGTTTCCGGGCCCGGTGGCAAGCCGTGGTCAGGGCTTCAGCAAAACGCTTCGCTTCGTCGTAGCAGCTCCGGGGCCCGACCGGGTTGACGTGGCCGCAATAGCTTTCCGGCTGGGGGTGAACCTGGGGATCCCCATACACCTCCGAGGTGGAGGCGAGAAGGAACCTTGCCTTCTTGGCTCGGGCCAGCTCCAAGGCATTCCAGGTGCCTGCCGAGCCGACCTTCAGGGTCTCGAGCGGATAGATCAAATAGTCCGCGGGGCTTGCAGGGGATGCAAAGTGAAGCAGATGGTCCAGCGCCCCCTCGACTTCCAGGGGCCGGCTGATGTCGTGTCGGATGAGCGTGAAACGCGGATTTGCGGAGATCCCCGCGATGTTGGACTCCAGGCCGGTGAGGAAGTTATCCGCGCACAGGACGCTGTGGCCCTGCGAGATGAACCGCTCGCACAGATGGGAGCCGATGAAGCCCGCTCCGCCGGTGATAAGAATCCGCATCGCGTCGGCTAGCGCCTCCGCTCTCCAGAGGGAACCGAGGGTTCCCTCTGGGACCACCCTCCTCCAGGGAAGGCGAGGGGCAGCGCCCTTCGTCCGCTGCGCTCACTCCGGGTCGGCCACCCGCCCCGCAAGGCCGAGGCTCCTGTCCGTCGCCTCGTGCGGGGCTCCCCTGGGCTGCCCAAGGCAGCCCAGCCCCCTCGCGCACCCCTGAAGGCTGGGAATCTGCGTCGTTGGGTACGCACGTTCGCCTTCATTTCGGATATGATAGCAGAATCCCCGGAGGGGCGAAATGAGCGGGACAACCTTCGACACGGTCATTGTGGGTGGCGGCATCGTCGGCCTGGCCACCGCCTTTTCCCTCGCGAGGAAGAGGCCGGGGATGCGCCTGCTCCTGCTGGAAAAGGAGACGGAGCTCGCCTTCCACCAGACCGGCCACAACAGCGGCGTCATCCATTCCGGCATCTATTACCGGCCCCGAACCCTGAAGGCCGATCTGTGCGTCCGGGGGGGCCGCGCCCTCATCGCCCTGTGCAGGGAGCAGGGCATCCCCTTCGAGCTGTGCGGCAAGGTGGTCGTGGCGCTCTCCGAGGAGGAGCTGCCCCGCCTGGCCGAGCTTCACCGCCGGGGAACAGCCAACGGTGTCCCCGGGCTGCGCCTGGTCGGAGCGGAGGAGCTCAAGGAGATCGAGCCCGAGGCCAGCGGACTCCGGGGACTCCACGTGCCGGGCGCCGGGATCGTCGACTTCAGGAAGGTGGCCGCCCTCTTTGCGCAAGAGATCCGGGAAAGGGGCGCGCAGATTTCGACCGGAACCAGGCTCCTCGGAATCCGTGCACCGGGCAGCGGCGGCACGCTGCTCCTGCAAACATCACGAGGGGAGATCGCCGCCCGGTTCCTCATCAACTGCGGCGGGCTTTTCTCCGACCGGATCGCCCGGACCGGCGGGGAGCCCATGGCCGCGCAGATCATCCCCTTCCGCGGAGAATATTACGAGCTGGTCCCCTCACGCCGGCATCTCGTGCGGGGGCTCATCTACCCGGTGCCCGATCCTGCCCTGCCCTTCCTCGGGGTGCATCTCTCCCGCACCATGCACGGGGCGGTCGAGGTGGGACCCAACGCCGTGCTGGCCTTCAAGCGGGAGGGTTACCGCAGGTGGGATCTGAGCGTGCCGGACCTGCTCGAGATGGCCCGCTTTCCCGGATTCTGGAAGATGACGGCGAGGTTCTGGAAGAGCGGCTGGCAGGAATGGATCCGTTCCCTGAACAAGAAGCGCTTCGCCCGATCTGTTCAGCGCCTGGTCCCGGCGGTGCGGGAAGAGGACCTGGTCCCTTCCAAGAGCGGCGTGCGGGCCCAGGCGGTGGACCGCGCGGGAACCTTACTTGATGACTTCCATCTCGTTCGGGGAGCGCAATCGCTCCACGTGGTCAACGCCCCCTCCCCCGCGGCGACCGCCTCCATCGCCATCGGAGAATTCATCACCCGACAGCTCCCGGACTAGCGTCCCCCCCGGCGCCGGGTGCACCAAGCCGGTCAGGGCCGCGCCCCAGCGGCCTCCCGAAGGACTGCCACAATCCGCCGAACCTCCTGCGGGGTGAGCTCCGGGAAGAGCGGAAGGGCCAGGATCTCCCCGGCCGCCTTCCGGGTGTGCGGAAGATGGATCCTCTGGCGGCTCCTGCGGTGGAGCGGCTGGCGATGAACCGGGACGGGGTAATAGGCCTGAGTGGCAATCCCCTTCACAGCCAGCCGCCGTTGGACCGCATCACGGCGCGGAATGCGGATGCAGTAGAGCCCGAAGGAGTGTCTGGCGCCCGGCATCTCTTCGGGGGTGCGCACGGAAGCCAGGCCGGACAATTGCCGTGTATAGGATCGGGCCAGGGCCCGCCTCCGCCCGACCCATCCTGGCAGATGCTTGAGCTTCACCCGAAGGATGGCCGCCTGGAGCTCATCCAGCCGGCTGTTCCGGCCCAGCGCCACCTGCTGGCCGTCCTCCCGGCGCCCGTGGTTCCGCAAGCGCCTTAACGTCCCCGCCAGCGCGGCGGAGTCGGTCACGACCGCCCCGCCGTCTCCGAAGGCCCCCAGATTCTTCGACGGAAAGAAGCTGAAGCATCCCAGGTGCCCCCAGCTTCCCACCGGGCGCCCTCGCCATCTTGCTCCGGCGGCCTGCGCGCAATCCTCCACGACCCTCAGACCGTACCGGCGGGCAATCCGACGGATGGCGCTCATATCGCAGGGGTGACCGAAGAGATGCACCGGGATGACCGCCTTGACACGCCGCCGCGCCGCAGGGGCCAGCCGGCGCAGCGCCCGCTCCAGGGATTTCGGGTCCATGGTAAAGGTCGTCGGGTCGATCTCCACGTAGAGCGGCCGGGCGCCCGCGTGGAGAATCGCATCCACCGTCGCCAGGAAGGTGAAGGAAACGGTCGCCACCCGATCCCCCGGACCCACCCCTGCCGCCCGCAGGGCCAGCTCCAGGGCGTCGGTGCCGGAGGCCACGCCGACCGCGTAACGGCATCCGCAGAAGCGGGCGAACTCCCGCTCGAATCGGCGGAGCTCCCGGCCCAGGATGAACCGACCCCGCGAGAGGACCCGGCGGATGCTCCTCTCCAGCTCAGGCTGGATGCGGCGGGTCTGCCGCGTCAGGTCCAGAAGGGGGATCAGAGGCGAACGACCCGATGGGAATTCACCTGGAAGCCCCTCAAGGCGTTTCGGGTATCCAGGATGAGGCGGGCGTGCCGCAGCACGCTGCGGTAGTCCACGCCCGCATGGTCCGTCACGATGACCGTGCAGTGCGAGCGGGACAGGACAGACTTCGACAGCCCAACCGAGCGCAGGGCACGGCCGTTCACGGAGAAACGGGCAACCATGGGGTCGTGGTACGCCACGCGGGCCCCGCGCGCGATAAGCTGCTGCAGGATCTCCAGCGCGGGCGACTCCCGGGTGTCGGTGACGTTGGGCTTGTAGGCCACCCCGAGGATGAGGATCCGGGAGCCCTTCAGCGGGTGCCCCCGTCGGTTGAGCGCCTCGGTGATCCGCCCGACCACGTACTCCGGCATCGAGGCGTTCACCTGCGAGGAGAGATCGATGAAGCGCGGCTCAAAGCCGTGCAGCCGCGCCTTCCAGGACAGGTACAGGGGGTCAATCGGAATGCAATGGCCGCCCAGGCCGGGGCCGGGGTAGAAGGGCATGAAGCCGAACGGCTTGGTCTTTGCGGCCTCAATCACCTCCCACACGTCCAGCTTGAGCCGGTGGCACATGAGGGCAATCTCGTTCACGAGGCCGATGTTCACCGACCGGAAGGTGTTCTCGAGGAGCTTCACCATCTCCGCCACGTCGGTGGAGGAGACCGCGACCACCTTGCGGATCACCTGGCTGTAGAGGAGCTGAATGGCCTTCCGGCACGCCGGGGTGATCCCGCTCACCACCTTGGGGATGTTGTCGGTCCGGTAATCGGCATTCCCCGGATCGATCCGCTCCGGTGAAAATCCCAGGAAGAAATCGACCCCTGCCTTCAGGCCGGTCGCCTCCAGCAAGGGAAGGATGAGCTCCCGCGTGGTGCCGGGATAGGTGGTGGACTCCAGGACGATGATCTGATGCCGGTGCAGATGCCTGGCCAGCGCCTCCGAGGCCGCCACGATGTAGGAGATGTCCGGCTCCTTCGTCTTGCGCAGCGGGGTCGGGACGCAGATCATCACCCCATCCAGCTTCCGGAGCGCCTGGTACCGGGTCGTCGCGGAGAGCTTCCCGGATGCCAGCAGCGGCTTCAGGGCCTCCCCGGAAACGTCTGCGATGTAGGAGCGGCCCCGGCTGAGATCGGCGACCCGCCTCCCATCCAGGTCAATGCCCACGGTCCGGTAACCCTCCTGGGCAAATTCAACCGCCAGGGGCAGCCCCACATACCCCAGTCCGATCACCCCGATCCGGGCGGTGCGGTTCTCGATCTTGCGGATGAGCGATTTCGGCAGCTCAGCCCCCACAGCCTAAGCGCCCTCCTTCACAAACGCCCGCAGCCCCTCCTGCCAGGAGCGGAGCGGCTGGCCGGTGATCCGCCGGAACCGGCCGCAGTCGAGGCGGGAATCGGCGGGCCGCCGCGCCGGCCGGCCCAGCTCCGCCCACGTTCGCGGGACCAGCACCGGCTTCGAGAGTCCCAGCGCCGCGGCGATCTCGCGTGCCACGTCGATCCGCGTGCCGCCGCCCCCGTTGCTCAGATGAAGGATGCCCTCGGGCAGCGTGCGCTCGCGAAGCAGCTCGGCGATCCCCTCGGCGAGATCCCGTGTATAGGATGGGGAGTAGGTCTGGTCCGCCACTGCGGGCACTTCCTCTCCCTTGCGCAGACGCTGAACGGTCTCCGTCACGAAATTCGCCCTGGCGCTGCCGAAGAGGCCGCTCACCCGGACCACCAGTGTCCGGCTGCATCCCCGCAACGCCGCCTGCTCTCCCGCCTCCTTGCTTCGGCCGTACTGATTGACCGGATGCGTGGGATCCCCCTCCCGATAAGGCCTCCCCAGCTCTCCATCGAAGACGTAATCGGTGCTGATCGCGATGAGCCGGGCCCCGGCGTCCTCCGCCGCCCTGGCCACGTTCACCACCCCGGTGACATTCACGCCCCAGGCCAGCCCCTCATCCCGCTCACAGAGATCCACGTCGCTCACAGCAGCACAATGGATGACCAGATCCGGCTTCGATCGTTCCATCTCCTGCCGCACCAACCCCTCGTGCCGGATCTCCACCGCGGCCGCCCTCATCGCTCCCACGGGGCGCCCCGTTCTGGCCCAGCCGACGACCTCGTGCTGTCTGCCCAGGACACGGCAGATATCCGATCCCAGGAGCCCCGTGGCTCCCGTCACCAGAACCCTCATCCACCTTTCACCGAGGACCCCTCCGACTTCATTTGCCTCTCCCTGAGGGGCTGCCACCATTCCCTGTGCTCCCGGTACCAAGCGATCGTCTTCTCCAACCCCTCCTCGAAGCGGTGCCTTGGCCGCCACCCCAGGGCCCGTGCCTTTTCTGAGGTGATGGCATACCGCCGGTCGTGCCCCGGTCGGTCCGCGACATGCCGCATCAGCTGCCGCGGCTTGCCCACCCTGTCCAGGATCGCCTGGGCCACGTCCAGGTTCACCCGGTGGTCGCCAGACCCCAGATTGTACACCTCGCCCGGCGCACCCCGTTCCCACAAGAGCTCAATCCCCTCGCAGAAATCCTCCACATAGAGCCACTCCCGGACGTAGCGCCCGTCCCCATAGATCGGCAGCGGCTCATCCTCCAGGGCGTTGGTGATGAGCAGCGGAAGGAATTTCTCCGGGAACTGATAGGGGCCATAGTTGTTGCTGCCGCGGATCACGATGGCCGGCAGGCCGTGGGTCACCCCGTAGGCCCGCACCAGGTGGTCCCCCGCCGCCTTGCTGGCCGCATAGGGGCTGTTCGGCCGCATCGGGCTTTCCTCGTCCGCCGCGCCCTCCGCCAGCGAGCCGTACACCTCGTCCGTGGAAATATGAACGAACCGCTGAATCGTCCCCCGGCGCGCGGACTCCAGCAGGACGTGCGTCCCCAGGACGTTCGTCCGGAGGAACTCGGCCGCATTCTGGATCGAGCGATCGACGTGCGACTCCGCTGCGAAGTGGATCACCGCCTCGCAGCCATCGATGGCGCTCTCCACATCCTCCGGCTTCGCGATGTCCCCCTCCACGAAGCGGTACCGGGGGTCCTTCTCCAGATCCCGCAGGTTGGCGCGGTTGCCTGCGTAGGTGAGCTTGTCCAGGTTCACCACCCGGAGATCCGCGTGGCGGCCCAATAGCCGGCGGACGAAGTTCGAGCCGATGAAACCTGAGCCGCCGGTGACGAGGATCCGGTTCATTCAGCCCCCGAGGGCCGGGCGGGACCGCCGTACGCTCGGCGCCCCGGCGTGGCGCCTCGCTCTCTCCCTCCCTCGCTCTCGCCGGCCTGGCAGCTCCCGGAACGCGATCCGTGCCCGCTCGGTCGGTCGAGGCCGGCTTGTCCCACCCGGCCCTCGCCGGCTGAACTCCACC